>JAJYKL010000010.1 GCA_021788625.1 Chloroflexota bacterium
GTTTTCCAGCTCATAAGTGTGCTCCACTTCAACAGGCTTGTTCGACGTTTTCATAGAACGTGATCGCATTGCCGTTGATGTCGACGACGCCGAACTCCTTCGTGCCCCACGCCGTGTTTCGCAAATCACCCTTTGGGTGCACCACGCTTTTCGGTTTGAATTCCCGATACAGGCCCTCCACGTCGGTCACGTTGATCCGGCAGGAGGTGTGCTCGGCAAGGTATCTGTCATCGTGCTGCGTGAAATGAATCTCCACGGCATCCCGGTAGAGGTTGGCGCCTCCATATCCTGATGCCGTTTTGTAAAGCCAAGCTGCTTTTCGTAGAACTCGACGGTGGCGTCGACGTTCAGCGCGTGTAACACGGGAACTGCGCTAACCAACATCGTTTGTCGCTTTCACCTCTTCACATCAACTGCCCATTCCCGAATACCAGGTGCCAGCAATTCAACATTTTATCGCTGTGCGCTCTGCGTTATCCATCGCGCATCCTGGGGTACCACGAGGTGCCATGCTACTTATAATCGGCTGAACATCAGCGGAAATGTCCGAGGCACATCTGTCGAGAGCACTATGCCAGAAACACCCTTACTTCACCTGCAACTGCGCGAGCAGCGGCTACGCCAGGACGCCGGCGGGCACAACACCTGGGAGACGTCCACTACCGAGAGGGTCATCCCGGTGCGCGAGTTGGCCGTCGTGGTGTGCGACATGTGGGACAACCACTGGAGCCGCGGCGCTGCGGAGCGCGTGGACGCGATGGCGCCGCGTATGAACGAGGTGCTGCGCGCCGCGCGTGAAAAAGGCGCGCTGATCGTCCACGCGCCGTCAGAGACTGTTGGGTTTTATGCCGGCACGCCCGCCCGCTTACGCGCGCAGGCGGCGCCGCGCGTCGAGCCGCCCGCGCCACTCGACCACCCTGACCCGCCCCTGCCCATCGACGACAGCGACGAGGGCTCTGACACCGGCGAGACCACGCCCCACAAGGCGTGGACCCGCCAGCACCCCGCCATCGAGATCGACCAGGACCGCGATGCCATCTCCGACGACGGCCGCGAGGTCTACAGCCTGTTGCGCCAGCGGGGCATAAAGCTGGTACTGCTCATGGGGGTGCACACGAACATGTGTGTCCTGAACCGCAGCTTCGCCATCAAGCAAATGGTGCGCTGGGGTGTGGACGTGGCGCTGGTGCGCGACCTGACCGACACGATGTACAACCCGGTCATGCGCCCCTACGTCAGCCACGACGAGGGCACCCGGCTGGTGGTCGAGTTCATCGAGAAATTCTGGTGCCCCACGGTGGACAGCCCTCAACTCCTGGTCTAGTGTTGCGCGCCCTGCTTCGACGGTGCCGGTGACCCACTTTGCCGAGATCAAGGCGCAGGAGGTGACCAAGCGTGCGCTGGAGGTGGCGGCCAGCGGGGGGCACAACGCACTTATGAGCGGCAGTCCCGGCGCGGGCAAGACGCTGCTGGCGCGGGCGCTGCCGGCCCTGACCATCGAGGAGGCGCTGGAGGTGACGCGCATCTACAGCGTGGCGGACCTGCTGCCGGCTGACACGCCGCCAGTTTGGGCGCGGCCGTTCAAGGCGCGCGTTAGCGCCCCGCACCATCAGCCATGCCGGGCTGATCGGGGGCGGCAAGCTGCCCCGAACGAGCGAGGTGTCCCTGGCCCACCGCGGCGTGCTGTTCCTGGACAAGTAGCAGTAGTCATATGAGCTAGCGTTACTACCATGGCCGAGTGTTCCTCGACGAGTTCCCCGAGTTCGACCTGCGCGCACTTGAGGTGCTCCGGCAGCCGATGGAGGACAAACTGGTCACGATCAACTTCGGGTTCCCGCAACAGCCTGCCATTCGACCTGTTAAGACTCCTCCCATCTCAAGGGTAGCGCTACAACCGGTCCTCGAAGCAGAAGTTATAACAAACGAATCATGTTCAGTTCGACCATCCTTGTTGATGGACGACGGTCTCCGGTGCGTTCGTGAGGCGTGCACCTGCGCGGACACAACGGCCACAACAACTGGGGTGACCGTTGTCGTCTCACCCTTGGCGCGATGATTACTGGACTCTGGTGAACGCGACTGTACAGGCCGTTACCTGTGGGGTCGCAGATAGGCCTTCTACAGCGCGTGGGTCCTATACTGGTTCGTAACGGTACTGGTCAATTCGCCATCCACCGGCACCGCGGCGCGCTGGACCGTCCACATGGTATACGGTTAAGTCTATGGATACAGTCGAGTTCGAAGGTGAGTTCATCTCCATCATGTGGCTCATCGGTTAACGATGGAACTGTATCGACGTCCTGCCCTGTGAGGTGTGCGAAGACTGCGAACACTCGGACATCAGTATCTGGCCTCACATAACTTGCGCACGTGCAGACCATCTCCGGCCGCGTACGGTCCCCGCTTCGCCGCCCGAACTCCGCTCTCGCAGAACCTGAGTGTACGGCATCCGCCGGTTATTCTTGTCTTACGTTGCTACATGAGATTATTGACACTGGTACTATGGTCTTCTCCGTTATCCGGCATTATGGTTATGCCTTCGCTCGTTAAGCGGACTCGCCACGCCGAGTGTTCCTGTAGTCGACCTGATAATGCGAGGTCGACCAGGGGCGTCTCAACAAGCCGTTCAAAGGTTCGCCGCAGTTCGCGGGCGCCGTAGGTGGGATTGTAGCCTGCCGAGGCTACATATCGAACCGCCAAGTCATCGACCTGCAGATTCACGCTGTAACGGGTACTTAAGGTCTGTGACAATCCGCTAACCATCTCCATCACGATTTGACCCACACTCTCCGGATCCAGCTGCCGGAAGTAGACCACTTCATCGATCCGGTTGAGGAATTCAGGGCGGAACTGGTTCCTCAGATCGCATAGTGAGTCCTGTGACAGCGGGCCATCATCAACCCGGTGTGGCCCCAAACCCATTGGCCTGTCTGACCCGATGTTAGACGTCATGATGAAGATGGCGCTGCGGGCGTCTACCGTTCGCCCTCTGGCGTCGGTGAGGCGGCCGTCGTCAAATACCTGCAAGAACAGGTCGAAAACCCTGCGATGAGCTTTCTCTACCTCGTCAAGCAGCACCACCGAGTACGGCTTCGTCCGCAGCTTGCTCGTCAACTGCCCCTCTTCACCGTACCCGATGTAGCCAGGCGGTGAGCCGATGAGCTTCGCGGGGCTATGCTCCTCCATGTATTCGGACATGTCCAGCCTGATCATGTCCGATTCGTCACCGAACAGGAAAGCGGCGAGAGACTTGGCCAGTGCGGTCTTGCCTACGCCGCTGGGGCCTATGAAGAGAAATACGGCGAGTGGCCCACGCCGTTGGCTCAACCCGGCTTCCGCCAGGCGAATTCGGTCGCACACCTGCTCGACCGCCGTGTCCTGGCCGATGATCCGCTGACTGAGATATGGTTTTAGGCCGAGGAGCCGGGGCTTAATTCCGTCCAACTGCCCGGTGATGATCTCAAGGGGTAGGCTCATCTTTACGGCGAGAACCTGCGCGATGTCCAATGTGGTGACGTTGGGCGCCTTCTCCAGTGTCGCATCTACGTCTGCGGGTGAGGTGAGAGTCGCTTGGAGGTCTGGCACCTGCATACGAGCTCCGGCTGTATCGATCAGGTCGATAGCCTTGTCAGGCAGCTGGTGCTCCGGGTTGAACCGGACTGATAACGCGACCGCCGCCTCGAGTGCCTGGTCCGTAAACCGCACGCCGTGGTGCTCTTCCAGCTTCGACCGCAAGCCTTTGAGTATCTTTACGGTCTCCGCGGGACTGGGCTCATTTATTAGTATCTTGTCGAAGCGGCGCTCCAGCGCCGGGTCCGATTCGATGTGCCGGCGGTATTCGCTGATTGTGGTGGCTCCGACACAGTGGAACTCCCCGCGGGCAAGTGCCGGCTTGATGAGGTTGGCGGCGTCGAGCGCCCCGCCCTCGACCCTACCAGCACCCACCAGATTGTGGATCTCGTCAATAAAGAGGACTACGTCAGGGTGCGCCCGAACCTCGGCGATGATGCGGGTCAGCCTCTCCTCAAACTCGCCCCTGTACTTGGAACCGCCGAGTAGTGCACCCAGGTTGAGTTCGACGATGCGCTTCCCCGCGAGCACCTGCGGGACATGCCCGTCAGCGATGCGGACGGCCAGCATCTCAACGACCGCCGTCTTCCCGACGCCGGCCTCACCGATCAGTACGGGGTTGTTTTTCGTCTGGCGGGCGAGGGTCTGTACGACCTGGAGCACCTCCTGGTCCCGTCCGACAAACGGACCCAACCTACCCGCCTTGGCCTCCCTTGTGAGGTCACGCCCGTAGCGTGACAGTAGCAGTGTGTCTTCGGACACTGCCGCGCCGCCGCCCGTTCGCTCGCTACGCGTAGGGAGGATGGCGCTCCTCAATGCCGCCGGCATCAAGCCCACCTCCTCTAGTGCGTCTGTGATGATGGCTCGTCGCTGGTCCAGGAGTGCCGCCAGGAGGTGTAGGCACGAGACGTCGGACGTCCCCGCAAGGCTCGCGGCCTTCGCAAACACGTCCCTGCAGGCTGGGCTCCTGTGCATCACGTCGTTATCCGAGTGGGCAACACCACCGCGTCCTATCCGCCGGCGCACTAGCCGGCGTAGGGTGGCCGCGTCAGTGTGATAGGGGCTGAGTGCTGCTGCTAAGGCGCCGACGTCGGCGCGCAGGGCAGCGGCCAGTGGGACGTCGTCCGTGAATGGCAGCAATTTCTCGAGGCTGCAAATGCCGATGAAGACATGCTCCGGCTCGATGTTCTCGTGGCCCAGTGCGCGAGCCTCTTCGGCCCCGATGCTCCACGCCGCAAGGGCGCTCGGTTCAGGATTTCCCATCGCTCACCGACCGTGAAGGTGATGGCGCACTTGTTGCACCTGTTCGGCCATTGTGGGCGGTGCAACCTCGATGAACTTGTTGAAGGACATGTAGGCGGAGAGGGCGTCGCCCAGCGCCTCCTCGAGACTGGCCTTCTGGTACCATGCCAGGGCGTCCCGCGGGGCCAAGCGGATGATCTCGTTCATGCAGGCGAGTGCCCCACGGTAGTCATTCAGTCGCACGTGACTGGCGCCTTTATTCCGCCACGTCTCCGTATCGTTCGGGTTCAGCTCGAGCGATCTCTGGTAGTACTGCATGGCCACTGCTGGCTGGCCAAGTCTGGCATAACTGATCGCCTCGCTTTCCCAGGTCTGGGCGTCTTTAGGCTCGATTGATAGCGATTGGTCGTAACACTGAATCGCCTCATTCATACGGTTCATCTTGGCGAGACACACGCCCTTGTTCCGCCAAGCCATTGCGTTCTTAGGGTTCAGGTTGATTGCCCTGTCGTAGCATAGCAGTGCTTGCTGCATGTCGCCCGACAGACGCAAGGCATGCCCCTTGTCGCTCCAAGCTTCCGAAAAATGCGGATTAATATTTAGGGCGGTGTTATAACAGCTGACGGCCTCACCCAAACGCCCCATGTCTATCATCGTGTGGCCTTTCACGACCCAGCAGATTTCGTCATGTGGATCCAGCTCGAGTCCCCTATTAACGCAGGCCAGGGCTTCGGACGATCGTTTCAGCGCATTCAAGCAGTTTGCCTTTCGGTGCCACGTCGTCGCCGACTTGGGTTTGTATTGAATAGCCTTGTCGAAGAAGGGGATGGCCTCCACGTAGCGCTTCAGGGTGACGAGGGTCAGTGCCTTTCCTTCGTACGCCAGCGCATTCGTCGCATCATACTTGAGGGCGTTGTCGAAGCACTGTGCGGCGTCGTTGGTGTACCCTGATTCGAGTAAACTTGCGCCTTTCCCCTGCCACAGGGCTGAGTCATTGGCCCTTAGATCAAGCGCGCAGCTGTAACTCGCCACGGCGTCTGCATACCGTTGCAGTTCGATTTCGCTAAACCCCTTCGCTGCCCACGCGTTAACCAGCCCAGGATCCCGCTCCACGGCGGTGGTGTAGCAGCGCAATGCGCTCTGGTGGTCTTTGTGCTCCGTGTAGCAGTCGCCCCTCGCCCTCCACAGCGCTGCGTTGCTCTGGTTGGTGGCGAGCGCCTGGTCAAGTACTTGCGCCGCCTTATCCCACCGCTTCAGGTGACATAAAATAAGACCCATAATTTCCAGCGCATCTGGATAGTCGGGCGCAAGCATGAGCGCGCACTCGCAGGACTGCAGCGCCTCGGCATGCCTGTCGCTGTTCGACAGAATGTTGGCTTTAACCACGTGAGCGTTGGGGTATTCTGGTTGAATGTTGATGGCACGATCGATATACTCGAGTGCTTCCTGCTGCCTTCCCATTGTCGCCAGGCATTCGGATTTGTACACCCACGCCACAGCGTTTTCGGGGTGAGTCCTGATGGCCTCCTCAATGCACGCCAGAGCTTCCTCCGGGCGCTTCAGGTTTAACAGGCTGATGGCCTTGTGGACCAGCACGTTCGAACGGCAGGTAACGCTGGCCCTCTCCTTGACCGGCCTTAGTGTGCTGCCCTTCTCGTCGATCACCACATCCGCCAGTGCCCACGTGTCTGACGCGAGTGCCCTGTCGAAACACCTGATAGCCTCTTGATGCCGGTTGAGCGTCGCTAGCGTCACGCCCTTGATCCACCAGGGCGTGGAGTAGTTGGGGGCTAGCTGGACGGCGCGGTCACTGCACTGCATGACCTTGTCGTACCGCTTGAGCCGCATGTAGCAGTTGGCGGCGCCGTTCAAGAGGGTGGGGTCCTGGGCGTTGAGTTGCAGGGCTTTGCTCAGGCACTGCACGGACTCTTCTGTTTTTCCCAAGGATGCCAGGCTGTGTGCGCGCATCTCCAAGTCCCAGCAGTTAGGCTCCGGCGCCTTGGGGAGGGGGACCTCGCTGCCGGTCAATCGCTTGTGCAGCTCCTGCAGGTCTGTGCGCAGGGCACGCATGCTCTGGTACCGGTCGGCCGGGCGTTTCGCCAGGCAGCGTTGAATGATGGGGAGGAGCGGCGTGTCGATGGTCGGGACCGCCGCCCGCTCGTGCAGCATCCGCATGTCGTACAGAAAGCGATCCCTTTCGCTCTTCGAGCCGTCCCGCTGTGGGATGGCCATGAACGGCAGTCTACCCGCCGTCGCCATCTGGAACAGCACGACGCCGAAGGCGTAGATGTCGCTGCGCTGGTCACACAGGGTGGCGTCCACGAACTGCTCGGGCGGCATGTGCGTGACGGTCCCCCCCGCCGCTCCTTGCGCGGTGAGCATGGGTTCGCCGGGGGTGACTAGCGTAGCCTGGCCTCCCACCAGCCCTGCGGACGGTCGCAGCACAGCCGCCAGACCGAAGTCCGCGATCTTAACCGCTCCTTCCCTGTTTATGAGGATGTTGGCTGGTTTGACGTCGCGGTGCGCCCTGATACCTTTGGCGTAGGCGTACTCCATGCCACAGCAAAATTGGGCAGCCCAGCGCAGGCTCGATTCCAGACTCGGCGGGGACCGCCGCAGGTAGTCCTCGAGCGAGTTCATGCCGTCGGTCGGCGCGACGTATTCCATCGCAATGTAGAGACGGCCATAGAACTCCTCTACCCCAACGGCGCGGACCAAGAACGGGTGGTGCTCCAGTTGTACCCAGACCAACGCCTCGCGACGGAACCGTTCCCGCACCGCAGGGTCTCTGAAGAACTCGTCCTTGAACGTCTTGAGGGCACACACGGACATCGACTCCGTTGAGATGACGAGGTAAACTACACCGCAGCCGCCAGCGCCAAGTGTTTCCAGCACGACGAACTTGCCGCCGATGGAGTAGCCTGCAGGTAGTAGGTCTCCGGCAGTAGGTATGACGGCGTCACTCAGACCTGAAGAGGCGCGGGTTATGTCAAAGCCCACTTGCGGTGACTGAACCTGGGGTGCTTCATGTGGGAGAGCCCTGCCGAGTGCCTGGATTTTGCGTTGGGCATCGTTGACCCGCTCGACGTCCTCGCGCGTTGCCACTCTGACGTAGCGCTTGAGTGATTCCAGGGCCTCAGCGGCGTGACCGAGTTCGTACTCGTAGGCACCGATATAGTAGAGGGCTTGCGCATCGTGGGCGTTAATCTGGGCCGCTCGACGCATACAGGCTAAGGCCTCATTGACATCGCCAAGTGCATAGAGGCACAGGCCTTTGTTATACCAAACGTTGGCGGACTGAGGATTAAGGCTAGCGGCTTGATCTATACAGGTTAAGGCCTCGCCGTATCGCTTCAGGTCGCTCAGGCAGGTTCCCTTGTTCAGCCAGGCCAGTGCGTTTTGGGGCTCGCGCTTTGTGCCCTCGGTAAAGTAGGGAAGAGCCTCTTCGTATCTCCCTTGACGGCTCAATTCCAATCCCAAATGCTGGTAGTTTGTTGACTGTTCTGTCGCCCGTGCTCTATGAAAAAGTGAGTCGATACCCCGCTTGATGTTCTTCATTGGTTCGATGGTCTCCTGTTATGGTTGCCAGAAGAGTAAGAGTAAATGACGTGCGATTACGCAACAGCGACTACGTTTTCCCACATACGCACCCACCTGTTGATGGGTTGTGCTCATCACCGGCTGATGTGAACCGGATAAAGGTGCTGGTTTTTCTAGCAGTGTCAGATATCCGTGGCTTTGTAAAGGACAACATGGCCGTGCTTTTAGGCATGGCCTTGGTGATAATAACAGCTACTAGTCAGCATGCAACTTCGCGTCTCGTTACGCCTCCTCGATGTGCGAAAACGTGAGATGTCACAGGGACCTGAGCCGACCACCTGTGCATCGGCCGTCTGTAAGGAGTCCGGTACGCCCACAGAGTTCGTGCGCTGAGACCCTATGACGGGGATGCGGAAGTGTACATCCCTTATCGGGATGGTTCCATTTCATTATATGGCGGATTCACATAAATTGGTGGTATGCGCAGGCGACATCCCAGAGCGACTGCATCTGGTAGCCTAAGATGCACCGGCCTGGAGCACCGTGAGCAAGTAGGCCGTGCCCGATGACGAGGTGAAGAGCTTGCCAATTTAATTGAAGTGTAACGTCGCCACACGTTTTCGTAGGTTGAGTGTCATATGGTGCAACAGAGCTAGGTTTTTGGGATCGAACCTGTCGCGGGCGCTGCCGGGCATCCTGCCGGACCTGATGATCGAGGTGGCGCGCATCCACAGCGTGGCGGACCTGCTACCGGCGGCGTGTCCGCCGGTGCAGGCGCGGCCGTTCCGCGCCCCGCACCACACCATCAGCCACGCCGGGCTGATCGGGGGCGGCAAGTTGCCCCGCCCCGGCGAGGTGACCCTGGCCCACCGCGGCATGCTGTTCCTGGACGAGTTCCCCGAGTTCGACCTGCGCGCCCTCGAGGTGCTCCGGCAGCCCATGGAGGACAAGCAGGTCACGAACAGCTTTGGGTTTCACTACTTGCTTGCCATTTAACCTTTTGGCCTTGCTTCCACAGCCAAGGACGGCTGCCTTTACGTGAAGAGGGCATTCACCAGCCTATTCACTTGACCGAGGTGAATGCCCTGGCGAACAGGCCTGCGGTAGAAGGGTGCCTGATTGATAAGCCAATCTGGCATCGTGGTTTATCTCTACAGAACCAAACAGGAATCTATCTATCTCTACCAAGTTCCGGACGCTAAGAGTGTCTCCATCCCTCTCTGCTACTTTGCTCAAGCCATGCCTACAACCCTAGCCGCTCAGCGATCCGTTTCCCGCCACGGCTACCGAGGGTCAGGTGGGCGGAACGAGTCTCGCTACCCTCATAGAGCAGGATGTTGGCCGACGGTGTCAGGCCCCAGTTCCTCACGCCCCGTGTGGCGATGACGGTGATCTCATTACTCTCCGCCCTGGGGACTAACACCTCATGGACATAGTTCCGCATCATCCTAGCCGAAGGCAAGTGCTTCAGTAGCGGGCCGGCGCCGAAGTTTTTGGAGTGATAGGGGATCAGTTCCAGGCTGGCAACGCAGCCGGCTATGTGCTTGAGAGCTTCCGCGTGTGTGATCCGTTTCCGGGCGGCCAAGGCCTGGGCGATGCTAGCGAATTTACTGTGCCAGTAGGTAAAGCCTGGGTGCCAGGCGAACCGCGGGTCAAGAAACAAAAAGGGGGAGTCCCCGGCGGTGAATTCCTGGCGCAGGTTCCGGATGTGGGCCTCGCGGAATTGCCGGACCTCGTACTCCGCGAAGTAGTCGCCCGGGGCTAGGCCGGGGTTGAGCATCAGGATGTACACGGTGGCATCCTGAAGGTTCCCCACGTAGGGCATGGGGAGCAGACCCACGTGCAGGCTGGTGTCATCTCGAATGCCAAAGACCGGGCTGGAGACGTATTCGCCCAACGAATGAAACTCGTTCAGACTCTCTTGACGCATGCGGGCTCTGTCTTCGGGGGCGACGTACGGTGGTGCCACGAACGGGCATCCCCGCCAGCAGCGAAGGAGTGGGTGAGTAGTATCGTCCATGTTACGCGGGTTGCATTAACCAGATACGTTGTGGTAACCGACCCACTTATGGCCCTCTACACGACGGGCTGAACGGAATGGGATCACTCTGATCTCCGGCTATAAGATTGTCCAAGATGGATCTGACCTTGCATCCCACCGGCTGTCATTCATCTGACAACTGAACCCCTCTGGATCATCCTGGTTACGCTTCCGCTAAACCTTGATCCGCGTACCTAACGTAAGGTCGATACTCCGCACGTCCAATCATAGGCACGCGGATACGCAAGCCGACACCTGACTTCACGAACCAGACCGTACTGCTCCGGGCAGCTGTTGGTAATCGATGAAGCCGAGCAACTGGGTTACCGAATACAACTCACTGCTGGCGCCGTACTGGCGGAGGGTCGTCATAAACAGTGCCAGATGGGAAACTGCTCTGGCTTCTGACGGGGCTGCGCCGAATTGCCGGAGCGCTTCAGTCATGATGTCATTGGCGTATGTACCGAAGATGTCCGGAAAGCTCATTACCTTACTCATCATGTGCAGCCGGCCGAAGAGCGGGGGCCAGTCTGAGTGGATGACGCGCCCTTCCCCCAGGTAGTTGACGTTGATCAGGTAGCCGTCGCTCCTCACCCGCCAGACGGGCTCGGCATCTCCCACTTCTTCTGATTCCGCCGGTGCCATAAACCCCCTTTCATCGAATTCAGTGAACGCTCATATCGATGACCGTGAGCCAGGCGGGATCACCCAGGCGTCTACCCGGGTCGTGGGTTTAAATAGTACATGCTCACGGATCAGGTCCCCCTCGTCACACCGGATCACATTGAACTGGACCAGCTCGTTAAGTGCAATTTCGTTACCAGCCATTTCATCCCTGATACATGACCTCTAGAGTGATGCGACCATCGGCAACGCCGGTGCCCGAGGTGCGAGGTCATCTGTCCTGGCGGGTAGTATAGGCTTCACACGGGGCTATCCGCGCCGCTTATGCCACCTGTGCCTATACCCCGTTTGGGGGTATGTATGACTGAGCCACAATTGCTCCACGATATTCCGGAACTACTCAACCACGAAGACCCATTTCCTGGGGCTTGCCGGCGTGGGTGTGGGGGTCGGCGTCCGCGTGGGGCCGACGTGGACTAACTCGCCCGGCATCGACCGTTCCGTGCGCTGGAACTGGAGGCCGTAGACGCCCGGTGCCAGGTCGCGGGTCACGCAGAGCAAGACATAGTTTCCCTTCGCCTCAACGGTAAAGGGAACGGTGGTATTCATGAGCGCCGATACCGTGCTGCTGACACTGCCCCGGTAGGTCCGGGGTAGGGTTACGGTCCGGGTGGTGGTGCCTGCGACCACCTCCAACTGGACGGTGGCCTGCATGGGCCCCAGTAAGTCATTTTGGCCCGGGGTGTAGAACGTCGGCTGTTTGACCGGGGCGCCATTAAGGGACAGGATCATGTCGCCCGCCCGCAGCCCCGCAGCCTGGGTGGGGGACCCGGCGAAGACGGTCTTGATCGTGGCGCCCGATTGGCTGAAGGTCAGGTCGACGCCGATCCCGGCGATGTAGCCGGTCAGCTTCAGGTCCCCTAAGGCCAGGTCGTCCCCGCGGATGGCCAGGGTCGGTTGCCCCTCGGGCGCTGCCGGCAGGGTGGACAGGTCCATGCGTGTGTCGTCGAGAACCACCGGGATTGGGGTGAGGGTCTTGTCGCGGTTCACCAGGTAAAGGCCGTCTTGAGGCGGCACGGGTTCGCTGTATGACAGTGCCGGGAGCATGGGTTGACCGGCGGTGGTGGCGCCCGTCAGGGCCTCCAACCGCTGCTTGACGCTAATGCCACCGGTTCCCAGGTAGTAGCCGATCACACACGATAGGAGCGCCACGAGCACAATAAGGGCTAGATCAACCAGCGGCAGTCCCTTACTCTGACGGTGGTCAGGTTGTGTCATTGCGATGTTCCTGGTTAGGCTGCAGAGGCCATGTGAGCCCCCGTGCGTTTGATCTTCTGCTGTTGACTTCAGAGACAGGCAGCAGCTATGTGCGGTTGGTGGCTACAATAGGTTGATCCTCGTGGTTTCGCCTGCCCGTCTGTGCTGCTGGTGCGGGTAAAGGTCGAGCTTGCCGATGCAACCACGCAAACCGCTGTGACGATATTAACCCAATGCCAAGACCTGGCAAGCGTGGGGATATTGGCTTATGTTCGAGGGAGACCTTCATAGACCCATCAAAACGCTGTAGATGACCTCTGGTTCGGCGGCAACGTGGTTGGGAGAAGCTGGGGCCGTAATTGCCTTGCCATCGCCGGCATGTCGTAGAGCGTCATTGGGATCACTCGCCGCGTAAACCGTGCAGTTTGCGGTTCAGTGATTGCGGCTTGTCTGCATCCCCTGATACCTTTCACCGTGACACCAATCCTGTCCCGAGTGTAGACGTACAATGAGAGCGCAATACACGATGAACCCGCCCAGTCGCCGGGCGACCATTCCGGGGATGTCCCAATGCTGTGCAGTTACGAACAGCTTTGGGTCTCTCCAATAACCTACCGTTCAACCTCCTGGCTCTCCTGCCCTCCCATGTTGAGGTGTTATGATGCATTCCTCAACTGGTTGATACTCCTTGATAGCAGGGGCATCGAACAATAATGAGCGAAATACGTTCCACGCGCGACCGCCTAGAGCTTTTCGGCCAAAGAGCGATTGAGTTAGCAGATAGGCGTCTAGTGCGTGCGGGGATGAACTCTCAACTCACTATTAGTTGGGACCGTGCCTCCCAATTGCTGAAGTACCAGTCGCTAGAGCCGGACGAGGAAGACTTGCGGTCATTCATGCTCCTATTCCGCCAATTCATCTCTGAGAAGGAGGCGGTGTTCATAAGCAGGGCTCTAAATGACTGCTTGCGTTTCCTTGATAGCGGTGAGTTGAAGGAGCAGTTAAAGAAAGCGCAGGACGCGTGGAAGTCTTTGTTCCATAAAGTGGGTGCGTTCCGCTTAATCATCAACGGGCGAAAGCTGACCGGTGAGTACGTGCTAGACCTGTGGATCAACGGCCATTACTTCCACAATGACATCGACAAGGCGGTCGAGTTAAGCCGTTACGTAGCTAACAGGGACATGCCCCTAGTGCGAACCCAGTTCCTGTCTGTTCTCACAGGCTTTACCCAGATCATCCTGTACATTGGCGGCGTGGTGAACTACGGCCTGCGGAACGAACTATTCCATTTCCCAGAAGACACGGCCTAACGGCCGCATTAGGCGTGCGGATACGAATTTACTTCTCCCTCGTGACTGAGCCAGGGCCACACCATCAATCGACTAGACGCACTCCACAGAGATAGGCCCTCCATTTCCAGAATAGACCTTACATGGATTCTCTGGTAGGCACTCCAGCCATGTGATTTTCCCCTACGCCACTTAGTTTACCCATCACCCTTCGTGGCCTGTAGCTTTCCTGCTGGTGCTCCACGGTCGTTCCGGCGCCTATCCTTTTAGAGGATTGTACGAGACCTGACCCGTTATCTGGTCAGCGCTTTCCCGCTCACGTTCCGCGATCCTCTTCAGTGTGAACTTGCATATGTCGGCCAGAGCGTCCGCGGATTCGTCTGCTTGTACACGGGCGATCTTACTCAGCAATGCTTCCCTCTCGGTGAGCCACGCCATGAGAGTGTGCGTCCGTTGCGGGTCGAGTGTGATCGCATTCACCAGAACGTCCCGCCCCTTCGCGTCCGATTCGTCCAGTGGTATCGCGTTCACGGGCTCGCCCACCGTGATGTCCCGCTCCTCCCAGCCGCGGTTACCCCGCAGGGCCGTGAGCAGCTTCATCGCCTGGGTGGCTTTCAGCCTGGTGACCGTCTTCGTGGGGGTGTCCCACAGGACGACGCCGAGCTTGCACCAGTCATCGCGCTGGCTCCAGGTGGCCCAATCGGGGCAGCCCTCTGGCAGGCTGTGCCTCCTCTTCATGATGCTCTTGTGCTGGTTCAGGCGCATGCCGAAGCTAAGCGCGGCGGACAGAGCTTGCGGAGCTTCGACACCGGCATGTTCACGGGGCGATGTGGGTGCGCCCACTCGACCGAGTACGCCGAGGTTCCCCATGTCGGCGAGTTCCGCGCGCAGCTTCGCCATCACCTCCACCCGCTCGGCGATGGGCAGGAGCCGCTCGAACGTGCCGAACGCATCCACCGAGACCAGGGCCGCGTCGATCGCCCGGCGCAGCTCGAAATCATCAATGGCATCATCAACCAGGCGGGCCGCGGTCTTCGCGTCCTTCCACGCCAGGAGGAACGTCGCGAACAGCTCTGCGTCATGCCGAAGGGTGAGCCGACCCAGTGCCATCCACGCATTCCTGTCCCCCTCGCGAAGGGCATGCACCAGCGGCATGAGTGTGGTGGCGGCACTCAGCGGGTAAAGTGGTCTTCGCCTGATAATGTGGACATCCGCGCATAGTTGCTCAAGGGCTGCTTCAGTTTTAGATCGCAGGTCGAACATATGTTGATGGCCATAACCAGAATGGATGTGCTGACTACCTGCAACTTCACCCCAACTCACCAGTTGATGCTGTCAGCATTGATGTGTGGCGCAACTGTGGATTACATCGTCTAGCGTTCCGGTAAACTCGTTTATCCGTTATGTTAATACATATCGATACAAGAGAGTTTTACATCTAGTACAACAGGTATTAGCCTGTTTTAGAACATCCATTTCATAATGACCGGTATGACATCGCTGATAACACGCAACGAGTGTGAGGACGCGCGCCAGGCGAATAGCGTCACGTCTATCAAAGCACCCGCCGAGCAGGTGACCGCCTGGCAGAACATCTCAAGGGCGGCACCCGAATGTGGGACGAGTGGCGTTGTAGTGGCTATGCCCTCGAACGGCACCCCGAGAAGGCGGCTCTGGCCACAGAAGCGCTGGTCGAAGCCGCCACAATCGCTGCGGAGTGGTCGAAGGCTCGCGCAAGGTCCGAGCGAGACATGCCATTGGAGCATCAGTAAGTGTGGCCTTGTAGGTAAATGGGTTCTTTCCGCAGCTTCCCATGCAACAACAGCCGGACCAAAGACTTATCCACGCCGTACTCCCCGGCCAGGTAGGTGATGTTCTCCCCATTCGCGTACCGCTCGCGTACATAGCGCACCTTATGCCAGAGGCCCTTGACCCTATTGTGGCGCCCATGGTGCTTAATTGGCTTGGATCGGGCGCAGAAACGGTCTGTCAGTAACAGATCAAAATCCTAATGCACGATGCTCGCTGATATTTCGCTGTTTATCAGCGATATCCCCGACCTATCAGACATCCAGGGATGTCAGGAATTGCGTGGTAACCTGGTCGTAGGCCTTGTCGAGTATCTCATCTGTTTGATAGCTTTAGGACACAATCCACTCCTCATTGAGACAGGCCGCTTGGCTGCTATAGTTGGCCATTGACGCGCTGCTTTCGACACCAGCATGGCTGAGGTGTTGGCCCTTACCCAACAAGCCGGCGACACCCTGGTGCTGGACAACCTGAGTGCCCATAAGTGGCTCTCAGGCGAGTCGATGAGAGTTCCTGACGCCGCAGTCCCTGAACTTCAACCTCATCGAACCGTGATGGGCTACGGGTATTATGTCACCTGTCCTTGCCACGGACGCCTTAACGGCGTATGTGATATCCCGATCTTCACGTTGTGGCTGATCGTGGAGTAACTGCGACAGGTTGCTTTGACGGAAGCATCAACCCCTCATCGACATGAGTCGCAAGGTCTTCCATTTCCATGATGGCACACTGCCAAGCGCTCGGATTTACCACTAATTCGCCAAAGTCTATGGGGTTCTCACTTAGGTCCTTCGCCCAGTAGGTCCCGCTACGGGTCATGCAATCGTAAAAAACAAGACGAGTGGGGCGCTCCCTCGGCGTACCTGCAGACGATTGGATGCGGTAGTAGTCCAATCGTTCAAACTGCATCCACGCGTGGAGGACCTCAGTCGCCGCTTCCAGGGTTGACAACGCTGTGCCGCTCTGGACCATAAGGCACTTTACGTCCATTTCCCTTCCCAGGTACTCTCGGTTCACGAGGACCCGCTGGAACTGGCACGATCTTATGAGGGTGTTACCCGTCAACAATACCTTTAGAGACTTCAGGATTTCATCCTGTGTGTTGAACTGCAGGAGTTTTGACAGTTCGCGGATAATCTGCCGAGTCGATCGGGCGTCGTAGGGGAAGAAAAAACCCACCACAAGCCAGGTCTCCTCGAGGGTTTCCTGCGTCACCCGAAAAGAAGGGTTTGGTATCAGACTGCGTAACTGGTCACGTACGGCGGAGCGTTCGTTATGCCGCTCCTCATCCTGCGTCACCCCCGCGGCGTACCAGGCGCTCGCCAGTAAGTATGCGTCGGCGTGGTTGGCCCGGATGATGTCAGCAGCGCTGCGCCTTTGTACTTTATTCAGGCCGTCGAGGTAGCCTTGTTGCGCGGCATCACCCCAGAAAAAACGCCACATGCGCAGGAAAGATTCCAACGCAAACTCCGGCTCAACCCAGCTTTTCGCGGTGAGGTGCCACAGGATGTGTGAGAAAATGGCGTAGTTGGTGACGACCACCTCAAATCCCACCAGGTGTATGAAGTCCGCGCTGCTCAAGCCCGAGAGGTAGCGGCGCACGAAGTTCTTGAGCACCCTGCGTGAGCGCTGCGCGATGGTCAGGTGCTCCTGTTCCTCTTGGCTGCCTTCCTGTTCGGCCTCCTCCTCGCTCTCCGGCTGGTTCTGAACGCGCGGCATATGGCGGCCGCCCAACACCGTGCTGGCCACGGGCTGCCGCAGGTCCCTGAAGTGATCAGTGATCGCATTGAGAATGATCTGTAGACGTGTGGGAGCCATCCCCGAATACCTGCCACGGCCCTGGATGTACTGCTGAATCCGTGGGTGGCGGCGCAACGCCTCGTAATCCACATCGCTGTAATGGATGACGGTGGCGCTGTCTTCCTCGCCACCGGGTGCGGGAGTTTCAGGTCTGGTCCGCCCCACTATTTGCCAGATGCTTTGTTGGTCCACGACAAGTGCCGCGTCCAATTCGCTCAATAGTGTTTCCAACTCCTGATCGTTAAGGTCGAGCCGGCCAATGCGCTCGATAGTGTTCGTGTAGCCACCGTCCCGAAGCGCCGCGTCAAGGGCGTCGGTATTACAGGAGTACACGGGATTCGTCACTTGATCCTGCCCGCCCTCGGTCCAGCACACCGATGTGGGCCACGGCGGTACTTGCGATAACGAGTCCGCTATCTCTGACGTCAGTTGCACCTGAATGGTGCTCGGCTCGCGTCTCACGACATCCAGGGGGAATGGGCGCGTGCCGACGATGAGCCGTGCGCCCTTTAGATTTGGGAGTATGCCTTTGAAGTGAAGCGAGAGTGTCGTACCGCTCCATTCGCCACTGGTCAGCCGCCATGAAGGGGTGGGCGTGGGTGGTTGATCATCGGGGGCGTCGTGATACGAGAGACTAAGCTCCATAAGGTCCTGCACGGGTATTCCGACGTCCCATCTCTCAAGCAGGTAGTCGAATGTGTTGCGCGGGCCCATCAACAGGTTAGCCACCTCCAGGTTACCGACTGGGTCGGCCGTGAGCATGGCTGAGACGGACATATTCGGTGACCCCTGAAGGCAGAGCGCTTGGTCTGCCATTTTGATCAGGTAGATCTTGGCGTGTACATAGGGGGTGTCCGGGGCGGTGGCAAATGGACGGACTAAACCTCGGCCGCGGAACTGACCCAGTACGCGCTTCAGACTCGCTGGCTCAACCGAGGTCCGTCCGGGTTGGACCAAGAGGGTGAGCTGCTTTGGGTCAAACGTCGTGATCAGGTGTTGCAGCGCGATGGCTTCCTTATCGTAGAACGGCGCAGCGATCCAGAGTTCCTCCACACGCTTGCCGCCCACCGCTTGCCGGAGCTGCTCGAGAAAGCTCTGCTGTAGGTTGTGTCGCACTGGGTTCCACATACCGTGTGCGGCCTGATACAGCCACGGCGTTTGCTCCAGCAGGTAGCGGATGCGCTTCGCGGCTGTGGCACCGACGTAGCGCCGCTCCAATGTCCCCTCGAGTAGCTCACGGACAGATGCGAACGCGGCAAGGTGCTCCCTCACTTTTGATGAGTACTCGTACCGAATGAACACCTCGCCACCCGACGCGTAGCCGTCCATGTTTAGGTTACCGCTACCCACCAATAGCCGTCCGACCTCGCCGTTCGCCAGCAGAATGATCTTCGCGTGTGCAGCGTGCTCGGTCATCAGCCCGTCGGCGACGTAGAGTCGATTGATGAACCGCGCCATACCGCTCTCGGCACATGCTGCAGACTCCTCCAGAAACTGCTGCCAGTCCGCCAAGATGACCTTATTCCGACAGCCGGCGTCCAACTGGCCCCATATCGCATTCTCGAAAAACGGGACGTCAACCCCGTACGTAAGGATGATGCAGTGACTCCACTTGCCCAGGAACTCGTCAGGCAGCTTCAGCGGGTCCAGGCGAGGTCTCCTGTGTTGAGCATCTCTCGGCCGTCAGCGGTCAGGGGGTGCGCGGGCTCCAGCATGTTGCCGCACAGGCCCAGGTCGAGCAGCGTCGTGCGCAGGGCGTTGTACCGGGCGTCGTTAAAACCAAGCACATTGAGCAGGCTGTAGAAACGCAGCCCTCGCGATTCGCGCCGGAAGCGGAAGGTGTTGTCGGGAAGCTTGTTCGTCGCCACGAGCTGGTGCTGCAGTATGACGTATTCCCCATATAACCACCGAGCAACCTCGCGGATGGTGACGGGGCCGCTTGCCAGCCTGCTTTCTAGAAGACGAACGAAGTTGTCAATACTGAGCCGGCCGTCCGATCCCATCTGGGCGATCCGCCATTCGGGCCTCTGATGACAGTCCGGGTGACGGAATCGCAGATAAATGAGTGCCAGCACGACCAGCATCCCCGCCACCATGAACGCCGGATTGGCCCTGTTACCGAGGGCCAGCCGGTACAAGCGGTGCTCGTGGACGCGAGAGGCCAACGTGCAGTCTGTGTCGAAACTCTCCTCGTTACCGTGGCACGCTTCCACCAGCCACGCGAGCAGCGACCGGAATGACGAGTCTGCGGTTAACCGCGGGCGCTTAACGCTTAGCGTGGTGGCCAAGCTGTCGAAGGTCAGGGTCTGATCGAGATGCTGCCAGACGGCATCGATGGGAACGGGGCTCACGTTACCCCCAGATGCGATGCCCCAGACACACAGGTAAGTCCACATAGCATTCAGTGCGAATGCGTAATACTCACGCGCCTGGTACAGGCGCCACATGCGAAACTCGTCACTGACCTCGGCCTTGGGCTGGTACGCCAAACCCCCTTCAGCGGCGCGAAAGTAGAGCAACTGGCGGAACGTGTCTTCGTCAACCGCGTTACCCTCGGTTTGATCCGCAACGTCGAGCAACAGGCGGAGGGTTGCTCGACGTGATTTCGCTTCAGCCGGAGGCCCACAGTGTATGAATACGTCCAACAGGGGTGCCCGGTCGGCAGCAGTCGGCTTTTTGAGCTGGCATAGGCACGCACGGCTTATATAGTCTTCTATGACGTTGGCCGGAACATCCGGCGCATCGCAGGTAAAGTAATTACGGTAGTAGGCGGTATCTCGGATGGCGGAGCGAAACGCCTCCGCCACACGTTTGCCCAACTCGCTGGGGACGTCCAGCGGCAAAGGATACCCAGGGCCGCCGGGCAGAATGAGGCCCATCTCGGCCATGACTGATCGGTAGTACAGGCCATAGCCCCCGAGCGGGCTGTCGATGTAGTGCGTCGCCGTGCTGTAGCGCTCAGGTTTTTCGGCTGCTAGCGCCTGGGTGATACGTGCGCCCACGACATTCTGCATCAGGCCGTGTTCTGGGTGGTTACAGAGGTGCGCTCCGATGGAGAAAACGAATTCGCGCGGCCTGTAGAAGTTGACCCAATTCGCGTGAGTTCGGGGAACCTCACGCCGCCAGAACTCGTCCAGCAGGAAAACGTAAAAGCTGTGGTAACGGGGATGGAAGGTGAGAACGTTGATGCCTGGGGACAAGTAGGGTAAAATCTGGTCCGATGACACGCTCCCCAATCCAAGATGGTCACGCCCAACTTTCCCAGGATACATTCGAGCTGTCCAACTTGGCAAGGGCGTTATTGTTGCCATCGTGGTACTTCCATGCTGTGGAACACTACACTGTAGTCACTTCCCACACGACATAATCGAGTTGATTAAGCAGCTTTCTACCTAGTTGCGGATTTATACCGAACACATAATACGCGTGCCCATATAGATGCTCACGAAAGTGAGGGACGTCATTTCGATTCTGGCTAAGTGGGCCGTACTCAACACAATTATGAATGACAGCTCGAAGCTTCCTGTAGTATTCACGTGGGATGTTGGGCTTGTCATTTACTACAAGCCCGGTCACCAGTTTAGACTGTCCGGCATAAAAGTGTTTAGTTTTGCGATGAGCTAGATGAAACCCTTCTTCATTGAGTATGCGCTCTAGCGTATGAACGAGACCTTTGGGAATCCTCTGCCCGGAGAATGTAATGTCATCAGCATAACGTGTGTAACACAGGCGCATCACTCTAGCCAAACCAGTCAACCTAGTATCAAGCTTTCGACAAGCTATGTTGGACAACGCCGGACTGGTTGGCGCCCCCTGGGGTAAGACACCATTATGGGAACTGAGTTTGGCTAATAGTATCGCTACTGGGTACAGATAGCCCAGATCCAAGTAAATGCCCACTATACGGGGAAAGGTAATGGTTGGGAAGAAATCCTCAAGATCTACTTTTAGGATCTCCCGTGCACTGACGTGGGGAGTTGCGTTATCTACAATTGAGACTGCACGGCGGTATGCCATTGCTGACGGTGATAAGCGTACATCCGTCAGTATGTTATCTAGTATCCAACGTTGCACCTTGAGAAGTGGATAGCACGGCGCACTGATCTTCCTTACCCCTCCATTTCTTTTTGGCACTTCAAAGTCGGTGTAACATGGGTATTTCGTGGTCGCAAGGTAATGTAGATTGCGATGTGATAGACCAACCTCATTTGCCAAGTCTTCTGTTGCTACTAGTGGTTTTGCCCCGTTATTGAGAAGATTGAAGCAATACCAGAGCATCAGGCTGACAAGGCTTACATGCCTATCCCCCAGATTCTGCACACTAGATACAAGCTTGCGATACTGCTCCGCCGTTTTATTATCGCGAGTGCACAGGTTTTGGAGAGCTTCTTCCGGTGTGGGTTTTATTTGTTCTAAACTGATAAGCAGGCCTCTATTTAGGCAGAATCGTATATATGTGAGGCAAAGCTCTGTAATAAGCGGGTTGACGCCGGCATCGAAATTCAGGGTTTTAAATTCACCCAAAATGGTGCGCTTTTCAGCCTTGCTGTAAACCATATGTCATGCAGATTTAGCCCGGCTTCATCTATCTGGGCATCCGAGAGGTGTTGACTTCAACAGAGGTGCCTTATTGGCTCGAAGACGATAACAGCGATCTTTTCATTCGTACATCCTTCGAGCCAATCAAGTCAACACTCACTACTAGCAAGTCAGTCAGCGTAGCGTAACACCACGCCCTGTACCGTCGTACATGACTCGTTAGAATCAGCCGGGCTTAGTCCGATTATATAGGTTTTTAAACGATGAGACCACAACCTTATGTAACATGCTTATGAACTCGTCATCTACACCAACGGACAGATCAAAAGTTCCCTTCGCAAGGTATTTATGATTTGGATAGGGTAACATCGGCCACCTCTTTCTGGTAGCGCTATCTCTCGGCATAACTTGTTCCCTCTTTGGGTCAACCCGGCCGCCACAATTCGGGCAATACCTGAGATGTCTATCGAAGTAAGCGTTGCAATCTTCGCAGTAGATTGTTTTGCCTTCGTATCGATAACTTAAACTTACAAGCTTTGAGGCTAAACCCCCATTAGTTTTACTACTCATGTCAAGTGCGAGTTTTGCCATGGACCATTTATCGCCGCCAAGGGCGATTGTCTGAGATATCTCATCCAGTAGACCCGTTAAGAAGTGTATGTCACTCCGGCTCAATTCTCCTACAAACGGCTCGACACGCGAACTTATATGCACTTCCTCATACGCGCCTGTGCCGCCGGACTCTACTAGTTGATGACTGAGCATTTGCTCAAAGGTGTTCAGAGGAAGCTCGGTACCCTGGAGCAACGTCTGAATAGCACTACTACTTACATGTCCTAAAGCGCGGATAAGCTTTAATGTTATTTGCCCTTGGAAAGGAAGCTGCTGCCAGGTGAGTGTGGGTATGTGCGGCGCTTCTGGTACTCTACCAAGCTTAATCCCACGAAGAGTCAAGCGATAGGCGTCAACGATATCCTGAAAAGTCAACCCCACCTTCGACTGCAGTATGTCCACACTGGAGGTGTCATTAAAAACCTGGTTTAACATTATCTTCAGCTCAACGGGTTCATCTCTGAGATCATCTGGCAGTTTAACTACAGTGGGTGTTAAAGCAAAGCATCTGGATAGTGCTTCAGTAAAATCCCTTTCTTCATTTGGCTCGCATACTGCCCACAAGTGCGACTGAGGGTACGCAACACATAGTTGGCTTAGTAAAGATATACGGCTCGATGTGGGTTCGTTCGCATCAATGATAAGAAGTTCGGTATCTGTGGCACTGTATTCCCGCTCCAGTGCTTTGCGTGTGTAATCACGGAACTCTTCGACATCCGGTTCTAAGGGTAAACGGCTTATCACTATGGGGGCATATAGCTTGGTTATTGCCTGCCGTTTCCATACGAGATAGTTGGTAATGGATGTGCGCCCACTTCCCTTGACGCCGACGACTAATATAGGTTTTAAATACCACTCGGACTCGGTACAAAGGTGATCTGCTTGCTCCACTCCCTGATTTATATACAAATGATCTTTGAAGTCATCTTCAGTATGTAGCGCGATGGTTGACAGCTTGGCCTGCCTTATTGTCTTTTCCCAGTAGATCAAGGTTTTACGCACATCCCATCGATTAGCAATGTCACCCAGTCTACGTGTGACTCTCAAAAGTCGCTTTTCTTCCCTCCTCTTTAATTCCGCCTCTGATCTCATGTTGTATACGTCGTCATAACGAAGATCTTCCTTTTTATCTTCACGCCGGATCCATGATTGGCTAATATCAACCTCGTTCCCTCTCACCTGATTGCCGGAACTGTCAAACGGAATACTTGCACGAGCTACATATGGAGCATCGGACGCGACTATTTCCAGGATACCCACACGTCTACCACTAATCGCAGGACAAACCCAAGTCGAATATCTAACAACCGGAGGGCGCTTACTCATACCTGCAATGTAATGCCTTATTACACTGTAGAAAACCTCCTGGTTGTACTTGTCGATCGTTATTTGATCGCTCCCGACCACAGGGGCTTTAAATTTCTTGTCGTCTCTCTTATTCACTGGTATTGGGGAGATATAGCTATCAATGCCTTTGACGAACCGAGTCTTGTCATGAACCCCCAAAATGAGATATCCTGTAGATTCGCCATCCCTGAAGGCTGCGTTTGCTATTGCGATGACATCCTTTACAAGTTCAGCTAAGTGATGCCGCTGATCTACTGCATACAATTCTTCCTTAAAATCGATAATATCGGCTTCAGTCGTCCTGGTAATCAACTCACCAACTCGCTCCGGCGTTAGTACCATAATTGCATGCCTCTTTGGATATATGTTAAGGTGTGCGTTGGCTGTTCAGACCAGGACAAACTCGCTCCTAATTCAGCCCCAGCGCCTTCATCGCCGCGGTCAGCGGGTCGCCGTAGAAGATCGGGTCCACGCGCTCAACGATGTCCGCCGAGACGTCCAGGAAGTGTCGCTTGTTCAGCGTGGGGATGAGCGCCCGGCGGGCGCCGTTGTCCATCGCCGCCTGCAGCGGCTCCGCCAGCGAGCGCACCGTCTTGATGTTCCCCTGGATGCTCAGGTCGCCGAGGAGGACGAACGCCGGCAGGGCCGGCTGCCGCTTGATCGCCGAGTACATGGCCACGATGAAGGCGATGCCCGCCTCGCAAGACACGCGGTTGGTCAGCAGGTCGATGGCCTCAACGTGGAAGTCCGTCGTGTCGAGCGTCTGGGCGATGCCCATCTCCACCTTGTGGCCCTGCAGGTAGGCGAACGCCCTCTGGACCGACTCCCGCATGTCGCCCTCGATGCCTCCCTCGATCCTGAGCTTGCCGGTGCCAGCCGCCATGCCGACCTCGAGCCGGTACAGGCCGGTCTTACCCTGGTCGTCCACGGAGGCCGCGTAGACGGAACCCGGCGCCAGCGGGTCGGTGGAGATGAGGTTGCGCCCACCTTCCTCGGGCACGCCGACGAAGCGCTCTTCGCGTGTGTCCTTGTCGATGTACGAGAACGACGTCTGGTGGTACTCGAACGAGCCCATTTTCTTGAGCTGCTCCTTCACCCGCCGTCGGCCCTCCAACGCCAGCTCGACCAGTTCCGCCAGTTCATCACGCTCCACCTCGCCGTCGGGGTAGATCAGCTTCACCAGGCCGGACACCGTCTTGCGCACCGCCTTGGTGTCGCGCGCATTGAGGTGGCTGCCGGGCTGGAAGTGCCGGTCCAGCATCTCGGTGTAGTTGTGCCGGCGCAGTTCGTGTAGCGCCTCCGCCAGGTAGTCCACAATGAACCCGTAGCGGTCCGTGAAGTACTCGTTGCGCATCTTGGGGGCATCCCAGCCCGGGACGTAGTAGTGGATGCGGTCCAGGAAAGCCAGGTCTTCGCGGATGATGTCGGGCAGGGGCGTGAACAGGTGCGAGGAGCGCACCATCACCTCGACCGGCTGGTTGGTGTTGCCGAACATGGCGAGCGAGGCCATGCCGGACAGGGCGTCTCGGCCGCGCGCGAACGTGCCCGACTCGCAGTACGTCTTCAGGGTGGTCACGACCTCCCTCGGCATCTTTTGCAGGTCCGCCACCTCGTCGAAGGCGAGCGCGTCCCAGATGCCGACCAGCCCGATGCGGCCGGTGGCCATGTTGTAGAAGAGGTTGGCCACGGTGGTGGGGCCGGTGAGCAGCAGGGCGTAGGGGCTGAGTTCCTGAAAACCGTAGGACTTGCCGGTGCCGCGCGGCCCCAACTCGATCAGGTTGTAGTTGCGCTCACACAGCGGGATCAGCCGCACCAGGTACAGCAGCTTCAAGCGCCGGTCGAAGTGGGACGGCTCCAGCCCGATGCTGCGCACCAGCAGGTCGATCCACTCGTCGGCGGTGAAGCGCCGGCGTCCCTCACGGTACTCCTCCAGGTCGAAGGCGGCGACCTGGATGGGCTTGAGTTCCTCGATCCAGAACGGGCTGCGGCGGCCCGTGGCCTCCTCGTCGTAGCGGTGCACCAGGTTCACCTGCGCCCACAGGCCGCCCGTGAGCAGCCGCTCGTAGTCGCGGACGTAGTGCTCGGGCACGTGGACGTAGCGGTGGCCGAAGTGGTGCAGCTCGGCCCAGTACTTGTCGTCCTCCGAGAGGTAGTTCACCTTCACCTTGTCGATGAAGGTGTGGGCGCCCTTCTCGCGCACCTGTGACTGTGCCTTGGTCGCCTCGTTCGGACCGACGAAGTTCTCCGCCAGCGTGTCATTGACCACGCGCAGCCCCGCCTCGATCGTCATCGGGTCGTCGCTGGCGCAGTACTTCCCCAGCAGGTACTCCAGCACGAACACGGGCACGTTGGCGCCCACCTTCACCTTGCGTACCAGGTCCTTGCGCACCACCCGGCCGGCGAAGACGTCGTTGGCCTTGGCATCCAGATCAACCGCAATGTCTGTCATATGCGAACACCTGTTTGGATTATGGCTTATAGCTGATGGCAAATGGCCCGGACCCCCCTAGAGCCCGAGCAGAGCGACCTCCACCTTGTCGATGCGGCCCAACTCAACCCCGGTCTGGGCATCGATCAGCACCAGTGTCACCGTCTTCCCTGCTATCTTGCCTGGGAGACGCAGGGTCACGTAGTTGGGCTCAATGGCGGCGGGGTCGTCGGCGGTGGGCCGAAGCTCGATCTCCTGGGTGAGCCGGTCCAGCCCATATGTCGCGTCCATGGCTTCGGAGACCACGTCCCGGTTCTGCCGCAGCTCCACACGGACGCGCTGCGATGCCGGGGGGAACATCCCCGTCCAGCGGCCTTCCACCCGCACGGTGTAGACGCTGGTGGTGAGCTTGCGCGTGGTCGGCACGAGGCGGAATTCCGCGGTGGATGGTGTCACCGGCGCAGTCACCGACAGGGTGAGCACGGGGATGGCGAGTTCCTGCGGCGACGTGCCGCCGTGGAAGTAGGCGCGCGCGCCGCCCTGCATGCGAAACGCGCCGAACCCGACGGGCGAGGCCAGCTCCAGGTCGGTGCCGAGGCCGAGTTGGTCCAGGCGCAGCCGCACGATGCTGTCGGACTGTGCGCCCCCGCGGCCGACCCACACCCGGCGCTGCAGGTAAACCGTGTCGCCGCCGGGCGGGTCGAGTTTCATTGCTTCGTCCAGTTCCTCGCCGAACAGGTGGCCGTGGTCGGAGGTGTAGACGATTTTCTTACAGCCGTAGCCCTGCAGCACGCGCGCCAGCCGCGCCAGGTCGCGCAGGGTGCTCTCCATGGCATCGCGGGCCGAGCGGATGTTATCGCCCTCGGCCAACTGGTCCAACTCCTGGGAGGTGACCAGGATGACCTGCGCCGCCTTCAGCTCCTTGTCCAGGTCGGTGCCCGGCTTGGGGAGCATCTTCTCCAGCGTCGTGACCGCCACGGGCACGCCGGCGCGCTGCTGAAAATACGCCACGCGGGCTTTGCGGTCCTTCAGCAAGACGCCGCCAACCCGCACGCCCAAACCCCCGTCGCCGGTGACCTCCAGGGCGACGTCCGCGCCGTCCGCGCCCGGCATCAGTGCCGCCATGCCGACCGGCGTGGTTCCGGGCAGTGTCCCCAGTGCGACGCCCAGGCCGGCGTCGTAGTCGTCCTGCAGGCTGTGGTGCAGTTCGCGCCCCATTTCGTAGCGCATGGCGTCGACCAGCACGTAAGCCGTCTTACCTTGCTGGACAGCGGGCTTCACCCTGCCGGCGTAGACGTCGCGCTGGCGCATCACGCCAGTTACGTTGAAGCGGGTGCCGGCCAGCGCACGGCTGAATGCCTCCGCCACCGCGCCGCCGACCCGCATGTACTGGTGGCGCGCCTGGGCGAGGAGCGCCGTCAGCTCCGGCGCCGAGGCCGTGACCGGGTCCAGGCGTTGCCAGTCGCGCTCCAGGTGGCGGTGGAGCGTGTCGAGTTCACACCAGGCCTCGTCGCCCTCCGTGTAACGGCGCAACAGGTCCGCCGGTTGGGACGGCGCGCCCTTCAGCTCCTGCTCGACGCGACGGGCGTGGCGCAGCAGCCTGGCCGCCGTGCACGCCAACTGCCAGCGGTCCGCCACCTCGACCCGATACATGGGCCAGAAGCCTTTGCGGCGCCGCTCCGCGAACGCGATGAGCGTCTCATCCGGCTGCTGGGCCAGCATGCGCTCCACGTGGCCCTGAACAACGCGCTCGACCGCCACGAACGTGTCGCTGTCGCGGACCTGCTCGAAGGCGAAAAGCACACCGCCAACGTGCAGCGCGCCCTCGGTCTTGCTGGCCGCTTGGGCGTACGCGTCGGCGCTGGTGCGCTGTTCGCGCCAGCCGACGGCAAGCTTCACGCATGCATCGCGCTGCACCTCGGCATCCGGCAGCGGCACGCCCGACAGGGCTGGCGGGAGGGGCGGGTGCAGGCTGCTGATGAACTCCACCGTGAGTACGTGCTGGGCGAGCCTGGCCCGCAACGCCTCGCACGACGGCTCCGCCGGTAAAGGCAGGCCGCAATACCTGTTCAGCTCGCCGGCCAGTTCAGCGCTGGCATTGCGCGCGCTGATCTTGGCGTCCAGCGCGGGGTTGGTCAGGAACGCCAGCGCCACGTCGTGCGGCGCGCTGGTGCCGAAAATGGCCGTGAGGACGACGGAGCCGCCCTCGCGCTCGTCGATATGGTCCAGATCGGCCAGGGACAGCTTTCGGTCGTCCACCTGCTTGGCAAGGTCGTTAATGCGTTCCGTGGGCAGCTTATCCTTGAGCGCGCGCTTGGCAATGCTAGAAAGGCGGGTGTTGAGGATTGAAGCGCCGGCGCCGGGCTCCAGGATGGTGGCGGTGGCCGTCAGTTCGACCAGAGCGTGGTGCGTGTCCTCGCGCGCCAGCGGCACGTAGACGACCAGCTTCGGCGGGTTCTCGCCGTTCAGCAACGGGTCTACGTCATGCCGTAACTTGAAGAAACTCCCCTCGTAGCAGGCGAGGGTGGCATCCGAGAGGCTGAGTGTCGTGACGAACTCGGCATACTGCCGGTCGGGATCGAACCACACGACCATGCTGTGCTGCTTGACCTGCTCCGCGATGAGGTTGCGCAGGTATTCGGCGACGATCCCCATTATTGGACCAGTCCTTTCTCGCGCATCTGCCTGCCGATGCTAGACCACTCATATTTGCCGGCACGCAACTCATCCCAATAGTGTCGGGCCTCCCTCCACAGCACCAGTTCGTGCAGCGGGGCGATGGTGAGCACGACGCCATCGTTCAGGTCGGGCACCAGGTACAGCTTGGCCGCGCGTTCCAGCCGCTCGCAGAATTCTTGCACGTCGCCGACAACAGCCTGCTGCCGCTCCATCTCGCGGTCCAGTGCGCGCTGTTCCTTGGGTGTAGCTGCAGCACTGCGTTTGCTCTGCATCTCGTCCAGTTTAGATTGTTCACGCCGCAGCTTCGGTTCGGCGTAGTTCACGAGCGCCTTGAAGAGCGTGTCCTTATCCAGCCGGTGGTAGTACAGCCAGATAGCGTAATGCTTCCTGGGCGATTGCAGCAGCCAATAGATGGGCGCTTTACGGCGGCTCTTGCTGTAGCGCTTGATGTGTGCCTGCCAAAACGCGCCTTTGCGCATATAGTCACGCAATTCGCTGATCCCCAAGGCGGCGCAAACATCACGCTCCCATATTTCGGCGCGAGGTCCGAAGATGATGTCCAGTGCGCCGCGTGCGCGGCGCACGATATCGTCAGGGTGATCAGGGTCATCTACCAGGATGCCGTCGGCATCGATGCGCAAGGGGTAGCCCGCCGGAGCGTTCAATAAGGGTAAGCCATCGCCGCCAGTGAGCATTCCTGGCGAACAGGCCGGCAGCGGGTCGAACGGATCCCACAAATTTGGCATTGGCCTTCTATCATTGGCGTAGCGAATGTCCCAGCGGCCAAAGGCACAGCCGACCAAATATGAAATAAGTCCATCAGCATGTGCTGTGAGATCGAGTTCTAGCGAGGCTTCTTCCGATTCTTCTTCATCAACATAAACATTGCTGGAATCAATTGAGGTTGTATTGGTGGCATCGACATTAGCCTTCTCACCGTTATTGCTGGTATTCACCAATTTGAAGGTCGCCTTCTCCTCGGGCAAGCGGATGTTGTCTTTGGTCAAGCCGTACAGTTCGAGGGCAATGCGGTCGATCTCGCACTGTCTAGCGTCCAGTTGGGTCCTTTCCTGTGCTACATACTGTGCCCAGGCTTCGGCGTGTGTAGATAGCGTACTGCCAGTGACTTGTAGGATGGCTGGGAGGTGAAAGACGTGGCTAGTTTCGTTGGCACGATCGAGATTACGCTTTATATTAAAACTCCGCTCGGCTTCAAGCTTAATGCCTGACCCATTTATGTCAGACGGTAGTGGGATTTTTTGGACAAGACCTACCTCATACTGAACACCCCCTACCTTGCCAGCAAACATGCCCACCAAGAAATCGAACACCCGAGAGTTCAGAATAGCAAGAAGCGACGGTAAATCGGAGGTTCTGTCTGTGGTAGCAAGCTTACCAGCAACGCTGAAGATACATCCAGTAGGTACGGCTTGCGCTGAGAGCCGTATGCCACGCAGTGGCCATGTTAGCCCTGGGCGAAAGAAGTACCTTTTCTCGGTATCCTTGAGCATCCAGACGTTTGATCTAGTCTTTCCTTGTCCGTTAAGATTGCCTTTGATTGAAGCACCGTCGTTCTCCCAATCCACAACGGCGGAGATATCAGAGTAAAAAGGTGAATAGGAACCACCCTTGGCGAAGATCACCCACTTCGCAGAGCCTGATAACTTCTGGATACACAATTCCCTATAGCTCTTGACAGAGTTAATATTAGCAACGTCGGTCTGAACATACATGAGAGTCTTGGGTCGAACTTCCCACCATACTCTTAAGAATCTAAAGTCATCCGCAGAAGCCAGCCCTTGTTTCACCGAGCGACCATCTGATTCAAAAGGCGGCATATCAACAAACAGACGTCGCAGATCATCGTTTACCCAATACGCAATTGGGCTACCTGGTACTTGCCGGAACACCTGCGGATCGACGCGGAACACAAAGGGGCTGGCGGGACTGGTATTGGCGTCGATAATGACTTGTGCTAGAGCAGCAGCCTTGTCATCTGCGTGTAGTAGTCGCAGGTAAATCGCATGGTTACCCATTCGGACCACCATGCTTAACTAGTCGAGTTAATCCAAATGTGGAATGACAATAGGCTTCCGCACCGTTCATGCGATTTTCTCCAGGCAATATGCTGCCGTTTCCACCATTGCTGTATCTAGCACACCGTAGCCCAGGTCAGCCATAACGGTAAGTCGCGCCTCCCTGAGTAGGATCTCTTCTCGCCACTTCTGGAAGCTGGTCAAGAAGAACCCCGTGCGACTGGTGATGGCACCCAGCATGCCGCCGACGCGCAGCAAGTTCAGCCCGCGCTCCACAAAAGCTGCATACAGGTCGTTTTTGGTGCGGGGGTAGGCATCCACGATGTACTCCTCGGAGGGCCTGCTAGCCGCGCCAAAGGGCGGATTCATCAGCACGACGTCATACGATTGCCGGCATAAGTCGATAAAGTCAAAACCGCGTTCGGTGTCACGGGCCACCAACCCGCGTTGATACCTGGCGCCGTTGCCTTTGTGCTTGGCATAATCCCTCAGCGCTGCCAACACCCGATCTTCTGCGCCGTCGAAGAACCGCTCGTTGGTGATGCCGCTCAGGTCAAGTTCAGGTTGTGCGTACTTCACCTTGGGCTCCGCAAACACCAGCGGGAGCCCAAGCTGCTCCGGCGTGGGCTCGCGCAGCCAGCGCTCTTTGGCTTCCTGGATGGGTCCACGCAGTGTTTCCTCAATTCTGAGCAGCGTGCCGGCTTCACCGGCCAGCGCCATCTGCGCGAATACGTCACGGGTCAGCGCGTGGATGGCCGGTAGCTCGTGGGCCATCGCTTCGTCCAACATGGCGACCTCGCCCGGCATCGGTTCGGCACACGCAATATGCATGTGCTCGACGACCGGGCGGTCAGACGCCTTTAACCCTTGCTCCTGGTAATCACGCTGGGTGCGCAGCCACAATGCCAGCGAAGCGATCTGCGTCGCACGCAGGTCGATGTCGATACCGTGCAGGTTGTGGCGCAGGATCAATTCCGGTATCGCGCGGCGTAGGTGGTCGACGGTCGGGTAGTCATCGCGCAGGGTGTGGCCGGTCGCCTGGCTTTTGGGCATGGATGCACGCATCTCCCAGGCCTCCAGGTAGATGGCGATGAGCAGTTCGAAACAGTACAACAGGAAATGACCACTGCCACAGGCCGGATCGAGTATCTTGATGTCGCGCGGGTCCTTGATCGGCCGTGGGCGAACGTAGACGGGCTGACCCAACTGCGCGGCCTGGTTCGTTTCATCGTTCTCCCGTTGCAGCGTATTGCGCCAGGCGCGATAGAGCGACCGAATTGCCTCGGCGTCTTCATCGGATATCTCCGTGGCGAAGTGGTGCTGGCGGCGCTGCTCGAAGAAGAGGCACAGCCATAACTCAATCGAGTTGCCCTGCCATACGCCAGAGCGTGCATGCTCTTCGCGGCGGGCATTGGCTAGCGTGCTGACGATCTCAAATGGCTTGCGCTCATCCCCGGCGCTCAGCCCATGTAATAGGGCTGGGTTGTAGCCATCTAGCGCGAGGCCAACCTGCATGATCTGCTCGATGGGAAGGTCGTCGGGCAGCGCGCGCCAGCCATCCTCGAAGATGAGGTCGTGGGCCTTGTAGTCGAAGGTGTAGCCGTCAAACCCGCTCGCGGGCAGGAAGATCTCCAGCGGCCGGTGAACCAGGTAAGGGCACGTCGCCGGCAGTGACGTCTTCCCGTTCGTCATCTCGAACCATATTCGCCCCAGTGTGTTCTCGACCAGGAACTGCACCACGTAGCGGGGCGTGTAAAACTGGTTGCGGAACGCCAGTTCGTAGCCGTTGCGCGGCGCCGCGCTCTCTTTGCGTGCCTGGTCGCGCAGCTCCTTGGGCGTAAAGTACTGGTAGATCCAGCCGATCGTTTCGTCCTCGGACCACACGTCTTTCAGCGCCTCGCCATTTAACTCGTCGAGCACCTGATCGAGCACCCGCTGCGGCGGGTAAAGGGCGTTCGCCGGGTCGTCGGCGGCGAACAGCAGGCGCATGGCCCCCTGCTGCACTCCCGGCAGCGTGGCACCTTGCCATATCAGGAAATGGCGATAGGCCACGTCCTGCCGGCCGGTTGACCATAAGGATGCGTCCTCGGGGTGGTCGGCCAGGTAGAATTTGAAACCGTTCGAACTCAAGCCGCGACTCACCGCCTCGCGGATGAGCTTGCGCTGCTCCATCAGCTTGAAAGCGGCCAGCCGGTTGAGGTGGGTGAAGGCCACCTCGCGCACGAGCTGCGCCACCGCATCACCGGCCGGGAATCCGGCAGCCCGGATGTGTTCCAAATGCGCCAGGAGCTGCTCGCGATGCGCGTGCTCTTCAGGCGTGAGCGCGCCCAGCTTGTCGATGCCTTCCACCGTCCCGTCGTGCCCGACGCCAAACTTGCCCTGCAAGGTGTCGGCTATGGACTCTTCGAGCAGCTTGCGGCAGCGCGTAACGGCGAGGCGGAGCGTATTGCGGAGGGGCTTATCCATGTGCTTCAAGGGTGCGCCGGCCGGGTGCCGGCAGTTTGCCCGTCACACCAGGTACCGGCACGACTGGCAGCGCCAGGTACCTAAACTCTCCGTTGGACACCGACTGCTCGTGTGAATAAGGTTTCCAATTCACCTGATAAGTGCCGTGGAGTGAGAGCGGTCGCTCACGACTGCGCATGGTGCCAGGCGAAGCACCCGACCCCCAGGCCAGTTCGCCTTGTAGCGTACAGCCCTCTGCCAGCCGGAAAGCCGAATCCACAGTGTGTCCGCCGGGACGTGGCCGCCAGTACTGGGCTTCATTCGTCAGCATAATGGCCCAGCCGTTGCACTGAGGGTTGGCGGTCGTTATCAGTTCGAGCCGTTCAATGTCCTGGATAAAGTCATAACGGCCGATATCCTGTACGCTGTGGTTCCGCAGGTGGAACCGTTCCTCCCGGATTTGCGCGTCGAGTAGCGCCGTCTTGTACTTCAACTCGATCGCCAGCGGCTGTGCTTCGATCACGACCCAGACGTCGAGGTGCAGTACACTGGATTCGACGGTAATTGGCAGTTCCAGTCGCACCTGTGCGCCAAGCCACTGTTGGTACAGTGCCCAGGCAAATGCGTGCTGAAAGTCGGCCTCGGAGTGGAATACAGGTCGCACCTCGCTCAGTGCTCTCATGAATCGGTAGATATCGATGTCAAGCTTCATCATCTGGCTTCACCCGTGGCGCAATGGGGTGCTTCAACTCGGCGACTCGGGTAGTCGTCAGGTCGAAACACGCCAGCGCAATGGTCTGCACCGCGCCGACGTGGTTCTGGGTCCAGACGAAGTCGATGGCTTGAGGTGGCCCCATGGGATCAGCCGCAGCTCGGTCTGCCCGGTGCACGATGTCGTTGCGCCGCTTTACCACGCGCCTCAGCTTATCGCGCAGCGGCGTCTCGGTTTCGCCGGCTCGCGCGGCGATCTTGACCCAGGGCTTTTCCACGCCCAAGAGCGCCAGAGTAGCCGTTATGCCAGCTTCATTCGACAGTGTCTTGTCGGTCATGTAGTCCAAGATGCGGCGGGTGATGAAATCCCAGCGCTCGCCTTCGTCGGCAGCTTCGGCAAGCGGCCATATATCTTCCAGCTTGAGACGAAAGTCCGCCATCAAGGACTTCACCTCACCGTCGATTGGCATGAAGTTGCGTTGGCGGATCCGGATGACGTCCGGTAGGTACTCTCGCAGAAGTTGTGGCATGTACACGTCCAGCGCCGAACAAGCGGCGACAACCGCCTGCCGCAGCAGCAGGTCGAGATTGTCCCGCTTAAAGAACTTCACCTTCAGCTCCGCGCGCTCGCGCACCACACCCACGAACAGTTCATTCAACAGCAAGATCAGCTCCTCATCCGGTGCGCAGGCAATAAGTTCGCGGAGCTGTGGCATGATGGCATGGTCCTGCAGCGGCCCCTCGTCCGACTCAAGCAGTCGATACACCCGCAGTAACATCTCGGCCGAGTGGAAGTGTGTCTCGAATACATCACGCGCGTTCATGGTTCACTCCACGATAACAATATCGGCCTCAGCCAGGCGCTTGTAGATCTCCGCGCGCAGTGCCTCGAGCAGAGCGGCGACCTGCTCGTCAAAATCCTTCTGGGCCTTTTTAGCCACCTCTGGGTCATCCGCCGGCGGCGGCTTGACGAGCTGAACGCGCACGAAGTCCGCCGCACGAATACGGTAGATGACCTGCTCGGGCGCGGCCAACTCCTGTAAACGGGCTTTCACCTGTGAGGTGATTTTCTCCACAGCCAGCAGGTCTGCTTCCATTTGGGCTACACTCGCGCCGCACTGGACACACAGCGCGGCATTACCGGGCAAGTGTTCGGCTCGGCCTCCCTCCATGCACATTCGCGTGGTGAGCGGCTGCAGCAACGGTTCGCGGGCATCCTCCGCGAGTGTGAACCACTCGGGCTCCGCGCGGATGTCTTGAACCGCACGCCGGTAGGCCTCGTAGCGATTGGCGTGCAGTTCGAGGTAGATGCCGCAATAGGCGTCAAGCAGGGTCCCTGCCAGTGCCCCGATCCGGTCGAGGTGCTCGTAATAGGTTTCAGCCCCGATGAGCGAGCGCAGTTGGTCTGCCGCATCGGCCAACTCCGATGGTGGCGTGTGCGCCTGCAGCACGGGCCACACCTCTTTCACCGCCTCCCGCGCGCCGCGCATCACGGCCAGGTCCGCATCACGCAGCGCCTCGCGCATTTTGTGGAAGCGGTCGCGTGCCTGCTTCAGCGCGGCGCCCTCGCCGGCCAGGAGCCGCACACAGTCATCGCTCGCGGCGTCACGCGCCGTCTTCAGTGTGGTCTCGTAGTCGCGCAGCGCCGCCAGGACGGGCAGGTCGTTCGCACGCGCCGTGGCGATGGCCGGAAGCAGCTCGTTCAACTCCGCCGTCGCCAGCTTCTTGAGTGCCTCGGCGATCGCGCCTTCCTCAACGTCCACCTCGTCGCCGGTGACGCTCTCGTAATTGCGCACCGCCGCGACGAGCGCCTTCAGGTCGATGCTCTCCCGCGGCGCGAAGCTGGAGGCGTTGAACTGGGGGATCCTGTCGAAAGCGGCGCGGCACTGCGGGTCCAGGTGGTTACGGAAGCGGCGCCCCTGGTGCGTCACCTCGATCCGGCCGGCGCGCAATAGCGTGGCCGTCACCACGCGCAGCACGTCGGTGTCCCAGCCGTAGCCCAGGCCCCTGAAGTGCTCGCTCAGCATCTTCCCAGTGACGCGGTTGCCGTAGTCCTGCTGCTGCTTAAGGTAATCCAACACCTCCTTGGCGATGGGCGCGCTCGGGTCGGGGACGAACCGCTCACCTTGTTTTGTCACCAGGGCGAGCCCGTTTGGGCCGGCGTAGAACACCTGCGACAGCGCGTTCAGGTTCGCAGCCGTCAGGATTTCGATGGGCTCACTGCCCTTGAGCGGCTTGGCCCCCATCTCGAGCTTGGGGTACAGGTCCGGCACGCAGGCATCGAACAGCTTGTGCAGCGCGTCGGTAAAGTTCTCGCCTAGGTCGGAGCCATCCCTGGAGTTGCCGTGGAACAGGCTGGTGCCGTTCGCAAGTGCTTCGAGCAATTTGTCGCGCAATCGGCCTCTGACGCGCCCCTCTTCCTGCCGCTCACCCGAGAGGCTGGTTTGCTCGTCGGGCGTGATGCGATTCTGCGATTGCAGTGCCTGGTACTTGGCGATCATCTGCCTGGAGGCGTACAGGTTGACGATGAGGTCATCAATGTCTTGAGACAAGGGGAACACCCAGTTGATTTCGTTCTGGTGCTCCGGTTGCCTGCTGGCGGTGCGAACCTCGTCCACCTTGGTTGGCAACTCTGCAAGGTCATCCGCTGTTACTAATACGAGCGGTATGTCTCTCGCGTCGCCGACCTGCGTGCCGTCCACAGTGATCCCCACGCCCAGCTTCCGGGGGCCGCGGAAGTTATAGCTGGCCAGCGCCGGGAGCTCGAAGATGTCCTTGAGCATCTCGCGCTTAATCTCGTTGCGCTCCTTGGGCCGGGGCGTGTAGCCCTTACGTTCGGTGCTCCAGCTCTTTTCCTGTGCCGTCTGGAGCTTGTAGCCCTGCTCCGTCTCGCGCGCGTACTCGTGCTGCACCAACCAGTCCAGTGCCGCCTTCACCTCCGCCTCCGGCGCCGGCTTGCCGGCCTCGCCGACCAGCAGCGCCGCGATGTTGTGCGGCGTCCTGGGCAGGTCGCGGACGAACTCCAGCAGGGTGATCACGCGCGCTACCCTGCTCGCCCACGCGCGCACGACCGGTTCGGCATCGGCGCTCCGGCTGTCGATCTCGCCCATGTCGCGCTGGCGGTTCGAGCCGACTTGGCCCTCGATCAGGTTGTAGACCTGGTCCAGGGTGACCAGCGTGCCCACCGGCTTGCTGGCGTAGTCGGTGCGCGGGCTGACCAGCATCTGGTGCACCTGGCTGATGATGGTGCGGTTGCTGCCGCCAATGTGGCGGACGGCGCCGGGCACCTGCAGCCGAATGCCCGACACGATGTCGATGGACAACTCGATGTAGTGCGGCAGGTACGGGTAGAACTGAACGAACTCCCCCGCGTCCAGGTTCTGGTTGCGCGACGTGCGCTCCAGCCTGGTCGCGCTGGTCAGGCTGCCCTCGTTGGCGCTGAACAAAGCGCCGAGTTGTGCCACACCCGTGTCATTCTTGCTGAGCACGCGACGTGTGGCCACCTCGCGAATGTCGGCGGGGGACAGATCGACCTTGTAGTGGAAACGGTCCTGCACCCTCGCCAGCAGGATGCGCTTCTCCGTGCCGAGTGCGGATACGACTTCGTCCAGGCGCTCCTGCGACGTGACGACCACCCACGTGGAGGCGACTGCGCGCTTCGCCTTGACGCGTTGGAGGCTCTGCTTGCCGAACTCCTCGGTCACCGCGCGCAGGTCGTTCAGGCGGTCTTCGTTATAGGCGACGAACGCGCCCGCCTCGTCCACGACGAACACCAGCGCCTTGCCCGGCCGGCGGCGCTCCACCAGCTCGAACGCGCGCTCGACGAGGAACTGCGGTGTGACCTGCACGCGTTTGGACACCAGCGCCTGCGCGAAGGACTCCGGTGTGGGGTAGGTGCGCGGGTCCATCTCGCACAGCACCGCGCCGGTGCGGTTCCACACCTGCGTGCCGCTGCGTCCCTGCACCTTCCATGCCGCTTTTTCGTTGCCGGTCGCGTAGCGCTGGTTATACCTGGCCTCGAAATCTTCGAGCTTCCCCTCGCGCTCCAGGCTGACCTCCAGCTCCGCGATGTCGAAGTCCTCCGCATAGCCCAGCGCGCGCAGCAAGGCCCGGTACATCACCTGGGTGACCGTGCTCGACGGGGTGCGTTCCTTGCTGATGTCGAACATCACCACCTCGGCCGGAATGGTTTGGTTCACCAGCCGGACCAGATGCGTGATGCGAGGGTCCTCCACCTGCTGGGTGAACAGGGCCGACGCGGGCTGGCCCAAAACCGGCTTGTCCATGAGCACGTAGCCGAGGTTCTTGGCGAAGGACGATTTGCCGCTGCCGAAGAACCCGCTGATCCAGATACCCACGTCTTCGCTGGGCTGGGATTTCCCCTCGGCGATGGCTGCCAGCAGTACGAGGTAGTGTTCTTTGATGCGCTCCGTGACGACGTAATCGGTGATCTCGTCGTAGACCTGCTGCTCGTCCACCTGATCCACCTGGATGACCTCGGCGATTTTGGTGTTCAGGTCGCGCTTGATAAGCTCTCTGATCTGCATTGTTTACCTCACCCTCACCTTCATCCTCACCCTCAACCTGCTGCCCCCAGCGGGTGGAACGTTACGCTAACCCGTGCGCGATGGCATAGCTCTTGTTTTCCTTGCACTTTGCCAGTACGCGCTCGGGCCAGTAGCGCATAGCCGTGTAGGACCAGTCATAATCGCCGCGCGCGAGCGCGTTCCAACACTTGGCCGACTCGGCGCTCCAGGAAGGCATCAGCTCGCGCAGCGGCGCCAGGTTGATCAAGACGCCATCGTCCAATTCGGGTCGCCAGCCGACCGTCTCGCCTCGCTCGTTCGTGGCATGGATGACCTTTTCCAGCCGCTGTAGGAACTCTTCCACGTCAGCTCGATCGTCGCGCAGTTCGTCCAGTTGCTTCTCAATGCCACGGCGCTCCCGCCCCGACGGCAGGGCCTTGGCGCGTGAGTCCAGTTCGGCGATGCGCGAGTCGAACTCGTTCAGTTTTCCGCGCACGTAACGATTGCCGGCGATCAGGGGAAGGCTGTCGGCGGTTAATCGCTCGTAAAAGGCGATCAGACTATAACTCTTGCGCGGGGATTGCAGCAGCCAGTAGATGGGCCGCTTGCGGTACTGCTGCACGTGTTGCTTGAAGAACTCGCGGGCGAACCACTCGTCCAGCTTCTTACCGTTCGTGGCGGTGGCAATGATCTGGTCGGCATCTTCATCGCCGGCCATGAGTTCCAGGGCATGCCTGACCTTGCGCCCGAGATCGTCGGGGTGCGACTCGTCCAGCACGACGATGCCGTCGGTATCCGCCAGCGAACGGAGCTGGGAGGCCACTTCTGCGGTGAAATCGCCACAGCCGAGAGCGCCATCAACGCCGGGCTGGAAGCGGCCCAGCACGATGCCTACGGCATAACTTATCCATCTCTGAGCGAGTGCTTCACTTGATAAGATGGCAGTGCTCTCATCACTTTCAGGCTCGCTCTCACTTCCTTCTTGGCCTTCTCCAGACCCTTCGACGTTGCTGAGCACTGGCTCTGCTAGTTCTGTTTCGATGGAGGTGCGATCTTCGTCAGTGATAGCATATAGACGATATACTTCGTCGTTTATCGCTTGTTCGATGCTTGACAATTCAGCGTGCCGCTTTGCATTATCATCAGTTCCCGTATGCCACGCCGGTGGCCCCGCAAAGTCATAAGTCGTTTCGTCTTCGGCGCTGTCCCGCTTAGCCAACGCAATCGCCTGCACGACCAAGTTATCCAATAGCGGACTGCTCTCATTTGGTATTGGCAATCGTGAAAGGTCGCCAACCTGAAAGTTCACTGTAGGGTTGATGAGAGACAATGCATATGCAGCGAAACTTGAGTTAAGTACCGAGAGAACGAGAGGCAGCTTAGACTCCTCCGGGAATAACGATGAGCCTGCAACGTCGAAGATAAACCCACCAGGGGAGAGTCGAGCACTGAATGTACCTTGGGTGAGATAGGAGTAGGTTAATCCGGTATGAAAGTAGAAACCGGGATTAGTTACAACCATGCCCCAGTTCCCATTTAGATAAGGATATTTCCGCACGATATCTGCTTTTATCTCATCGCCGTCCTCTGACCAGTTCACAACTATGTCTTGGTTACCATACCAGCGCCGGAACTTCCCTCCTTTCATATATGGGAACCACTTACGACGAGATAAGGAGGCTTCGACCGCTGTTAAATTACCGAAAGCGATCCTTCCCCGGCCAATTTCCCACCAGCAGCGTATGTAACGGTAATTGTCACAGGTAGAAAGGCCATGTTTCGGTTGCGCTATCTCGTTTAGGGTTGCATTTTCCGTAAACAACCGCCTTATAAATGCTCCGATCCAATATACCCAAGGGCTACCCGGTATAGCATCGAAGTCACCCTGACGGTAACGGAACAGGGCTGGGTCCGGATTACCCGCACATAAGTTTACCAATGCACGCTCATAGCCAATCCGTTTCACTTCAGCATTGGGCTCTTTCACGAGACGGAAGAAGGTTCCGATGTAGTTATTTCGACATTGTGTGTTAATTTCACGATGTAGAACAAACGCAGCGGTTTGCAGGGTACCTGGATTGCCTGTGGCAAATAAACCACCGCCGAGATGAATCAAGGTTTCGACAGCAGCTTTGGTACGAATGTCTTCGCGTAGGTTTTCGTATGACGAGATGAACATAAAGGAGTGCATGGTGAGCATTCCTATTCTGCCGCCAGGCTCTGTAAGGTCGAGACACCGTTGAATAAAAGCAGCATATAAATCACTTTTTGCGATTGGGTAATATGCCGCAAGAGGTTGAGCAATTTCGTCGCTCATTTTGCGTCTTGCCATATAGGGCGGATTTGTTATGACAACATCGTATTGACGCATTAATACATCCAGCAGTCTGAATCCCTTCACCGCTTCCTCGGTAAAGTACCGTTCGTCAATACCACGCGAGGCTTGATCGCGCATAAATAGATCTAGTGCCTGTACTATCTGAGTGTCGAGGAATACCCAAAAATCCTCATCGGACTCATGTGCATCTCTATAAAGTGCCTGGTTGAATAAAGGCGTTTTATCTGCACGCTGCCGCTGATACTCTTGTTCTATAATTTCGCGGATGTCCTTTTCGATGGGCAGTAAAGAACCCAACTGCTTTACCTGCTTAATACGCGTCCATACCTGGCGTATGACACGTTCGTAGACCGGACGCGTGAACTTGGTGTCCGCTAGGAATGCACTCAGGTGATCTCCGCTTGGCAACATAACATCCGCACAGACCAGGTTGTTATCTTTGATCTTTGCCTTCGGATTAAGGACCCGCGCCTTTAGGTAAAGAGTTAGGGCAGAGAGCTGTACAGCACGCAGGTCAATATCGATTCCATATAAGTTGTTTGTAAGGATCGAGTTCGCAATCTCGTCCTCACTGGATACAGATGGATTGATAGGCCATCCAGACTCACCGGCATGCATCATTTCCTCGCGGTACATGCTGGCAAATAAGTCAAATGCCACTAAGCCAAAATGCATCGTGCCGCAGGCGGGGTCGAGAATCGTGATATCACGAACGCGCCGCAATCCCGCAACAATTGGTTTCGTGATTTGACTACTCGAAGAGTGCGCAGGCTGTGGAACTAGATACTCCATCTGCTCAGCCAGTCTGCTATCAGGATGTAATTCCAGCCATAATCGCCCCAATGTGTTATGGACTAGATACTTGACGATCCAGTGCTGGGTGAAGAGTTGTGTAACCGAGGGGATGTCTTTTGCTTGGAACTTTTGTTTCTGTTGACGGGCGGCAGCAAAAGCCGCTTGCAGCGCTTCTTCGTTAAAGTATTGATATACCCAGCCAATCGTCTCTTCGTTGCCAACCTGCCACGCCTCTGTTACATCGGCTGAGTTTAGAAGCTCAATCAGGTTTCTCAGCACGCGAGGGCGAGGGAACAATCGGCTGGGGAGGTTGTCTGCATCAAAAAGCACCTGTATCTCCCTGGCGAGTTCAGCACAGTGCCACAGCAAGAAGTGACGATAAGCCTTATCGCGTGGCCCCTCGCCGAGCGCATCTTGCGGCAGCGCGCCGGCGTTGTATAACGCGTACTCCGTCGGATGATCGTTCACGTAGAACAGGAAGCCCTTGGAGTCGTGGTGCCGGTCAATCGTCCCGCTCATCAGCTTGCGCGCCTCGAGCAGCTTAAAGGCAACCAGGCGATTTAGATGGGTGAAGGCGACCTCGCGCGCCAGGTGGGCTACGGCTTCTTCCCCGCTACGTCCAGCAGCAATCTCATCGCGCACGTGGTACTCGAGCCGGGTGCGGGTTTCACGCGCTTCCTCGATGCCCAACACGGCCGGTAGCTTCGCTATCGGTTCAAACGTGCCGTTCGGGTGCAGGCCGTAGACCCCTTGGAGGAGATCAAGCGTTTCCTGGGTGAGAAGCGCGCGGGCGTTCAGGGTCAGGTCATGCAACTTACTCTGCAGTGCTTCGTTCATGCCACGTTCCTAATCTGCAATGGGTTTTCGATCAATAATAGATCTTCACACGGTAGTTCTGGCTGGCGTCACGGTCCGGCAAGTCCAGGAACCGCAGCCCCATGCCGTTCTGCTCGGCCGCGCCAGGATAGAACAACACAGATGGCACCTCCAAGCGGTGCTCATAGAGCATCTCGAGCAAAGTGGACATGGGGAAGATGTCTGGCCCCATGGCCGCCGCGCGCCAGAGAAACACAACGTCATGTTGCGGGTTGAGCGGCTGTAGCATTCCCGCCAGCGTGTCCGCCAGCGGCGCCCATTCCGCCCGTGACAGGTAGGTGTTCACCTGCTGTTGGGCGCTTAGGAAGCCCTGTTCCTTCTCGAACTGTGCGATCGCCTCGATCCCTTCCGTCTGGTTGATGGCCCGCCAGAGCAGGTCGGCGAAGGAGATGAGGGTGACGCGCTTCCCGGCTTGCCCCAGGCGGGTCCGCAGGCGGCGGATCTCGCCCCGCAGGCGCCACTCATCGTCAGGATCGTAGCGGAAGATGGCGAACGGCAGGTCGCGGTAGCGGATGAATGCGGGTGGCGTCTGCCGCAGGTCCTGTTCAAGCTGATACTTGATGCGCTCGGGCAACGATGAATCGGGCATAGTCCTCCAGGTGTTCGACGGGGAACGTGATACGTATTATGCGCCCGGCGGCGTAATACTCCAGCAGGTGCTCCTGGTGCGCCTCCAGGAAGAGGCGTTCAACACCCAGCCGGGGGAGGAAGAAGACGCGCCAGTCGGGGTCGTCCACCAGCCGGTCGCCTGAGCGCAACTCACGGTGCCGCAGCATGGCGATGAACGCGAACGCGGTGACGGGCAGGAACGGTATGTTGATCTGCTTGCGATTGGCACCCTGCAGTACGCCGAAATCGCGCAGGGTCGCCAGGATGTGCTGCGCCACGTGCAAGGTGGTGTCTTCGCTCCATTCGCTTTCGGTTCGGCGGTCCGCTATCTGCTCGCGTAGCAAGCTTATGACGAGCTGTACGTTAACGTCCGTATACCCCCGCTGGTACGTTGGCAGCAGAAGCTCAGTCACAGCATCGTGCAGCAGGGCGTCGTTGCGGAGAGACAGGTAATAGAGGATGCGGTCCAGCACTTCGTTGGGCATCCCGCCTTGCGCCAGTGTTACGAGCGCGCTGCGCACGTCGGAGTCATTCAAGTAGCGCTGCCTGAAGATGGCCAGCATGTCGGCGATGCGGACGCGGGAGGCCTTGGCGAAGACGTTCTCCTGCTTCAGCCGCTGCAGGTTCGCATCTACGTCCTGGTCGCTATCCCAGTTGAGGAGCAGCGTGCGCGTTTCCGGCAGTAGCGCCGTGGCCTTGATGATCCTGCTGGTGTAGACGGCCTGAGCTGGGGCGGTGGAACTGGTTGGCACAGTGTTCTATTATCGCCAATTGCGAAACTGGCGATACGTGACATACTTACCCTTGCCGGTTCTTTGTATTATGGGTGCCCCATTGGGATCTGGACGCACATGTGATATTGAAGCAACCGTTTCGGTATCGCGAAGCCCCGCATGACAGGAGATATAGCCGCTATGCCCACCGCACTTACCCTCTCGAAACTCTGGCGCGACGCTGGCTTCAAACCGGACGAGGCCCAGGAGCAGGCGATCCTGCATGTGGACGGCCCCCTGTACCTGCCCGCGGGTCCCGGCTCCGGCAAGACGCGCGTGCTCTTGTGGCGCACATTGAACCTCATCGTGTTCCATGGTATCAAGCCGCAGGAGATCTACCTCTCCACCTTTACTGAGAAAGCCGCGCTACAACTCCGTGAGGGGCTGCGTTTCCTCCTTGGCTACGCCAGCAACCATACCAACAAGCACTACGACATCAGCCAGATGTACGTCGGGACGATACACTCGCTATGCAACCGGATCATCCAAGACCGGCGTTTCTACCCCAACCGCGAACGGGCACGGGTACCCGTTTTGATGGACGACCTGCGGCAGTACTTCTACCTGTATCGGAACGTCAACTGGGAGGCGCTTAAGGAAGGCATTGACCTGGGCGATGTCGCGAATAAAACGATCAACAGCTACTTCGGCTGGGCATCCCAGTCCCGCCACGAGGCCGTCACGCATTGCATCGCGCTGTTCAACCGCTTCTCCGAGGAGTGCCTGGACGTACGGTCGGCCCGGCGCCGCGCGTCCGACCCCACCCTACGGGCGCTGATCGACATGTACGAGCGCTACTTGGCACAGCTACAGCCGGAGGGCGGTCTGCCGCAGACCGACCTTTCACTGCTCCAGCAGAATGCCTTGAACGTCCTGAAGGAGAACACTCCTCACTCCGGCGAGGTTTTTAGGCACATCATCGTCGACGAGTACCAGGACACCAACACGGTCCAGGAGCGGCTCTTCTTTGCACTGGCGGCGGGGCACAAGAACCTCTGCATGGTGGGCGACGACGACCAGACCCTGTACCGGTTCCGCGGCGCGACCGTCGAGAACTTCGTCGAGTTCGAGGAGCGCTGTGAGCAACAACTCGGCGTTCGACCAAAGAGGATCCCGCTTTCCACCAATTATCGGTTGCGCGTGCGCATCGTCGGTTTCTACGGCGACTTCATAGGCAAGCCAAACTGGCGGCGCACCGGCAACCAGGGCGGTTACTACCGTATCACCGATAAAGATATCCGCGCGCGCAGCAGGGATAACGGCGTGTCCGTCGTGGCGAGCACGCAGGCCAAGCCCGAGGAAGTCTGCGTGGAGATCGCCAAGCTGGTCCGTCGTCTGGTTGACGAGAAGAAGGTGGAGAACCCAAACCAGATCGCCTTCCTCTTCCCGTCCCTGAAAAGTGTTCAGGTCAAGCGCATGGAGGAGGCGCTCAAGCACGAAGGCCTACTCGTCTACGCGCCGCGCGCGGGCTCCTTCCTGGATGTGGACGAGTCAGTCGAGGTCTTCGGTCTGTACATGAAGGTTTTTGGCCGGCCCAGCAACGACTTTTCCCGTGGCCAGGACCACGACAAGTACGTGGCCTGGATGGACCGCGCCGAAGCCCGCGCGGGTGAGCTCGTGCAAGCCGACCGCCGCCTGGCGCACTACATCGAGCACTTGCAGGGGCAGATCAACGACGCCGCGTCCGACTACCAGATCTTGTGCCGGGTGGCGGAGCGAAACGGGTGGGACGTGAAGGCTCCGTATGACGTACGGGTGATGAAGCGCAGGCTCGCTGATGCAGCCGGCCTGACCGACAAGGCGCGCAAGCTGCCGGAGAGTGAATCGTTCGAGAAAATCGCCCTGCGCCGGGCGGGCGAGCACAGGCCCTTCAGCCTGGGCTAAATCATCCGGCGGGCCACCGCTCTCGACTGGAGCGTGCTCGACCTGTTCTACCGCCTGTGCGGGTTCGACCAGCTCAGGGCCAAGTTTAGCCTGGCCGAGAGTGGCGAGGACGAGGGCCCGGTCTGTAACCTGAGCCTGATCTCACAGTATCCGGCCGTATTCGTTGACCAGTACGTCTCGGTAATCACGGCCAACCTGCTGGCCGACAGCGGGTTCAGCCGGCAGTTCTTCAGCTCCTATCTGTACGCGCTGCACCGGCGCGGCGAGTCGGAGTACGAGGACGCCGAGGACCCCTTCCCCAAGGGGCGCATCCCATTCCTGACCGTTCACCAGGCCAAGGGCCTTGAGTTCCCGGTGGTGGTGCTAGGCAACCTGGCCAAGAACACGAAAGTCCCTCAGCCCATTGAGTGTATCGTAGAGCCGCTCCTCAAGCGCAATGGGGAACCGCTGGATCGCACGGCCGAGTTCGATGCCTTGCGCATGTTCTACGTAGCCCTGTCGCGGGCCAAGAACCTGCTCGTCCTCGCGCACTATCGGGGGTCAGGTGCCCATGTCAACCAACCGTTCAAGGACATGCTGGACGGTGACTTTCTCCGCATCCCGCAACTGGATGTGAGCACGGTGCCCGAGGCCAGGTTGGACCGAGAAGACCTGCCGAAGAACTACTCCTACACCGGTGACTACCTGATGTACCGCAAGTGCTCGCGGCAGTACATGGTTTTCCGCAAGTACGACTTCGTGACGGCGCGCTCACAGGTGCTGATGTTCGGCAACCTCGTGCACCGCACCATGGACGACCTGCACCAACTCCTGATCGCACAAAGGAGCCAAGGCTGACATGAGACTCACAGACGCACAGATCGAGGAGCGTATCAACGCCTTTTTCGAGCAGAACTTCCAGGCCCTGCAGATGGAGGGCGGTCACGCGCTGTCCCCGGAGCTCAAGCAGGCCGCCCTCAACCAGGTGTTGATGTATTGGCGCAGGCTGCGCGACATCGCTCTGAAGATAACCGACACCGAGGTGAAGCTGAACCTGCCCGACCAGAAATCCCGGGCAGGGCGCCCCTTCGGGATCGAGGGCGTGGTGGATATCGTACGGGAGGCGGACCGCACCGTGCTTTACGACGTGAAGACCCACGATCGGGAAGTCATTAACGCAAACAAGGAGGATTACGCAGAGCAACTGGACGTCTACGCCTACATTTGGACGAAGCTGCGTGGACAAAAGCTACATGAAACTGCCATCATCTGCACCAGGTTCCCGGACGAGATCAGGACTGCACTCGACGGGGGAGATGTTGCACAGCTTGAGAAGTTGATGCAGAAATGGGATCCGGTGATCCGCCTGACGTATAACACGGATCACGTCGAAGCAACGGTTGAGCGGTTCGGCCGTGTCGTGGACGACATCGAAGAAGGTTGCTTCGAACCCCCTCCGGTGAGTCGCCTGAGGAAGGCGCTCGCGGGTACCCATGTACCCTTTGCCGTAAGCGTTTGCCGCAACTGCGATGCCCGCTACTCGTGCTCGGCGTACCGCGAGTACACCGAGCACTACGCTCGTGGCGCCACCAGGCGCGGCATGGAGTGCTACTTCTGCGACCTGGAGGATCTTGGCGCCGAGGAAGAGCGTGAAAACCACATCCTCGCCGGACTCGACGCACAGCCCCGGGCCAGTGATTGAGGCGGAATATCAGCAGCCCTAATGACCTCGATACCACGAACACTTTTATAACAAGCCAAACCACAGGGGAGACCGATGATACAGGCAAGCATTCGTGAGGTTCTCGACGGCTCCAGCCCAGTAGCGGACATGAAGGGGAGCGTGTACGTCGTGCGCGAAGGTGACACAGTGCTCTACGTCGGGAAAGCCGACAGGATGTGCCTGCGTGATAGGCTGCACTGGCACCTGGGCGAAGGACTTGCCGGCATCTCCAGCTTGGGCGATCTCATCAAGGCCAACGAGCCGGACTCTTATCAATGGCAAGTCCAGGTGCTGAGTGTGGAGGAGTGCAATGAGCTGCTACACGCTCACGGAGACCCTCACACGCGGAGAAAGGTCAACACCGCCGAGACGTACATGATCAAGCTGCTCCGGCCGTGTCTGAATCGGACTAGCAACGTCGATCCTATGCCGCTGCCGATGCAGTACCGCCGTCAATAAAAGTCTGGTGAAGGAAGGAGGGCTGACGCGGTTCATCTGGCGGGGGGCAGTCGCACCCTGCGCAGAAGATCCGCCAGCGCTGGCAGGCGGACCATGACTAGTGGGGCGAGCAGGGGCGCGTGTGGCGCGAGTACGTGCCACTCACCGCTGACGGTATGCTGTGCGTCATCTACTTCGATCTGCTCGACCGGTCGTGGCACCTCTCAAGGTGTGTACGAAGGATTGCCTTGAGGTCCTGGTGCGGCCTGGTCGTGCTGCACGACACCCACTTGGTGTTATGCGACGACCGTCAGATCGACCTAGAGGTCACGCTGCCGGCCGCCGTCGCGCCGGCCATCTTCGTTAACGCAGGGGGATTATCTGGTGTCCGGCCTACCGGCAGGTTACCTTGCGCAAGAATTAAGGGACTGCAGGTATAAAATTAAACGTGTTAGGTCTGTGTAGCCGCAGGGGAGGGGGCAGACACACCCCGCGTTGCAGGTAGCCGCTCGCCATTCACTATACGACAAGGAGGATACCAGTGGCTCCTTTTCTGGTCACGGTCGGGTCGCGCGTCTCACGTTGTCGTCACAGCACGGGCTCGTGTAGGAGGCGGCGATGAAATCCCTCTCAGACTATAATGCCCGGCTCATCGATGAAGTCATCACGGCTATCCTGCACCCCCAGAACGAAGCGGACGGCCTACTAGCCTCGATATATTTCTACTTCCTTAAGCGTTATCAAGGGCGTCTCCTCGTTACCAGGCCCCCCGATGAGTTATTCCAACCTTACGTCGCCTCCATCGGGAACCGAGCCGACGCGAAGGTAAGGGCCGAGCTGTCCGCCCACCTGGCGTACCAGGTCGCCGGGGGCACGGACTTGGAAGCGATTAAACAATCATTGATCCCCACCACGCCACCGGATGAACCGGCAATACTGGATCAACCAGCTACCTCTTCCACCTTAGTGGTGAACGCGGCATTTCCTGCGGCGAGTCTGGTGCCGACAACAGGTAGGACTACTCCAAGCGACACCCTACCCCAATATGAGAACCCAGTCCCCAATCACATTGGGGTAGAACGAAATGCTAATGCACAAAGCAGGTCAGCAACACCATACGATGCGGTAGTCGCTGTCACGGAGCCGGCGATTCCGATACCCACAACCGGCGACACCTTCTCAGGCCCGCCAGCCACCCCACCATCATGCGACAACCCAGCTCCCATAGTTCCCACACCAGCAACTAGCGTCACCGCACCGGCCGTGCCGGCGCCGGGCCAGGGCACGTACCCGCTATGGAGTTGGGGGTACTTCGCAAAAAGCCTGTCGACCTCCGTATTGCTCGGTGTCGTTCTTGATGTTCTCTTGCACCCAGATCCCACCACCGGCGGGATGATGATTGCAGCGATGCTGCTGGTTGCTACGGTCATTAGGGTTTGGACGTGGGCGGCACACGAGGGGCTAGATATCTGGAAGCGGATAGTTGTGATCGTAGCGGTTTGCCTCGTGGTAACATATGCCTGTGGCGTGCTGGGGGGGTTGGCCGTGTACATCTTCAACGGCATCGCTTCCAGCAGCTCCAACAACACATCAACACAATGGGCAACCAGCGTGCCCACCGCCCAGCCGTACCGTCAGCCCACCGTTTACGTGAACCTCCAGGCGACCGCCGAGAACACATACATCGAGCAAGTTAACCGCATTGCACAGGCAGCCGCAAATGACCTGAAAGGCATCAACTACCTATGGGACCAGGTCAGCACTAGAATCAACGGCACCCGGAATACGGTATGGAAGTCTCAGATGGACAAGGCTCTGGAAAAGCTGAACAACGACATGAACCACGTCTACCCCATCAGCCCGCCTGAACGGTTCGCCACCATACACCAACACTTGTTGAACACGACCTATCACCTACAGAGGTATATCTACCTACTCGAAGCTGGGTTGCCTGCTTGCGCTTGGTGCGCCGGTGACGCCCAGGCGATCAACCAGGCCATGGACCATCGCCAACTAGCTTTACTCGAACTGGCCCAGTTCAATAACGAGTTGCATGGTGCGGTTTACCCTTGAAACGAACTGCGCTCAATAACACGCATGGCGACTACCCACGCGCACCAACGCCACATAGCCCTATTAGCACATCGCTTCCTGTCGTACGCGTCGGTGAACCCTTCTAGACGCTGGCCGACTTGCTCGGGGTGATGCGCACCGCCTACCAGCAGGAACTGATCGACGCCGACACCTACACGCGCCTGGCGCTTGTCAAGGGTGACGCCGGCTCGCGCGAGCCGGCCGGGCGCTACGTCACGCCGGCGGAGGTCGATGCGCTGCTGAAGGCCTGCGCCCACGACCCCACGCCGGCCGGCGCGCGGAGATCGCGGGCAGCTAATACGGGGAACTTCACGTGGATGCCGAACGCATTGAGTTGCGGATCGTCGGCAAGCGCAACAAGCAGCGCATGCTCTACATTGACAACGGCGCTTTGGCCTACCTGCGTGACTGGCTGGCCGTGAGGGGCAATGAGGGCGGAGCGTTGTACGTGCTCATCCTGAAGAGCGGTCTGATCGTCCGTGACCGGGCGATGAGCACCACGGCCTTAGACCAGGTTCTCGTCAAGCGGTGCGAGCAGGCCGGTGTGGAGGATATGGATTGCCACGACCTGCGCCGCACGTTAGCGTCGAACCTGCTGGACGCCGAGGTCGACATCTCCATCGTGAGCGGGTTGATGGGGCACAGCAACGTGCAGACCACGGTGCGTTACGACCGCAGGCCTGCGGAGGCACGGCGCCGGGCGGTGAGTGAGCATATCCACGTGCCACACCACAAGCGCAGAGCGTGAGTGGCCATTCACCGGACCGGGGCAACGAACGCCAGCACTACAATGCGCGCAAGATGGTGGACCAATATATTTTCAACGTCAACGTGGGTGGACGAACCGTGTCATTCCCCGTCGAGCTGGTGCGTGACCTGACCGACACGATGTACAACCCGGCCATGCGCCCCTACGTCAGCCACGACGAGGGCACCCGGCTGGTGGTCGAGTTCATCGAGAAATTCTGGTGCCCGACCGTCGAGAGCCGGCAGTTATTGTTCTGAAGCAGAGCACCCGGCGGCTGGCGCGGCCGAGCTCCGCCCTGGCCTTTCCCTGTATACGTAACGCTGTTACATGACAGCGTGCGGCTCGGGCAGGCTGTTGATGAAGTCAGCGTCCACGGACAACTGGATCTCCTCGTCATTAATGCTGGAGATCGCCTCAGCCTGAACCAGCCGGTGCCGTTTCAATAGCGACCCCTTCGTGAAGAACATGTCCTGCAGGTGGTTCTCACTCGTGATGAAGTAGTCAATCACCCCCATGTTCTGGCCGTCACAGGTGGTCACCCTTGCCCTCTCCTTGATCGTGACGGTACCCTCCGGCTGAACTCCCGGCCGGGTCGCCTGGTCCGCAGCCTCGGCCAGGGCCACCTCACCGCCGTGCCGTATTTCGCGCCCGGAGGTCAGGGACTGCAAGTCCTTATTCAGCACCACGCGGTTCTCGTCTGCTGAATAAACGGCCTCAACGGGGACCAGGATGGACTGATCCGCACCTGAACCCTTCTGCACCATGAGGTGGGTGATCTCTTTTGTGCTTGGGTAGAGCACGATGTGGCTGAGGTTACCCAACTGCTGGTTGTCCGAACTGAAAACCTTCACGCCCGGTTTCATCAGCATGATTCATCCCTCCGGATCTTCCACTTTCTGAGACATAAGATTGTGACTCAGTGGTGCGTCTTGTACGTCTGGTGCAGCCGGGGAACTTAGAGGATCGATGCAGCTTTTTACGGTGAGCGACGTTCTCGCCGCCCCCTTACCCTGCAGCCTTATTCAACACGCTGCCAGAGTCAGCTTAAGAATAGCACTTCGAAGCTCAAAATGTTCTAAAAGAATATCCCCTAAAGGTATGTTGCAAAATCGCTTATGTAGCGCGGTGTCGGCCATGCAGGCAGCTTGGGCACGCCACGCCGTGCTACCCCACCAGCCTCTCCAACTCGTCCACCAGGCCTGATAGCACCTGGAACGCCGCCTCGACCGGCTGGGGCGTGGTGAGGTCGACGCCGGCCAGCTTGAGCGCGTCCAGGGGGTAGAGCGAGCTGCCTGCCTTCAGGAAGCTTAGATAGCGCCCGGCCGCGCCCGGCTCACCGGCCAGGATGGCACGCGCCAGAGCGTTGGCCCCGGAGATGCCGGTCGCGTACTGGAACACGTAGTAGTCGGTGTACAGGTGGCCGAAGGTGGCCCAGGTGATCCCCACCCGCGCGCGGTCGTAGGTCATCTCGCGGCCATAACCTTCTGCGAACAGGTCGGCCATCAGGTTGTTCAGGTCGTCGGCCGCCAGCCCTTGGCCGCGCTCTGCGCGCCGGTGTGCCTCGTACTCGAAGCGGGCCAGCGTGGGCATGATGAAAAAGTAGCGATGGAAGTTGTCCATGGCCTCCTCGATCACGCTGATGCGGAACGGCCGGTCGGTGCTGGTCTTGAGCAGATAACCGCGCAGCATGGCCTGGTGAAAGTTGGACGCCACCTCGGCGATGAAGATTGAGTGGCCGCTGTACACCAGCGGTTGGTTCTGCCACGACAGGTACGAGTGCATGGAGTGGCCCAGCTCGTGCGCCAGGGTGCTGGCGCTGAACAGGTTGTCGCCGTAGTTGATGAAGATGAACGGGTGGGTGCCGGGCCGACCGGCGGAGAACTGCGAGGAAGGCTTGCCCGGCGCGGGGTACACATCGATCCAGCGCTCCTGCAGCGCGCCTTTGCGCAGCGCGCGCACGTAATCTTCACCCAGCGGGGCCAGGGCCTGACCAATCCAGTCGATGGCCTGCTCGTACGAGACCGTCCGGGGGTTGCCAACCAGAGGAGCCCAGACGTCATAAGGCTGTAGCTCGCTCAGTCCCAGCGCCTTGCGGCGGATGGCCCAATAGCGGTGCCAGGTAGGCAGGTTCTTCCGGAACACGTCGATCAGGTTATGGAAAACCTCGACCGGGATATTATTCTCGAACAGGGCGGCTGAGAGGGTGTCGGGGTAGCGGCGCGCGCGAGACGTGAAGACGTTCTGCTGGATCGAGGTGGCCAGGTTGCTGGCCAGGGTGTTCTTGTACTGCAGGTAGGTGTCGGTGTAGTGCTCGTAGGCCGTGCGGCGCGCCAGGCGGTCCGGGCCCTTGAGCAGATCGGGGTAGTTGCCCTGAAACACTGTCGTCTCCACCCCGTGCCCGTCGACGGCCGGGGCGAAGCGGAAGTCGGCGTCGGTCAGCATATTGGCGGTCTGGCGGGTGTTCTGAAAGGCCGGGCCGAGGCTGCCCAGCAACTCCTCGACCTCCGCCGAGCGCACGTGCTGCTGCTTACGGAAGAGGTCGTCGAGGTAATGATCGTATACCTTCAGATTGGGGTCCACTTCCAGCCACTGGGCCAGCGTCTCCCGCCCGATGGCCAGCAGCTCAGGATTGATGAAGGCGGTGGCCGCCCGCAGCCTGCCAGATATCCCCACCGCCACGCCGTACATGCGCGCACCGTCCTGATCGGCCGTGTCCTGCCGGTTCGTCAGAAGCGCGTAGACCATCACCCTGCCAGCTCGGCGGAGCAGGTCCTCCTGGGTCTGCAGGGCGCCCAGCAGCACCTGCGGGCCCTGGGCCAGCCGGCCCTGGTACGGGCTGATCTGGCTGATGTCTTCCTGCAGGCGGGCTGCTTCGGCCTCCCAATCCTTGGGTATGGGAAACACGCTGGGTGCGTTCCAGCGGTACTTTTCGGGTATCTCAGCGCGCATGCGCAAATTGGTTTCAGTCATCGTGAACCTCCGAATGGTGGTATCGGCATCTTCGCAGCTGTCTGGCTGATTATACGTAGCACGTCGCACGCCCTGAGCGCCGTGCACGCACGTACTCGCGCGCACGCACCCGCGCCGCGCACGCACATGCGCGCACGCACGCACCCGCGCCGCGCACGCACATGCGCCGCGCACGCACATGCGCAGGTCTGCGTCGTAACCGTAGCGCGCCTGTACAACTGATGGCCTGTAATGACCGAACGTGACAAAGGAGAACAGGCTTGATTGACCTGTGCCATCCAACGGTGCAAGTCGTGTCAGAGGATCTGATCAAGGTGTTCACGATGCGGTCCGTGAGCGAGTATGTGGTGCAGAGTTCAGACAGACCTGGCATTATCCGGAGGATGCTGGTGGCACAATGCAGTGCGCAGGCCAGAATCGCAGGTGGAGCAGCCGCGTGAAAACCATCTGACGGAAAGTGTGTGATAGGGTCAGCGTATGCGAGGTGAGCCACACCGTGGCGTAGAATGGGCCGCATGTCCAATCAGCCTGATCGTCCGGCCGTCGCGGGCCCGAACCTGGGCCTGGATCTCGAAGAGGTCCTCAGTTCGGCGGTCGCCATTGCCCGTGGGGCGGGCACTATATTACGTGAGGGGACTGCCGCCATCGAAGCCAACCGCGGCATCGCCGAGTTGACCTTCAAGAGCACCGACATCGACCCCGTCACCGAGTACGACGTACGCAGCGAGCAGTTCATTGTGGGCGAGTTGCAACGGCTCTATCCCACTCACCGGATCGTAGGCGAGGAGGGCGGCACCTACGAGCAGCCGCGCCACGCCCGCAACGGTCACGATTACGAGTGGCAGATCGATCCGCTGGATGGCACGGTCAATTTTGCGCACGGCTTCTCGATCTTCTGCGTCTCGATCGGCCTGGTGATCGATGGCGTGCCGGCACTGGGGGTGGTGTACGCGCCTCTGCACGATGAGCTCTATGCCTCCTCGCGTGGGCACGGTGCCACGCGCAATGGCGTGCCGATCCATGTCTCCGTTATACCCACGTTGAAACGCGCGCTGGTGGTGACAGGCTTCCCCTACGACACGCACATAAACGACACGAACCTGCCGGAGTTTGTCGCATTCCAGCACACCACACAGGCGGTGCGGCGCTTCGGCTCAGCGGCGCTGGACCTGTGCTACGTGGCGGCTGGGCAGATGGATGGCTACTGGGAGATGTCGATCAAGGCGCACGACATCGCCGCAGCCATTGCCATCGTGCGTGAGGCAGGCGGCACCGTCACAGACTTCGACGGCGGCGACAGCATGCTGGATAGCGGCTTCATCGTCGCCTCCAACGGGCTGCTCCACCAGCCCATGCTCGACGTGCTGAAACAGGCGAGGGGTTGAGGGAGAGTGGCTGATGAAGTGAAGGGCCCCCTCAACTCACATCAGCCCAGGCGTAAAAAGCCTGCCGGTTCGGCACCTCCACAATTTCGCCGCTGATCTCGAACTCACCGCTCAACTGGATGTCTTCCGACGAGCTGCCGATCAGCACCTGCACGAGGCCTGGCTCGACCACGCAAGCCATCTCGCGGTTGATGAAGGCGAGCTGGCTCACGTCCAATGTGAACGTGATCGTGCGCGTTTCGCCCGGCGCCAGGGTGAGCCGCCGAAAACCGGCCAGCTCCTTCACGGGCCGCGTGACCGTCGCCTCGCGGTCGTGCAGGTAAAGCTGTACCACTTCGTCGGCTTCGCGGTGGCCGGTGTTGGTGATCCGGCAGGTTATTAACACGCGGCCGCGGCCGTTCACTTGAGGCGGATCGATGCGCAGACCGTCGTAAGCGAATGTGCTGTAGCTGAGACCAAAGCCGAATGGGTACAGCGGCGCGGACGGCAGCTCCACGTAGTCGCCGGCCCAGAACGTGCGCCCGCCGGAGGGCTTGTGATGGTAGTAGACGGGCACCTGCCCCACGCCGCGTGGGAACGAGATCGGCAGCTTGCCACCGGGTGATGCGCGCCCGAATAGCACGTCGGTCACAGCCGCCCCACCCTCCTGACCAGGTACCCACGCCTCCAGGATGGCCGGCACGTGTGCATCCGCCCAGGTGACCGACAGCGGCCGTCCGCCCACAAGCACCAGCACCACCGGCACGCCCGTTGACGCCACAGCTTCCAGCAGTTGCTGCTGCATACCCGGCAGGCCTAGCTCGGCGCGGTCCCTTGACTCGCCGCAGGTGGCTGTGGCGTCCAGGCCAGACTTCTCGCCCAGCACGGCGATCACCACTTCTGACTGCCGCGCGGCATCGACGGCAGCAGCGAAGCCTGCCGTCGAGGTGCCGCGTATATCACAGCCCCGTGCGTAATGAATGGTGACCCCCTCCGGCAGGCTGCTCGCAATGGCCTGCACGATAGTGGGCGTGCCGTACACGCTGCGGGTGAAGGCTTCCTCGCTGGCAGCGCTGAGGTAGTCGTGAAATAAGCCCAGTACAGCCAACCGGGTGGCCTCGTCCACTTTGGCTGAGCCGGCTGCGCTAAAAGAGCCGGCCTTGATCGTTTCGACCAGTGCGGCCATCTGGCCCACGAACGTATAGTCGCCCATCAGGTTGCGCAGGCTGTCAGCGTTGGGGCCAACGATGGCGATGGACTTGAGGTCCGTGGAGAGTGGCAGGAGGTTTCCCTCGTTCTTCAGCAGCGTCATGCTCCGGACGGCGATTCGCTGCGCGAGCACCCTGGCGGCAAGCGCCCTCTCTCCATCGCGCGCGAATACATCGCGGGCGAGTTGCGGGTCGGCATATGGCTCTTCAAACAGACCCAGCTCGAACTTCGCCTTCAGCACGCGCGCGACGGATGCATCGACGTCGGCCTGGCTCGCCCGGCCCTGTTGCAGCGCCTGCAGCAGCGGGCTGCCGTAGCCGTCCACGTTGGGTAGTTCAACGTCGAGCCCGGCCTGCAAAGCCTGCACAGCAGCCTCCTGCAGGTCCTTCGCCACGTGGTGGTAGGTCCAGGCCGTGCGGATGGTCACGTAATCGGAGACGGTATGCCCCGCGAAGCCGAGCCGCCCGCGCAGCAGGCCGGTCATGACTTCTCGCGCTACACCGCAGGGGACGCCATCCAGCTCGTGGTAGGCGTTCATCACCGAGCCGAGGTTGGCTTCGCGGATGGCAGCCTCGAAAGGCCGCACAACCTCCTCAACCAGCTCACGCGCCGGGATGTGCGCCGGTGCCCAGTTCATGCCGCCCTCGGACAGGCCGTAGCCCAGGAAGTGCTTGCCGGTGGCGATGACGCCCGTGCCGCGATCCGCTCCCTGCAGCCCGCGCACGTAAGCCGTGCCCATCCGCGAGACGAGACAGGGATCTTCGCCATACACCTCCTCGGTGCGGCCCCAGCGTGGGTCGCGCGTGATATCGAGCACTGGCGCCAGGCCCTGATGCGCACCTACCGCACGCATCTCGGCACGGATGACACCGCCCATGCGCTCCACGAGTTCGGGGTCCCAGGTGGACGCCACGCCGATGATCTGCGGAAAGACGGTGCCCTGCCGGCCGGAGTAACCGTTCAAACACTCCTCGTGCACCATCGCCGGGATCCCCAGGCGGGTGTGTTCCACCAGGAAGCGCTGGATCTCGTTGTAGAGCTGCGCGACCTGTTCGGGCGGGAGGTCCAGGATGCCGCCGATGCGCGAAATCTGCCCGATGCCATTACCCAGGAGCGAGGCCATCTTCTGCGGGTCCGGCCCGGCAGGTCCAAGGAAGTAGTAGGGCATCCACGCGCCTAACTGGGCCACCTTCTCCTCGAGTGTCATGCGCCCGAGCAGGTCCTGTACGCGAGCCTCGATGCGCTGGGATGGGTCCTGATAGATCATGTTTTCCTCTGCCTCCATTTTACTTTTCGAAACAGTTGTTTGGCCCAACCGATAATCTGCGGTAAAGTGTCCCTACCTGTTGAGGAGCAGCCATGAAAACATACGGGAAAGTCCATGTCGAAACCGCTGTCGACGCCGAATCATTCGCCGCCCTGATGGGCACGCTGAGCCTGCAGCCGCCCGTGCTGATCAAGCCCAACTGGGGCACAGTGGAGTGTTACACGGAAAGCCAGGTGCTCGACTGGGCTCTCTCGTCCATCCCTGGCGACAAGCTGGTGATCGAGAGTCACGGCTGGGCGCGCAACGAGGAGACCCTGCTTGGCACCGATCCGGGCCGCCTGACCAAAGCCAACCTGCGCCGGGGCGAACGCTGGTTTCTGGGCTACTCGCACACCGACGAGGTGTTACGTAAGCATGGCGTCGAGTACCTGAACCTGACGGAGGAAATCTGGGCTGGGCGCGCTGCCGATCCCGCGCGCGTGCGGCAGGTTGTCGAGGAGAAGTTCGAGCCGCTGCAGGATGATGAGCTTTATACGAAGGTGCCTGCCAGGCTCTTTGAATTGCGCGGCGGAACGCTTCTCAGCCTGTCGAAGTTCAAGGTCGTGTTCCAACCGCTCGGCGTGTCCTTCTCGATCAAGAATTTATTCGGTCTGATTCCCGGACCCAGCCGTAGCAAGTACCATGGCAAGGCACATGCCCGCCTGGACCAATCCATCGTGGACATTAACAAGGTCTATCGCAGCCTGTTCGCCGTCAAGGGGGTGGTCGAGGCGGTGCAGTCCGCCGGAACCCTGGAAAAAGAAGGGCAGAGAACGCAGGTGCACCCCGGGCGCCAGATAGCCTTTGCCAGCGCAGACACTGTCTCGCTGGATGCGTTCGCTGCCGTCATTGGCGGGCGCAGCCCGGATGGAGTCGGCCACCTGCGGTGTGCGGCGCAGACGTTCGGCCCATGGGACCCGCAAGCCTGTGCCGAAGCGGTTCACAGCGGCATCAAAATAGTGTAAGAGCATGGCTCAGGTTCGCCTCATCTTCATCTGCGATAGTGCGGCATTGTTATGAGCATCTATAGCGAGACTGGGGAAGAAAATAAGCCGGTGAAAGCGACGGTAGAGCCGGTGTCCGTCCCGTCCGACCATTTCGAGTTTAGCTGTCCCTACCAGGCCAGTGGTTCGACGACGCTACGTTGTTCCAAGTGCAACCGGCCGCTGATGGCGAGGGATGCCGTGCGCACACCCACCGGCTATGTATGCCCCTATTACGTGAAAGCCCGCGTGGCGACGTTTTACAACGCACGTGTCGAGCACTACGTAGTCGTGGCGATAATCGCCTTTATCCTGGGCATCGCCTCCGGGTTCGTGCTGAACTTCATAGGCAACATCGGCCTCTTCGCCATCATCCTGATCCTGTTCGGTGGGCCGATTATCGGCGGCATCGTGGCCGAGGTGATCCGGCGCGTCCTGGGCCGCACGCGCGGGCAATACTTCTGGCTCATTGCGTCGGTCGCTATGGTGCTTGGTGCGGCGGTCTTTACTGTTCTGCCGGTGCTGGCCGGCTTCCTCCTTGCCGGCCCGTCGATCAACACGCTTTTCGCCCTCATCCCGCTCGTGGGGCTGGGACTGGCCGTCAGCACGCTCATCGCACGCATGCGGATTTAAGTATTAACAGATCCTCGGCAATTGTTCGCCGCTGATCATGTCCACGATGCGGCTGGCGCCGATGCGGCTGCGCATCATCACCACGCCCGGGTGATCCTCCCGCACGACGCCGATCCTGGTGGCCTGCACGTCCGCGCTTTGTGCGCCGGAGGAGTGCGTGCGCTGCTGCGTGCGCTGCTGCCCGCGCAGCAGCGCCAGCGCACGCTCAGCATCCTGAGGTGCCACGAAGGCCACGAAACGCCCCTCGCAGGCTACGTACAGCGGGTCGAAGCCCAGCATCTCGCAGGCCGCATTCACATCGTCGCGCACGGGCACGCGCGCTTCCTCGATGTAAATCCCCAGGCGGGCGCTTGCAGCGATTTCGTTCAGCGCGCTGGCCAGCCCGCCACGTGTCAGATCGCGCAGGCAATGCACCTCGATGCCCTCGTCTAGGAGCTGCATCACTTCATCAGCCACGGTCGCGGAGTCGCTCTCGATGGCACTCTCGAACTCCAACCCTTCGCGGACGGCCATGATGGCGATGCCGTGCCGGCCAATGTCGCCGCTGACGATCAGCACATCGCCTGCCCGCACCGACTGTGGAGCGATGCGCACGCCGTGCTCCAGCAGGCCAATGCCTGAGGTATTGATGAAGAGGCCGTCGCCCTTACCGCGATCCACCACCTTCGTGTCGCCGGTGACGACCTGAACATGCGCAGCCCGCGCCGCCTGCTGCATCGACTGTACGACCCGCCACAGCATGTGCATCGGCAGCCCTTCCTCGATGATGAACCCGGCGCTCAAATAGAGCGGGCGCGCACCGCACATCGCCAGGTCGTTCACGGTGCCGTGTACAGCCAGCGAACCGATGTCGCCGCCGGGAAAGAACAGGGGGTGGATCACGTAGGAATCGGTGCTGAAGGCCACAAGCGAACCTGCGCCACCCGGCAGCAGGGAGAGCACCGCCCCGTCGTGCTGTGCGTCCAACGCGGGGTTGCTGAACGCCGGCACGAACATCCTGGCGATGAGCTGGTTCGTCAGCTTGCCCCCGCCCCCGTGTGCCAGTAGCACGTTGGGGTAATCGGAAATGGGGATGGGACAGGAAAGTGTAAAGTTGGTATCCATGCTTATTTGCCTCTGGCAAGCCAGCCTGCCACGGCGCCGGCCAGCCCGATGACAGCCATGCTGGCAAAGGCCAGTGGCCAGCCAGCGGCTTCGACCAGTGCACCGAAGGCAAGAGGGCCAATCAGCATCCCGGCGTTCTGACCTACCATGAGCACGCCCATCGCCAGCCCGCCCAGGCGCTCATCACCGGCTGCCTCCACTCCGGCTGTGAAGATGTTGGTGGGCACCAGACCCGTCACCAGCCCATACGCGACGATCAGCATCACCAGCGTGCTGGTGCCGAGAACTGTTACCAGCGGTAGTGCAAAGGTAATCAATAGCATGCCCACCACGTACGGGCGCTTGCGCGATCCGATGCGATCCGACAGCATCCCTCCAACGGGGCATGAGAAGATGGGGATCACCGCGGTGAGGCTGGCCAGCAGCGCCGCCTGTGTCAGCGACAGGCCGCGCTGCATGTTCAGGTAGGTTGGCAGGAACGCGCTGAAGGGCGTGGTGGCGATGTTGAAGCACGCGAACGTCAGACCGATCAGCCAGACGTCCCGGCTGCGCAGGACTCGCGACGCCCTGGCGGGCGGCAGTGCAGTTTGAGATAACGGCTGAGACCCATCGGGCATAGACCTGGTGGGCGCCGGCTTGACGACGAGGAAGAAGAGCCCCATCGCCACGAGCGCGTACAGGCAACCGAACCACCACACCGCCTGCCAGCCGGCTGCCTGACTCAGGGCTGGGGCGAGCAGCAGCATGGCTGTCGCTCCGAGCGGCACCCAGGTCGCCCAGATACCCATCGCCACGCCACGCTTGCGGACCGCGAACCACACGGCGATGATGGCCGGCGCCAGCACAGCCATGAAGCTGGTGCCCGCGCCTTCGACCACGCGGCTGGCCAGCATGCCCTCTGTACTGGTGCTCAGCGCGCCCAGAGCGGCCCCGAGCGCGATGGACCCGCCTGCAATCAGTCCTGTGAGCCGATAGCCCAGCCGCTGGAAGATCAACCCGGCCGGCAATGCCAGGATCAAACCTGTCAGGGCGTAGACGGACATGAGCAGGCCCGCCCGGCTCACCGACAGGTTGAAGGCGCTCATCAGGATGGGCAGGATGGGCGGTACCTTGTTCTGGTTCAGTGGCGCGGCGACGCTGAAGATCAACAGGACGGCCAGTACCATCCATGCCACTGCCGCGCGGCGGCTCAGTCGAGCCGGGTTAGTCACGGAGGCGGGTCGTGTGCTCACAGATGGAGGAATGATAAACGAGTGCCCTTAGTTGCGATGAGAGACCCTCACCGTCACCACCATACTGCATCAGCCAGCGACTCTTCGGTAGCGGTAATACGCTGCGCAGGCGCCTTCCGATGAGACCATCGGAGCGCCAAGTGGCTTTTCGGGGGTACAGCGTGTGCCGAAGGCAGGGCAATCGCTGGGCTTGTGCACGCCCTGCATAATCTGCCCGCTGATGCACTCGCTATCCTCTCGCACGTCGTGCGTGGTGAGGGCGAAGCGTTTCTCCGCATCGTAGCGCGCGTAGGGCTCGCGCAGCGCCAGGCCGCTATGCGGGATCTCGCCCATCCCGCGCCATGTGCGCGGGGCCACCTCGAACACCTCGGTGATGATCTGTTGTGCAGGGCGATTACCCTCGCGCCGTACCACGCGACTGTACTGGTTCTCCACTTCAGCGCGGCCTTCTTCCAGTTGCCGCACGCATAAATAGATGCCCTGCAGGATATCCAGCGGCTCGAAGCCCGTCACGACGATGGGCACGTGATACCTGGCGGCGATCGGGATGTACTGGGTATAACCCATCACGGCGCATACGTGCCCGGCCGCCAGGAACCCCTGCACCAGGTTCTGTGGCGATGACAGCACTGCCTCCATCGCGGGGGGCACCAGCACGTGTGAGACGAGCATGGAGAAGTTGTCGATTCCCTGCTGCCTGGCCTGATAGACGGCCATCGCGTTGGCTGGCGCGGTCGTCTCGAAGCCGACGGCGAAGAATACCACCTGCTTATCAGGGTTGGCGCGCGCCAGTGCCAGCGCATCGAGCGGGGAGTAGACGATCCGCACGTCTCCGCCCGAAGCCTTCACCGAGAGCAGGTCCTTGCCCGTGCCGGGTACGCGCAACATGTCGCCGAAGGAGGTGAAGATCACGCCTGGTTGCGAGGCAAGCTCCACAGCCTTGTCGATCAGCTCCACGCTTGTGACACACACCGGGCAGCCGGGACCGTGCACCAGAGTGATCTCTTTGGGCAGCAACTCGTCGATGCCAAACTTGACGATCGCATGCGTCTGACCACCGCAGACCTCCATGATCGTCCACGGCCGTATGGTGAGATGGGCAATGGCGTGAGCGAACTTCCCGGCTGCCTCCGCGTCGCGGTACTCGTCGATGTACTTCATGGTGCCGCCCCGGCGTTTAGTTGCCTGATGCGGCGATACCCGGCGCATCACCGTTTGGTCTATTCGCCTCTTCCAGGTCTGCCAGCTCGTCCATCTGCCGCAGGTATTCGAACACCTGGTTGGCCTCGTCTTCATCGATTGTGTTCAACGCGAAGCCCACGTGCACGATTACGTACTCGCCTACCTGCGCGTCGGGAACGTACGCGAGGTTCACCTCTTTGATGATGCCGCTAAAGTTCACCTTGCCGACTCGGGTGAGGGGGTCGTCACCGGTGATGCTGATGATCTTTCCAGGTACTGCCAAGCACATTGCTGCCGTGTCTCCTTGCACCGACTGCAGCATCAGTCTAACAGAGCTTAATAAATCAGGTAAATGAAGAAGCTCTTTTTAGCCTGATCATTGCTACATTGCCGTTCAGCGGACCAATGATGACGCGACGACAGCCTGCCCGAGGGCGATCCCGCCATCATTAGGGGGCACGCGCTGGTGCCAGTAGGGCGTATACCCCGCCTCCCGCAGTCGCTGCACACTGCGTTCCAGGAGGTAGGTGTTTTGGAAACATCCCCCGCTGAGCACCACCCGCCGCTCGCCCATCCGGCCGGTCACCGCCACGATCATCTCAGCCAGCGTGTTGTGGAACATGGCGGCGACCTCACCCGCCGGCACGCCACGCTGGCAGTCCTCGAAGATGGCTTTTACTACGGGTGCCCAATCCACAATCAAGGGAGGCTGGCGGCTGGGGATTGCGGATTGCGGGGTTTCATTCCCGCCTTCCGTGTCTGCCGGATGGCTCTGCGAATCTCCCGTCCTTATTCCCAAATCCCGAATCTCAAACGCGTAGGCGGCGCTGGTCTCTACGGCTTCAGCCGCGAACTCCAACTCCATGGCTGCCTGGCCTTCGAAGGCCATGCGCTGGCACAGACCCACGAGCGAGGCTACCGCGTCGAACAACCTCCCAGCGCTGGAGGTGACGGGCGCGTTGAGCTTCTGGCGCAGCATCTGGCGGACCACACTGCGCTCGGCCACTGTCGTGTCGGCCATGGGGGGCAGGTGACTGAAACTGAAGGTCTGGTCGCCGTAGAGCTCGTAGAGCAGTCCCAGCGCAGAGCGGCGCGGCTCCCGCACGGCCTTCTCGCCGCCCGGCAGGCGGAACGTCCGCAGGTGTGCCGCACGGGTGTAGGACCCGGCTCCATCGACGAGCAGGAACTCGCCACCCCAGATGGTACCGTCGGTGCCGTAGCCCGTGCCGTCCCACGACACGCCCAGCGCCCGGCCAGTGAGGTCGTTCTCTGCCATGCACGAGGCAATGTGCGCGAAGTGGTGCTGCACACCGATCACCGGCAGCGGCGGGTCGCTCTGAGCGGCCAGCTCGCGTGCGAAGTGGGTGGACAGATAGTCGGGGTGCAGGTCGCACGCGATCGCTGTAGGGTGGAAATCGTACAGTCGGCTCAGATCGGCGATGACGCGCCGAAAGGCATCGTAGGCCTGAGGTGTTTCCAGATCGCCGATGTGCTGGCTGATGAAGACGTTCGACCCCACGGTGATGGCGACGGCGTTCTTCAGGTGGGCGCCAACCGCCAGGATGGACGGTTGAGACTCGGGATTGGGGATTGGCGATTGGTGAATAAGCACCTGCGACGAAGCAGCACCTGTCTCTGGCCTCCAATCTCCAATCCCTGTCCGGACTCTGACCGCCACGGGCAGCGGCGCATAACCGCGTGCGCGGCGCAGCACCATCTCGCGCCCCAGCACCACGCGCACGATCGAGTCGTCCATATGCCGTACGATGGGCCGGTTGTGTACCAGGAAAACGTCGGCTATCTCGTGCAGCCGATCCAGCGCCTCGAGCTCGTCGATGCAAATTGGCTCGTCGGATAGATTGCCGCTAGTCGCCACCACCGCGAAGCCCAGCTCCTTCATCAGCAGGTGATGCAGCGGCGTGTAGGGCAGCATCATGCCCAGCCACGGATTCGGCGGCAGGGCGACGCTCGGCGCGACTGGAGCGGGGGAGAGCGGGAGCGAAGGAGAGGGGGAGTGGGACAGGCGTCGCAAGAGAACGATGGGAGATTCGGGAGAGAGCAACAGGCGCTCCTCCGAGTCGGACACATCGCAGTAGGCCCGCACCGTCGCGAGGTCGGGGGCCATCAGCGCGAACGGCTTCTCTTCGCGGTGCTTGCGCTGGCGCAGTTTCAGCACAGCCTCGTCGTTGCGTGCATCCGCGATCAGGTGAAATCCGCCCAGCCCCTTCACGGCTACAACCCGTCCGGCGCGGATGGCCTCGGCAGCCTGCAGCAGCGCGTCGTGGTGCCCGGCCACGATGCGTCCCTGCGGGTCCCAAAGCTCCAAATGCGGGCCGCACTGGGGACACGCGACGGGTTGCGCGTGGAAGCGCCGGTCCAGCGGGTTTTCATACTCGGCGCGGCAATCGCTGCACATATCGAACGCCTGCATGCTGGTATTCGGCCGGTCGTACGGCAGTTCGCGGATGACACTGTAGCGCGGACCGCAGTAGGTGCAGTTGGTGAACGGGTACCGGTAATGCCGATCGCTGGGGTCCATGATGTCGCGCAGGCAATCGGGGCAGGTGGCCTGATCCGGCAACACCAGTGCCATCTTCGCTCCTGCCTCCTCGCTATGGCGAATCTCGAAAGTGGTGAAGCCCAGCGGTTCGAGGAACGAAGCTTCCAGGCTCTGGATGAAGGAATGGGGCGGTTTCTCGCGCTGCACGCGGCGCAAGAAGGTATCGAGCTGGGAATGCATGCCCTCCACCTCGATGAATACCCCCTGCGATGAGTTGATCACCCAACCGGGCAGCTCCATTTGTGTGGCCAGCCGGTAGACGAATGGCCGGAACCCAACCCCTTGCACCGCGCCATGGATCACCACACGCAGTCGCTCTATGGCTGTACGGTCCATCAGGCCGTTACGTTACCACAGGTTAATTTCAATTCTGCGTGCTGGTTGTCATCCGGACCAAAGACCGCGGCTGGCAGGACTGCGCCGCAGCCAGCAGGACTGCGCCGCAGCCAGCAGGACTGCGCCGCAGCCGGCAGGTCTGCGCCGATTCCAGCACGCCGTTTGTTATGCCGGGTTAAGCATAGTTGCAACTTGACGAGGCAATATCGCAGTAGTAGTATCGGGTCCGTTCCAAAGAGTATTGGTATCACTACGCGAGAGTGTTGGTATGAACAGGCTTGATCGTGGTGTTGCCTTCCTTTTCCTCACTTGTAGCGCCATCGTAATCTGGATGACCCAGAGTCGTGGCGAGCCCCAGCCGGTGGTCCATTCGTCCAGGGCGGACACCGCGCCCCGACAGGCAGCCAACCCGTTGACGGTGCACATCAGCGCGACCGGGTCCAGTACCGGCAGCCCCGTTTCTGTACAGCGGCGATACGCAGTGCGGGCCGGGATCGCGGGTGCAGGTCTGGCAGGAGTGGTGTGCGTGGCGCCGGGACTCTTTGAAACGGTGGGAGTTGCCACCAGCCAGTTTGTGGCGGCGCAGGGAGCCCGTTGCCTGGCAGGCTTTGCCTGTGCGGCGCAAGGAGCAGCGACTACCGTTCAGCAAGAGGTAACCGGAGCCTGTATGGCGCAGCAGGAGCAGGCGCTGATCGCATGGGCGATCCGTATGGGGTTGTTGCCGAGCACGGGTGGACCGCTGGGCTACTGGAAGGGCCCATGAGAGGAGCGCACAACCTGCACCCTATTGTGCTACAGGACCCAGTAAAGGAGAGGCTGATGTGTATAGCAGATGCAGGCAGCTATTCGGACCTGTGGCAGGGCCTGTACGACTTGGCCTCGCTTGGTTGCTCGTGGCCCTGTTCATCATGACAGGCTGTGGCTCAGGTGGCGCGACCCCTCATGTGACAGGCGCGTCGCCCACCGGAGAAGGACCATCCTCCAACACCGTAACACCACCTTCCAATGAAATTGGGCGACCTTCCGGGCCAAATGTCGAGCGTCTGCAGGCAACGGTGCTTACGCCGGTGGCAGTTGGTCAGGGAGCGTATCGCATTGCGGTGCCGCAGGGCTGGACCGTCAGCATGCCCCAGGGCACGAATGCGGCGGTGGTCACACCTGCCGGGCAGCGGCAGCCGAGCGTTATGATCTTGCCGATGCTCCCGGTTTCCGACTTGCGCTACACCACCCTGCTGACTTCGTGCGTCGGGCAAGGCTATTCGCCGTTTGGCAATGTGATCGCCCAGTGCGTCACGCCCGCGATCCAGGCACAGCTCGCCGATTCCCGCCGC
>JAJYKL010000090.1 GCA_021788625.1 Chloroflexota bacterium
AGTTCCAGCTTGAACAAATCCAGCAACCTGGCGGCGCAATCACAACCCCAGATGCTGCCGACCTTACAGGCGACTGCCCAGCCTACAGCCGTTCAACATGGCGAAAGCAACAAAGATCATAAAAAGCCGCCACCACACGATGGAGGGAACTCACCTGGCACCAATCAGGAAATGCCCAATGTCGGGAATCAATAATTTCACTAACCGATTACAGCTCCTTTTGTTCAACGATACCTAAACCGCTCAACGTGCTCATACAGTATAAACATCTGGCATAGAGCGCTCTCGAAAATGCTGGAGCATGCAGAGGCGACGCCTGGTTGAGCGAGGAGCTACCCCACACTTCACTCCATACCAGCATTGCAGGTTTATAAAAACAGGCACGCGATTCCATAACGAATACCACCGCTAGGTTTGACGCCTGCAGCCTGGCAGAGCGAAAGCGAATACAATCAAGGTATGCGTGTTTTACTGGCAGAGGACGATCCAAGGATCGCAGGCTTTATCAGCAAGGGGTTGACTGAGGAAGGTCACCTTGTGCAGACTGTAGTCGATGGTGAACAGGCGCTGGATTATGCACTGGGCAGCAACGAGACGCCTTTCGACATCATTGTCCTGGACATACTAATGCCGAAACGAGATGGCATCTCCGTTTGCCGTGAATTGCGAACCAGGGGATGTCATACGCCCGTTCTAATGCTGACAGCGATGGACGGCCTGAACGATCGAGTCCGCGGATTGGACAGTGGTGCTGATGATTACCTGGTGAAACCGTTCGCTTTCCCTGAGTTGGTGGCACGGCTGCGCGCACTGGGGCGGCGTATGCCCATCACCACCCTATCACATCTGCTGCAGGTTGGCGATTTGGTTCTGGATACCACCTCGCATGTTGCACAGCGCGGTGGGCGCAGGATCGAGCTAAGCCCGCGCGAGTATCACCTGCTGGAATACCTGATGCGCCACGCTGGCAGGCCGGTCAGCCGGACCAACATTCTGCAGGCAATCTGGTCATTTGACTACGACGGTGCCTCCAACGTAGTTGATGTCTACGTGGGCTATCTGCGGCGCAAGATCGATCAGCAGGGCGAGATCCCGTTGATGCATACAGTACGCGGTGTGGGCTACAAGATAGCGGAGTCGTCTTAAGTGTTTGGGTTCGTGCGCACCATCGGCTTCAAGCTGACGGTCTGGTTTATTGGCGTGCTGGCACTCGTCATGTTTGCCGTCAGTGGACTGTTTTACTTGGAGCTTGAGCGAGTGCAATTGCAGGCAGTCGATGCCAGCCTGCATCAGGCGGGACTGCGCAGTGTCGCGCCTTTGAGTCCCATCTTAGCACCGGGACAGTCTGAGAGTGAGAACACCCAGTTGCAGCAATTGTTCCTTATTAGCAATACGCCAGCCCGGTTGCTTTCTCTCGATGGTCTCGTGCTCCAGAAGGACCCGCTCTTCCCTTCAAACCTGCCGGTGACGCGCGATGTGCTGCAGAGCGCTCAGGCAGGTAACGCCCGCTACGAGACCCTGCACCTGGCCTCCGGTGACTACCGCCTCTACTCAGCACCCGTGCGTGTTCACAACACCCGTGTTGCCATCGTGCAGGTAGTGAACTCGCTGTCGGATTCGATGGCAACGCTGGCTCAAATCCGCTCGATGCTGGAGTGGCTGATTCCCATTACACTGCTCCTGGCCGGTATCGGTGGGTCGTTTCTGGCCAGTCAGGCACTCGCACCCATCGCAGGGGTACGGCGCAAGGTAGCCGTCATTATTGAGAAATCAGACCTGTCACAGCGCGTGAGTGAGGGGCTGCCCGACGATGAAGTAGGACGACTGGCTCGCACGTTCGATCAGCTCCTCGAGCGAGTTCAGAACGCCATGCAACGCGAGCGCCAGTTCACATCCGATGCCTCGCACGAATTGCGCACACCCCTGACCGTGCTCAAAGGCGAGATCTCAGTCGCACTTGGACGGCCGCGCCAGGCAAGCGAGTACCGTGATACGCTCTCCCGCCTGGAGACTACCGTGGATGATATGAGTCAGCTGGTGGAGGACTTGCTGACCCTTGCGCGCGCAACCGCCAATCGAGATAGTAGCCCTCGGATGCCCATCGATCTCGCAGAACTGGTACGCCAGGTGTGTGAGCGGATGCTGATACTGGCTGATGTGAAAGGTGTCGCGCTAAATACCCCTGGTGACGCCTTCGTGCCAATCGTCGTTGGCGATCGTTTACGGCTGCAGCGCGTATTCACCAACCTGATTGATAACGCCTTGCGTTACACACCAAAGGGGGGACGTGTCGACGTCACTTATCAACAAAAGGGTTCGACTGTCCTGGTCGACGTGCGCGACACGGGACGCGGCATTGGTGCTGAACACCTGCCGAGGCTGTTTCAACGTTTCTACCGTGCCGAGGGAGACCGCGCTCGTGACAGCGGCGGTAGCGGTTTAGGACTGGCTATTGCCCAGACCATTGTGCGTTCACACGGTGGAGCAATCTCCGTCGAGAGTCAGCCAGGGAAAGGAACCTGCTTTACGGTCAGTCTTCCGCTTGCCATTACCGGCAAAACAGCTCCCGCGCCCCCTGCCTTGAGTTCCAGCCCCGATGCAGTGGTGCAGCACTCTGAATCTTCTCAACGCATTGGGGTGTGTGAACGTACGTTCCGTGCCATGAATACCGATGTGACCATAATGCTGTTGAGTAACGCACACCGCGCCACACTGGCCCTGGATGCAGCGGAGTGGTTTTTCCTTCAGACGGAGTGGCGGCTCAGCCGCTTCCGCGATAGCAGCGAACTGTCCGCATTGAATCGTCAACGCAGCATCCTGGCGTCGCGTACACTTTTTGAAGTGGTGCAGCTGGCCATGCGAGCCTATAAGGATACCCTTGGCATTTTCAATCCGTTGATCGGCCGTGCACTGGAAGCCGCAGGCTACGACCGCTCATTCGATGAGATTGGCACCGATTCGCGAATTGCGGGCAAACGCCCACCCCCCACACCTGTACCGCCATTCAATGAACTGGTGCAGCTCGACCCTCTCACGCGCCGCATCAACCTTGGTGGTGATGCACTCATGGATCTGGGTGGTATTGCCAAGGGTTGGGCGGTTGACCGCACCTTTCATACGTTATCCAGGTTGGGGCCTTGCTTTGTGAACGCCGGCGATGATGTGCGGGCAGGCGGTTCATCCGAACCCGATGGAGATGGTTGGCAGGTTGATCTTGCTGATCGCTTAATACTCCCCAGTGAGGAGAACCAGAGCACGACAGGGGAGCACACCTCGACCGGGCATGCGGTGATGCTGCGGGACATGGCGATTACCACATCCGGCGTCATCAAACGGCGCTGGATGCTGGGCGATGCAGAACAGAATCATTTAATTGACCCGCGTAGTGGTGAGCCCACGCGGAACGGTTTGCTGTTCGTCAGCGTCATGGGTAGTACCACTGTACAGGCTGATATAGCCGCCAAGACAATCTTTATTTTGGGCGAGCAGGTTGGCACGGCCTGGGCTGCGGACCGGAAAATACCCGCCTTCCTCATGCGCCGAAACGGTGAGTTCGTCGCCAATGAATGGTTCCATACACTCTAGCTGTCTGGAGTCTCGGAAGGTTCTCTCACCGTCTGCTGAATTGCACTTCAGGATAACTCTGTGACGGACCGGACAGGAGCGGCGATTCAAAGTCGCGCAAATAACGGTCAAAAAAGGCTACCAGGTACGCGCTCGCGATCTGCTCACCGCGCTCAGGGCTCATGGATCCCGTGACACCAAGGAGCTGGAAAAACGGCCGGGCAAGCGGAACCTGCCGCCCAGGCAAGTCACTAAAATCAAAGTGACGTGCCCCACGCACCATAAGCAGATAAGCAGCACCAGCTTGGGTATGCTCATACATCTGCCTCATTGACATACAGTTACGGTCACAACTGCTGGTGTAATCCTCTGTCATGACCAGGAAAGGATGCTGGACTGTCGCATGAAGCTCAACGCTAAACATGGTTCCATCCAGATTGGCGCCGGCTTTGCAGCGCGGGTCATGCTGGCATACATAAAACGCAGTCGCACCACCAAATGAGTGACCGAAAACCCCGATGCGAGTCACGTCCAGGCGGCCATAAAAGGGCGATGCCTGATCAGCGTTCGTGCGATCGATCTGATCCATGGCGAAGCGAACATCGCTTGCCCAGACGTTCATGATCCTGTTGCCAATCTGATCAACCATGGCTGGAGTGGCCAGGTCAGGAATCGCTCCACTGGCTGAGCGCCGTACGACATGCCCGTCGGCGAACACGATAACAAACGAGGTGTAGGTGGGATTGATGCCGACGACCACATACCCATGGCTCGCGAGGTCCTCCGCCAGGACGGTGTAGTCCGAGGGTAAAGGTCCCATTCCAGGTTCCATGATCAGGACCGGGAACGGCCGTTGTGAGTCGGCCAAGGGAGCATCGGTCAATGAGTTCGTCCGAATGGTTGCAAAATTATGCTCCATGAGAATCCCGACGCCCTGGTCGGCGTTCCGTGCCTGAACCCAGGTGGGCGGCAGGTAGGGGGCACGAATGGCTGCATGGTGCGTTGCGGCAGGATACCACACCCACACTGTGAGTTTACGCGGAATACCCGGTTGATCTGCCAGGGGATCAGTGCGCGCGCGATCAACCCAGTCATATTGCCGCCTGCCGACGGAGTAGGCTCCTGTCGGAGTGGGCAGATCCAGTGGCGTATTTCGGGTGAGGATGAGTGATGCTACCAAAGAGGCACAGCCCGCGACGATAACCAAAACGACGACGAGAGCTGTTTTAAACGCTTTCATGCAATGGCATATCACACTATACGGGGCACTGCGTCCACGATCTGCACCGGGTGCCAGGGCTTGCGACCGCCCAACTGCTCAATCTGCTCGCGGCACGATGTACCGGGTGCCACGATGAGCGCGTCCGCACTGGCGGCCCGTACAGCAGGTAGAAGTGACAGTTCGCCCACCGCCTGCGATACTTCAAAATGCTCAGCCTCGTAGCCAAATGCTCCTGCCATGCCACAACACGATGAATCCACTTCCTTCACGCGATATCCCGCCAACCTCATTAGCTTTTTGGTGCCCTCCGTACCCCAAATCGCCTTCTGGTGACAGTGCCCGTGGAACAACACTTCGCCGCTCGCGGCAAAGCGCGGCTTCAACACCACGTTGTGCTGGCCTGTAGCCAGTTGTGAAACCACGAAGTCTTCCACCGATTGCGTCGCCGCCGCCACAGCCTCGGTGTCTTCACCAGGCTGGATTTCCAGATAGTCGTCTTTGAGCATGGCTACACAACTCGGCTCCAGGCCGACGATGGGGATGCCCTGCCGTGCCAGCGGCGTCAGTACGGCAATGTTGTGCCTGGCCAGCGGTACCACCGCCCCCGGTTGACCCTGCGAGACAAGCGTTCGTCCGCAGCACTTCGTCTTTGGCACCATGACGTGATATCCAGCGCGCTCCAGCAACTCCACCGCCGCGACGCCAACTTCAGGATGGTTGTACTGCGTGAAGGTATCGACGAAGAGTGCCACGGTTGTACCGGGATGGGTTGTTGGAGGTTGGAGCTTCAAAGCCCTGGAATGTCGTTTCCACCACCGACTGAAAGTGAGTGTGGCAAGTGATGGAAGCTCACGTTTAGGAGTGATCCCCACGCGGCTGAAGAGCCAGCGTGTGATGGATCGCTTAAAAGCAAAGTTCACCAGCAGTGCAAAGGGTGCACCCAGCGCGTCGAACATGCCGATGTTGCCAAAGAGATAGGCGCGCAGTGGCAGGCCTTTAAGGGCATAGTACTTCGCCAGAAAGTCGCTCTTCAACTTGGCCATGTCTACGCTGGAGGGGCATTCCGTCTCACACGCCTTGCACGACAGGCATAGCGACAGCGCATCGTACACCTCTTCCCGGGTTACTGAAGGGGGGCTCACGGTCTCGCCCGCGTTAGCGATCCGCTCTGGCGCCTGCAGCGCACGAGGGTCGGTAAGGAAATGGCGCAGCATGGTCGCCCGCCCGCGTGTGGAGTGCTTCTCTTCGCGCGTAGCGCGGAAGGACGGGCACATCACCTCACCGTCGAGCTTGCGGCAGATACCGTTGCCGTTACATTGCTCAACCAGAGCACTATACGTCTTGTCTTTACGATACGTAAACACGCTTTCGAACGGAGCCATGTGGAAGTTGGGGCCGATCCGCATCGCATTGGCGGGTCCGGCTGCGTCCAGGTCCTTACCGTTCACCTTTTTGTTGGGGTTCAGCAGATCGCGTGGGTCGAAGGCTGCCTTGATCTGGCAGAACGATTCATACACCTCATTTCCGTAGAGCGCTTCGTTCCAGCGCGTGCGCTCATAACCATCGCCATGCTCGCCACTCATGGCGCCTCCCATCTCCTTGCACAGTGCCAATGCGGCTTGACCGATATCATGCATCGCTTCGAGGCCCTCCAGTTTCTTCAGGTTCACCAGAGGTCGCACGTGCAGGACGCCGGCGCTGGCATGCGCATAGAAGGCCCCATCCGTGTTGTGCCGGGCAAAGACTTTGCGCATTTCGCGTACATACTCAGCCAGACGGTCCACTGGCACGGCCACATCTTCGATGACCGAGATGGGCTTGTACTCGCTGCGCATACTCTGGAGAATGCCCAGGCCGATTTTGCGCACAGCCCACACGTCGGCCTGCGCGGATGCATCCAGCATCGTGGCCATCGTGCAGGGTATATGCTCAGCCTCTACGACACGCTTCAACCGCTCCAGGCCGTTCTGCACTTCGGCTTCGCTCGCACCGTCAAACTCCACGATGAGCACAGCCTCAGGCGAACCGTCAAGCCAGGTCATCTTTCGCGCATACTCGGGCAGATCGCGCGCCAGACGGATCATCAGCCCACCCATCAGCTCCACTGCAGCCGGATCAGTCGTCAGGAGTGCTGGCGTGGCGCGATTCGCTTCGTCCAGCGAGTTGAACGACAGCACCGCCAGGCCTGTACGGGCAGGGCGGGTCACCAGGTTCAGTGTGGCTTCCAGCACCACCGCGAGCGTTCCTTCAGAGCCGACGATGAGTGGCGCCAGGTTAAAGCTGCTTACCTGCGACAGGTGCGTCTGGAGATTAGTGGATTGGCGACGCAGGCTGGCATCAAGCAGCGCCTTCTTTGGGTCGGCCGGATCATAGCGCAGCATCTCGGAGAGGTAGTCCACGTTATAGCCACTGGCACGGCGCCACACACGCGGAAAGTCGCGCCGAATTGCCGTGTCATGGGTGCGGATGATTTCGGCGATCCGGGTTGGCAGGCTATTGGCATCGCCCAATTGACTGGCATCAGATGGACTGAAGGTCGCCAACCGCCCATCCGCCAGCACACAACGCAAGGCGATCACATGGTCGCTGGTCATACCGTGGCGTATGGAATGAGCGCCGGTTCCATTGGTGCCGATGATGCCACCCATGCAGGCGCGTTCACCGCTTGCGGGGTCGGGACCATACTGCAGCCCCTCAGGCGCGAGCTGCTTGTTGAGCAGACTGAGCACGACCCCCGGCTGCACCCGTACCTGGCGTCCGGCGGCATCCACGTCCAGTACCCGAGCCATATACTTGGACAGGTCCAGCACTAATCCCGGTCCGATCGCCTGGCCACATAGTCCGCTGCCGCCTCCACGCGGGATGACCGATACTCCATGCTCTGCGCAGAGCTTTACGGCAGCGATCACGTCATCGTCCGTCCTGGGTAAAACCACTCCCAATGGAAAGACCTGGTAATTACTGGCATCGGTGCTATAGAGCACCCGCGTGGGATCATCGAAGCGCACCTCACCAGAAACGTTTTTCATGAGGGCCTGGGCAAGGGGATGGTTAATCATCGTTTGAGACCGGGTGGGCGTTGAGCGCGTTTCAGTTGTCATGCATAACCTGCCAATGAATGGCCTGATTTTAGCCTGTGGTTTCGGAGAATGATTGCCCACTCCAGAGGTAGGCCTGGATTCTCCTCGTATGCGTCAGGAGGTGGATCGTCAAGTTCAACCGAGGTAGTCGCGGATGTTGTGTGCCGCGGCATACGCAGCCGCTTCGGCACGGTTATTCACGTGCAGTTTGGAAAATACCGAGCTGACATAGTTGCGCACCGTACCCTCACCTAATGAGAGCACATCGGCGATCTCGCGGTTGGTTTTACCCTCGGCGAGGTAGGCCAGCACCTTAAGCTCCTGCTCAGTCAGGTCGGAGAAGGCGCTCTCTTCTTTCTTCCGCGCCTGCTCACGCATGCGGGCGAACACGCGCGAAGTGGTAGTCGGGTCCAGGGTAGCCTCACCGCGTCCCACCGTTTCAATGGACTTGATCAGATCGTTACTTCCAATCTGCTTGAGCACATAACCCGACGCACCGGCCGCGATGGCCTCGAATAGCGTATCGTCGTCGCCATAGGAGGTCAGCATGATGACCTTCACGTCTGGCGCCGCTTGCGTGATCTCACGGCAGGCTTCAATGCCGCTCATGCCATTCAGCCGCACGTCCATCACAACGATCTCTGGCCGGTGCAACAGCGCTTTACGCACCGCCTCCTGCCCACTGGACGCTTCATCCACCACCTCAAAGTCGGGGTGTCGGCTGAGCAGTGCACGCAGCCCTACGCGCACCACCTCGTGGTCATCTACCAGCAGTAGTCTTATTTTCGACATCCCTCAGTTCCAGTGTCACCACAGTCCCTTTCCCAACTGACCCTTCGATGGCGAGCGTTGCGCCAAGCAGGTTGGCACGCTCACGCATATTGCGTAACCCGCGCCCCACTTGTCCCTGCAAAGGAATTTCGCCACTTCCATTATCGATAATCCGTAGACGCAGGTTGCGCCCACCGTTATCGTTCCCATCATAACGCAACTCCACGGACACCTGCGAAGCCAGGGCGTGCCGTGCAATGTTACTCAGTGCTTCACGTGCGATCTGGTACACCTGCTCGCGTTGCCCGGAGGTCAGTTTCATCGAGGAGCGCCCCTCGGTATGCCAGCGTGTTGACACACCCGTACGATTACGGAATTCGCCGACGATCTGAACCAGTCCGCGTGCCAGGTCCTCATCAGCAGTGGTGCCGCGTAAGTCATAGATGGTACTGCGAATACCTTGAACGGTCTTATTGAGCGACGTCATCACCTGATCGAGTTGCACGCGAGCCTGGCCGAGCACTTCGCTCTCGTGTTCGCCCAGGTCAGGTTGTGCTGTGGCCGTGTCGATGGCATGGCGCACACCCTCCAGCATTAAGCCTGCCGCGTAGATGGATTGGATCGTTCCATCATGCAAGTCACGGCTGATACGCTCACGTTCAGCACTGAGTGATTGCTCGCGTTCCAAATCCTGTGCCAGCCGGTCATCTTCGATGCGAAACACCTCCAGTGCGCGGAAGAAGAAGTAGGCGATCACAGCCCCCACCGCCGCCTGCAGGATGCCCACCGGCACGCCAACAGAGTTGTAAAGGGTCAGGCTATTGAGCACGCGGGCCGGGAAGGCATCTAGTGGCGGAACGAGCAGACCCTCCACCAGCGCATAGAGTATGAAGCTATAACCGGCAATACGCAGTGCCCCGATGACGCGCCCCACCTTCAACGGCCCCACCAGACGCTCCGACTGCCGGCGGAGGCCATACGCTACGAGCAGTGCCGCTGGAATGCATAGGAAGTAGCGCATCAAGGCTTCCGCCGTGGCGAAACGAGCGGTGCCCCCCGAAGAGCTCAACAACCATGCAATGAGCAGCCCCCCCAGCAGCAGGAACCCAATCATTGGCATAATAAGAGTAACGCGTGGAGCGACAGCCGGTTCGTTCAACTTGAGGCCAAATCCCAGCAGAGACAGGAAGCTTGCCAGGAAAACCAGGAGTTGCATCAGACGAAGGTTCAGAATGATTTCCGGTGAGAATAAGGCGGTCTGAACCGGGATAAAGCTGTTGCCCCACGTGGCCACCGCTTCCAATAGCCCCACACCAGCCAACCACGGCAGTGCATGTGCCAATTCCAACTGGCTTCGCTGGCGCCATTGCAACAGCATCGTCACACCCAGGATCAGAAACACCTGACCGTGGATGAACTGAACGATAATGTCGTTCGCCGCGAAAAACAGCTTAATCTGCTCCACCATGGTACCAACTGTAATGACCTGGCAGCTTCTGCGGGCAATTCTGCGCAGGCGTGCGGTCATCCATTGGGTAATTCTCCCGGTGACGCAGCTTGCCACACCTCGAGACGGCGCCCACGTATAATCGCTATGTGATCACGACTGCCGAGTTCCTGCGCATTGTCGCACTGATCCTCGGAATTATTGCAGTGCTGCTTTTCCTCCGTTCACTCCTGGGAGCCCGCAGAGCTGGCAAAGCCGCATACTACTCCACCCGTCGCGAGGCCAGCAAGAAGGCTATCCGGTACCTGACCACATCGCTGATCATCGCCACCATCGCAGTGGGTATCGGTATAGCCAGCATCGTTTTGCCTCCGGAGGTTACATCGATCGTATTACAGGGGCTGCATGCTCGCCCACCGGTAAAGGCTACATCCCAACCCACCATCTATATGGTACCAACATTGGCGCCCACCGCTGCGCCAGACACCCCCACCAGCGCCCCCACCCCATCCGCCACTCCGCTCACTGCGATCAGGAAATCGGCTACCCCGGTTCAAACACCCGCAATCATCAATAAGTACCTCACCCTACGTACCATCGCCAGCGCCATCGATGCCAGCGGCAAGCCCATCTCCTCCACGGCGGAATTTAGCAGCAGCGTGAAAACGGTGTATGTATTCTTCGACTACACCGATGTGCCCCAGGGTGTGTTGATGCGCCAGACATGGTTCTTGAACGGGGGCAGTGTGCACTTCGATTCGACAACCTGGGCGCGTACGGGTAGCGGCACCATGTATATCGCCTGGTCTCCGCCACAGGGCTTTAATCCAGGGTTATATGAAGTGCGGGTGCTGCTCGGCGACCTGCGCCAGTTTTCCGCTAACTTCATGGTACATTAACCAGCGCGAACCAGTATCTCCAGAGCGAGGGCTCTCTGAACCGGTGTTTCGATGCTAAACCGTGAATACGCGACCCGCATGGCACTTGACTTGGGCTTCGACCTGGTCGGCTTTGCACAGGCCGGACCAGTCCCCGGTGCACAGCAATTTCTGGACTGGCTTCGTGCGGGGTATGCAGGGGAAATGAGTTACCTGGTTCGCGAACCTGCCAGGCGCCTGGATCCGCGCCTGGTATTACCTGGTGTCCGCACTGTGATGATGGTTGGGCTGAGTTATGACTCGCTGGCCGTACCAGAGGATATATTGAGCGATCCTTCGCGCGGCCGCATCGCCCGATATGCCTGGGGCCTGGACTACCACGACGTGCTCATCCCCCGTTTGCGTGAACTGGGTGAGCGCCTGACACATTTATCGCGCGCCTATGTGGACACCGGTCCCGTACTGGAACGCAGCTGGGCGAAATCAGCCGGCCTGGGTTTTATCGGCCGCAACACCTGCCTGATCAATCCCTCCCGCGGCTCCCACCTTTTCCTCGGTGCGATCCTGCTATCGGAAGAAGTTGACCATTGGGAGCCAGAGAGGACCAATCGACAATACGGTTGTGGTCAGTGCACGCGCTGCCTGGTTGCCTGCCCCACACACGCGTTCATCAAACCGTCGTTACTCGATGCGCGGCGCTGCATTTCCTATCTCACAATCGAGCTGAAAGGTTCCATTCCTATCGAATTCCGCGCTTCAATGGGCAACCGGATATTTGGCTGCGATGTGTGCCAGGATGTGTGTCCCTATGTGCGCCGGTTTTCCAGGCCCACCCGCGAGCTTGCGTTCCACCCCGATAGCCCCAACCGCGTCGCACCACCGCTGCTAGAGTTATTGGCGATGGATCGCACTACATTTAGCTTGCATTTCAAAGGTACCCCTCTGGAACGCTCCAAATGGCGTGGCATTGTCCGTAATGTATGCGTCGCAGCGGGAAACTGGGGTGACTCTCAGGCATTACCGCTGCTCGAAAAACTCAAGACCAACGAAGAGCCTATCATCCAGGAACATGCAGCCTGGGCTATCACCCGTATCATAGCCAAACAAGGACAGCCAACGAATGTTGTACGCCGGCATGAACAAACTGAAGGTCACTCAACTTCGCTCGCAGGCCTACAAACTCACTGTTAGGTTTGCCACCCTGCTTATCTGCGTCGTTTTCATCACAACAACCGTCAGCCGTCCCACATCAGCGAGTGAAGTCGCACTACGCCAATCTGCAGGTACGTTACTGCGAACTACCCAAACTGCGCCTGACCAAACATCAGTACAGGTGCCGGTGCATGCGAGGATCTCCAGCGCGCTGCAACGCCGCCTTGACACAGCCCCATCCGGTGACCGGCTGCGCGTCATGGTGCGCTTCAAGGCACAGGCAGACATCGCCCGACTTCGCATGAAAACGCTCGCCCCCCGATCCCCGGTCGCACGCGCACTGCTCGTCAGCGCTTTACAGTCTACGGCCGATTCCTCGCAGCGCGCGTTCGACGCTTTCCTTGCCCAACCGGCACTGGCGGGGCAGGTCAGTGTTTTGCGCCAGTTCTGGATATTCAACGGTGAAGTGTTGAGCGCCAGCCCGCAGGCCATACGTGCCATTGCGGCACGCACAGATGTATCGTCAGTTTCCATCGACGAGTGGCGCAGATGGATCAGCTCCAATGGCGTTGGGTCCGGCGTCATCCAGCCAACAGCACCTTTTAGCCGTACCGGAGCGTTCGCTTTCCAGTTAGTCAGTGCACCCGCAGGGCCACCTTGGGGCATCCAGCGAATCCGAGCCGACCAGGTATGGTCTGGTCTGGGCATCTCGGGTACGGGAGTCACAGTAGCTACCATCGACACGGGTGTGGATTGGCAGCACCCTGCTCTGCAAACCAATTACCGGGGCTGGAATGGCCGCCTGCCGCCCGATCACCTGCACAACTGGTACGACGCGACTGACGAGGGTTCGCTCTATCCCACGGATATGAATGGACACGGCACGCATACGATGGGCACGATTGTCGGGCTGAATGGAATTGGCGTCGCGCCAGGTGCACGCTGGATGGCTGCCAAAGGCCTGAATGGGCAGGGCTATGGTTACGATAGTTGGCTGCACGCGGCTTTCGAGTTTATGCTCGCACCAGGCAGCGACCCGAGCTATGCACCCGACGTGGTCAGTAACTCATGGGGCAATAGTGACGGCACCAGTAGCGAATTCGCTCCCGACATCGCCGCACTGCAGGCAGCGGGTATCTTCGTCGTATTCGCCAATGGCAACAACGGTCCTATGTCGGGAACGGTCGGCTCTCCAGCCAGCCTGCCCTCGGCTGTCGGCGTGGGAGCGACCGACCCCGATGATGAAGTGACCAGTTTCTCCAGCCGCGGCCCTTCACCATTTGGTCCAGTAAAGCCTGACATCAGTGCGCCGGGGCTGAATGTCGTATCGAGCTACCCCGGCGGAAGTTATGCCAGTGCCAGCGGTACGTCCATGGCCACCCCGCATGTGGCAGGCACGGTCGCGCTTATCTTGAGCGCTGTCCCTACCCTCAGCATAACTGCGACGCTCTTTGTTCTTACCAGCACCGCCGTACCAATTGGAACGAACTTACCCAATAACGATGCTGGCTGGGGCCGTGTGGATGCCTACAGTGCAACCTTATCGGTGCTCAGTACGGGCGTTATACAGGGCTTCGTGTTGGATGGGGCGCAACCTGTAAGCGATGCCATCATCACAGCCGCAACGACCTCTTCAGGTGTAATGCGGCGGATTAGTTCGACCAGCGATGGCAGCGGTCACTATGCCATTGTTGCACCTACAGGTATTTATACTTTAACCGCCCACGCGTTCGGCTATTATGATAGTGCTCCGTCCAGTCCCGTCTTGGTGGTGAGCGGACAGGTGCGGACGGTAAACTTCAGTCTAGATTACATGCCGTCTGGAGTCGTACGGGGTACGGTGCGGGCGGCGACAACCAGCGGTGATGTGATAAGCGGCACCTATCTGACAGCCACACTGGTGAGCGCATTGGGCACACCACGTGCATCGTTCGCAGGATATGGTGCGTATCCTCCCTATCGCTACTACCTCGACCTGCCTGCCGGTACCTACACCGTGGAGGCGCACATTCTGGGCTACGTGGTGCAGACTGCGACGGTGACAGTCGACGCTGGGGCCGTGGTGGACGCCGACTTTGACCTTACACCCACACAGCGGATCGCCCTGGTAGATACGGGCGCCTGGTACTACCAGAGTGCAGCCTCCTATTACCAGGCAGCACTTGACGCACTGGCGCTGCCATACGATTACTATCGCGTCAAGCACATCCCGACCGACGTGCCGTCGCTCACCACACTGTTGGGCTACGACACGGTGATATGGTCCGCACCCTACGACTCGCCCGGTCTGATAGGTGCCCAGGACGTAATCTTGGGGTTGCTGACCAGCGGTCGCAACATCGTGCTCAGCGGCCAGGATATCGGTTACTACGATGGCGGTGGCTACATCGGTCCATTTCCCTACTACCGGTCACTCGACGCATCGTACGTCGCCGATAACACTCCGTCGCGCACAGTGGTTGGTGAACCGGGTTCACTTTTATCTGGCAAGGTGCTGACGATAACAGGAGGCGACGGCGCTGGCAACCAGGACCTCGTCGACGTGGTCACGGTGCTCAATCCGGACTATGGCACCCAGATCGGCCACTATACGAGCAACCAAAACGGCTACGATGGGGCTGGCGTCTATTCCCAGTTGTGCCGCCCCTTCCGTTCCGCTTACTTTGCTTTTGGCATTGAAGGGATTGATAACGCAGCCGACCGGATGGATGTATTGCGTCGTACACTGAATGCCTTTGACGCTCCGCGCATGAGCGCCGGCGTTGAACTCCTGTCGCGTGACCAGTTCGCCACAGGTGTACCCATCGGGCTACCTGGCCAGGTGATAACCCATGTCATCCGCCTGCGTAACACCGGCGATGCGGGCATAACCGACACCTTCACGCTCGCGCTCAATAGCGCACCGGGAAGCCAGGGCTGGCCAGCCCAGTTGAGTTCGTCGCAGGTTATCCTGGCACCATGCCAGTCATCCCTGTTAACAGTAACAATAACCATTCCACTAACAGCCACCCGGAGCACAGTCGACGTGGTGGCCCTCACCGCGTACTCGACCAACTCGCCCACTGTCAGCGACACAATCTCTCTCACCACCAAGACGCCAGCAGGTGTGCTGGTGGTGGATGACGATCGCTTTTTTGACGTCGAACAGGACTACCTGAATGCGCTGGCTGCCAATGGCAATGTGGCGGACCTTTACGATACCAGCAACAACACTGGCCACAGCACCACGCCTCCTCTCGACACACTGCGTATGTATCCCCTGGTAGTCTGGTTCACCGCATACGACTGGTACAGCCCGATCTCGCTGGCCGAAGAAGGCACCTTGCGTCAATACCTGGATGGCGGCGGGCGTCTGTTCTTCACCTCGCAAGCCGCACTGGACTACACGATGCTCAGCAGCTTTAACCAGAACTACCTGGGGGT
>JAJYKL010000201.1 GCA_021788625.1 Chloroflexota bacterium
AACTATTGACGTCGACCTATTACAATGAGTTCTGATATTTATTCAACTGGCGACTGTCAATGGTTCCGCTACCTGATACTCCTGGCACATACGTATTACTTCTGAACCTGCCTCAACCGCTCACTGTGCGAGTCGGCAGGCTGGGAAACTTTACGCTGGATTCAGGCGTATACGCTTATGTCGGAAGTGCCTTTGGTCCTGGAGGACTGAAAGCGCGAGTGTATCGGCACTTGCGGCCCGAAAAGCCCTTGCATTGGCACATTGACTATCTGCTTCCCCATACCAGAGTACTGGCAGTCTATTATGTGACGACCACCGAGCATCTTGAGTGTGCCTGGAACCAATCGTTATGCACATTGACGGGTGCTAAGGTGCCCATATCTGGGTTTGGAGCAAGTGATTGCCATTCTGGCTGTCCAGCTCATCTAGTACGGCTGCTTCCGCCTACCATCTCGCAAGTTAAATCTACACTGCACAACGCTACACTAACTGCCAAGCAAATGTTTGAAAGCAGGCAGATCCATCACACGAGGGGTACTCCGTCACGAATCGTAGTCATGGGACTCTTTTCGCAGATCGAGCCAGGCTAATTGACCAGGTGTCAGTTTCGTATCCAGTACTTCGGCGTTGGCGAGGAATTCTTCGCGCGAACGACAACCTACGAGTGCGAAAATGTTCAAGGGTTGGTTCATCACATAGGCCAGCGCCACCTGTGGGATGCTTAAGTGTTTCTCGTGTGCCAGCGCACTGACCCGCTCCAGTCTTTCAAAGTTGCCCGGGGATGCGTAGCTCTGGACGACCAGTTTATCGGAATAGCTCTCAAACGTATCCAGGTTGTGGGGACTAAAGCGACCGGACCAGAACCCACCAGCCAGACTGGACCAGGTGAAAAGCGGCATATGATGCAGTTGGTACCACTCGCGTGCTTCTGCATTCCGCGGTCCACTAATCGTGATGCAGTCTGGCCATGGTTCCTTCACCTGCTCAGCCAGACTGAAGTTTGGACTGCTGGCAACAAACGGTAGCAAGTCATGTTTCACTGCGTACTCATTCGCTTCTTCGATGCGCTGGTGCGTCCAGTTCGACACACCAAAGGCGTGTATGCGGCCGGCTGCGCGGTGTTCATTGAGTGCCTCGATGACTGGCCCTACTGGCACCGAAGGATCATCGCGATGAAGCAAATAAAGATCGATGTAACTAAACCGAAAGCGTGCCAATGAGTCAGACAGATCAGACGCAATGTCGCACGGCGTGACCCGCTTACGGTCCTGATTGTGATGTGCTCCCTTCCCAATAATGACCAGTTTGTCACGCAGGTTACGCTCGTGAACCCAACGGCCCACTATACGTTCGTTATCGCCGCCTCCATAAACATGCGCGGTATCAAAGGTGTTGCAGCCCAGCTCGTAAGCGGCATCGAGTAAGTCAAAACTCTCCTGTAGCTCGCGCGTGCTGATCATCATAGTGCCCTGCACCAGTCGAGAGACAGGTTTATCAATACCTGGGACGTGACCGTATTGCATGGTTAGTTCAACCCCATATCGTGCAGGTTACGCATACTGATGGCCAGGCTCTCGAACGGATCGCGCTGACAGATATCCTGCTCAACGGCATACCACTCCACGCCGCCATCACGGCAGGCATCCAGGATGGCTGGCCAGTTCAGGTTGCCCTCCCCGATTTCAGCCATCGTTTGCTGACCATTCAAGATGACCATGTCCTTCAGGTGTATCACGGGCATACGTTCTTTTAACCGGCGCACCCATTGGGCTGGATCGGCACCGCCATGTTGCACCCAATAGGTATCCAGCTCAGCCCGTAATGCTGCAGGATCTGACTCGTTGTATAGGATGTCCAAGCCAGTTTTTTTGCCGAAGCGCTCGAACTCGAAGCTGTGGTTGTGATAACTGAACGTCAGTCCAGCGGCTGCCAGTTTTTGCCCGATGACGGTCGCGTCTCTGGCGAATTGGTGGAACCCCTGCTCTCCGGCGTTGCGATACGAAGCTGGCATACTGCCAACAGCCACATGCCGGCAGTTCCATAATTTGTGTTCGTCGATCACGGCTGGCAGGTCATTTGTCAAACGTTCAAAGGCGATGTGAGTATTGCAGATCATCAAGCCGTTGTCATCCACAATGCTCTTCACTTCTGCGGGTGGGATGGGTCCAATGCCTGACACCTGAACCGCCGTGTAGCCAATCTGGCGTACTTTGCGCATGCTGCTGGCGAAGTCGTCCACCGTTTTGGTAAATTCCCGTAACGTATATAACTGTGCGGCCAATACTGGATGAGACATGTTCCTCCTCATGAGGCCGTGTGTGACCGGCTCCCTCATCTACTATAGCGACCCCTCATATTATCGTAGATGATCCGTTGTAGGTATATAAATGAAGTGATGCGATTGGTCAGAGTCGTTTTATTCGGAGTTTGGAGGGAACTATGATAAACAAAGCCATCAGGCTGCTGGCTTGTGCCAGCGCCACCCTGGCATCCCTATCATTCGGCGCCGCTGCGCCTCAACTTGCCTTTGCCAGCATACAACGATGGGAAGCCAGTGCATGTACTCACGGGGTTTATGCCACGGTCGAGATGAACCCGGTTACGGACCCCGCCCCGAGCGTAGGATATACCGCCGTCAACCAGAGCGGAATGATGAGCGTAGTCAGCAGCACGGTACAGATCAATTCTCCCAATAACCACATGCTCTATCGATATTTCGCCTACCTGGATACCGCTGTGCCTGATGGAAGCGTTGTCCAAATATCAATCGACGGCGGAACTGCTGGACAGGTAAACGTCTCGGGAGGGTGCGGAGTGTTGGGCCGTATCGCCGGTATGGCTTTTCTCGACCTAAACGGCAATGGAATACGAGACCCAGGCGAACCTCCTTTTTATAGCGCATGGTTCAAGGTCACTGGCGGAGGGTCATGGTTTGTATGCGGTTGGGTCGGCGGTGACGCGACCTATGGCGTGACAGTGAAGCCTAACGTGTATTACGTGCTGCCGGTTGCGCCGCCCGGATATCGCACCACCACGCCAAAGATTACAGTACACGTAGTGGACATGAACTACTCGGCTGTCAATACCGATATGGGGTTTATCAAAGACTCCACTG
>JAJYKL010000011.1 GCA_021788625.1 Chloroflexota bacterium
TCAAGGCCGAAGGCCAAAAGCAGTCAGCCATTTTGGAAGCTGAAGGCTTAAAATCGGCTCAGGCGCTGCGGGCTGAGGGCTATGCGTCCGCTCTGGGGGCGATCTTCACCACAGCCAAGACAGTGGACACGAATACGATGATGCTGCAGTATCTTGAAGCGCTCAAATCGATCGGAGCAAGTCCTTCCACCAAGTACATCTTCCCCATGGAGTTTACCTCGTTGATTCGGCCACTCATCGCCGGACAGAATGGTGCCACCACGGGCGGAGAAAAAGACAAGCAGGGCTGAGCGTTGTGCGATGAACTAAACAGCGCGCATGAATACGAACGCCCTCGCGTTGTGCGACCTGTACATGGTCAGCGATGCGAGCTTGCTCGATCTACCGGCTATCCGGCGGCTCGAGCAGGCTTGCTTCCCGAAAGATGCGTATGACTTCTTCACGCTGCTGAACCTGGCGCTTTCCCGCAATGTGCTCCGGCTGAAGGCAATGGTCGACAACCGTCTGGTGGGATATCTGGCTGGAGAGGTTCGTGACTATGACGCAACGGGGTGGGTTGTCACCCTCGGCGTCCTGCCGTCCCATACAGGATGTGGCATTGGGCACGCACTTCTAGCCAGTGCCGAAAGAGCCATGAAAGCTCGCATAACGTACGTCAAATTGACCGTGCGCCGCAGTAACGTACAGGCTATCAGGTTGTATGACCATTGCGGCTATAAATGGGTCAGCACCATCCGTGGCTACTATCATGATGGTGAAGATGGGCTGATCATGGAGAAGAATTTGACGCTCACGTGATTGTGAGCTAAACTTTGGTATTCGTGGTGCCCTTAGCTCAAGTGGTAGAGTGCCTGACTGTGGCTCAGGAGGTTACGGGATCGAAACCCGTAGGGCACCCTAAACGCTCCACCCTTGCATGGCTTGCACGTAACTCAGGTGCCAGGGAATCTTAATCGGGTTTCCCACACCGCTTTTATTTCTGCCGGGCATTCAGTACCCGCTTGGCCTCAAAGACGTTCTTCACATGAGTTAACTTATTCAGCGTCGTCGCTACATTACCCGTGCTGGCCAACTCGGTTTTCAGCCAAACCGTGACCTCGGCCACCTTGGGATCGGTGTGTACTATTTTTACGTCCACAATATTGATGCCCTGTTCAGCCAATACACCGGACAGGTCATGTAACAATCCCGGCCGGTCAATCGCCGTGACCAGGAATTGGACCGGGTACGTGTCTTGGGGGCCGCCCCCATAAACAACCTCGATTAATCGCTCCGGTTCTGCGTTGGCAATGTTGCGGCAGTCGCGATGGTGCACGCGAATGCCCTGCCCACGGGTGATGTAACCAATCACCGGGTCGCTTGGCAGCGGAGTACAGCAGGGAGCCACATTCACCAGCAGACCGTTTACGCCCGGCACATGCCAGCCGACCTGCCGTTCACGCTCCCGCTCAGGTGTCTGCTGGCGGAGAAAGTTGGGTACGATATTGGCCAGACTGGCCTGCTCACGCTCCTTCTGGCGCCGGCGCTCCTCGTCTAGGATGCGACCCGAGATACTGCTGATGCTAATCGTGCCGTAGCCCACCTTCTCCAGGAAGTCATCGGCTCTTTCCTTTTCCACCTTGTAGATTGCGTAGACGTCGTCAAGGGTCATCCAGGAGCTCACACTGAGGCGGCGCATTTCGCGCTCAATCATTTCCTTGCCTGCTGCGATATTCTGTTCGCGATCCTGCTTACGAAACCACTGGCGGATTTTACTTTTTGCATTCGCGGTGGCTACATAGCTGGGGTCGTGCAACCAGTCACGGCTGGGTGTGGCGCTGGACTTGGTTATGATTTCAACCTGATCACCATTGCGCAGGCGATAGGTGAGCGGCTGGAAGATGCCATTCACGCGCGCACCCCGGCAGTGATTGCCAAGGTCCGTGTGGATGTGATAGGCGAAATCCAGCACCGTTGAACCACCCGGCAACTCCAGCAGTTTTCCCTTCGGTGTAAAACAGAACACCGTATCTTTAAAGTGATCCTGCTGCAGCGCGGCGACAAAAGAGGGGGCATCTTCTTCAGTGGTGGATAACGAGCGGATGGTATCTCGGATGGTGTCAAGCTTATGCTGATAGTCTTCGTTGAGTGGGGCGTTCTCTTTATATAGCCAGTGCGCAGCGATGCCAAACTCGGCTGCCTGGTGCATGGATCGCGTGCGGATCTGAACCTCTAGTGGCTGACCATCGTCAGCCATGACGGCCGTATGCAAGCTCTGGTAATGGTTATCCTTGGGCACGGCGATGTAGTCGTCGAACTCTCCGGGGATGGGCATCCAGATGCGATGGACTACTCCCAGCACCATATAGCAGGTCTGAATACCCGGGTCAGAGCGCAGCTTTTCGCGTTCAGCCAGCTTGCGTTGCCGCTCGTCCAGCACTTCACCGCCTGCCTTCTCATCAATCGGTCCAACGGCGACTCGAGTGTCGGGTATAGCCGATTCGGGTAGATGACCGTTGCCGTTAGGGGACTGGCTCGCCGTATCGGTGGCTGTTTGCTCGCGATCGTCGCCCGTGCCCGCGGAATTCATGCTGCCGTCTGGTCCCGCACCGTTTGGGGTGCCACTTTCTCCTACGGTATCGCCTCCAGCAGCCCGAGCCGGAATCTCGGCGGGTTCATCTTCGATGATGACGCGAATGGCACGCAGGTCGTTGAGTTGGTCAAATGAGCGTTTCTTATTCTGCATCTTGCGGGCGATACTGTAGATTTGCTTGGCGCGGCCCGATATAACCAGGTTGGTGATACCGAACTCTTTGAGCTCCTCCTGTAGCATGGCGATGTAATGCGCTATTTGCGCATCACGCTCCGCGGCGCCAGCGGTTAGCATATGGCTGATAAAGTGATAGGTGTCGGGCTCTGCGTAGCGGAAACCCAGATCTTCAAGCTGTTGTTTCCATTCCCAGATACCCAGACGGTTAGCCAAGGGAGCGTAGATTTCCAGCGTTTCGCGAGCAATCTTGCGCTGGCGCTCCTGTGAAAGGGCACCTAATGTGCGCATATTGTGCAGGCGGTCAGCCAATTTGATGAGCACAACGCGCACATCTTTCACGAGCCCCAGCATCATCTTCCGCAGCGACTCCGCTTCGCGGTCTGTGCGATAGCTAAACGTGGTCGACTCGGTCACGCGCGGTTGGGGCGCCCCGCTCTCTTCGCCTGCCTCAGGTTGCTGTTCAAAGTCCTTCTTGATTCCTTCGCGCTGGCTTAGCTTGGTGACAGCATCCACCAGGTTGGCGACTTCTTCGCCAAACTGCTCGCGCAAATCTTCCAGTGAAACAGGCGTGTCCTCGACGACATCGTGAAGTAACGCTGCGGCAATCGTGGTGGCGTCCAGGTTGAGTGATGCCAAAATGCCTGCGACAGCCAGAGGATGAGAGATGTAGCTTTCACCGGTGGAACGTTTCTGGTTTTGGTGGGCAGCTTCAGCTATGCGATAGGCGCGCAGTATCAATTCGAGTCCTGACCGGTCACATCGTGGCGACATGATGGTCAGCAACTCTTCAACTGTCGTAATGTTTTGAGTGACTACATCCTCTGACATACCAACAGGGTGCTGCCCCATATCTGAATATACTCACAACTTAAACGATCATTCTAGCCTATAACTATTAGATTTATCTATTACTACTTTCGATGTAGTACTGAAGTGGCGCGGCAGCAAGGCACCGGGTATTTTGCGATCCTACCCGGTGATGCCATCCGTAAACGAAATGCTAATCGCGGGATCTTTTGAAGCCTATCCAGGACACCTTCAGGTGATCCCACACGGCACCTGTCACGTTCGCTTTGGGAAACGAGTCAGCACCGTGGCCGCATCGGGCAGCAGTGCTCGGCTACCCAGAGGAGCCAGTGAGGTAAGAGGAGGCGGAGTGTGCTCGGGCAACGCGAAAACATGGATCGCCATGCCGTCCTTTGCCCCAAATGACAATTCAATTAACGCCATACCTGACAGATAGCCCTCGCGATCAAGTGCGCAGGAAGTCACGGTGCCTACCACGCGCCCTCGCGTGTCGAGCACAGGGTCACCCAATTTGGGCACACGCACTCCTTTCTGGTTCATGCGGAAACGTACAAGCCGGCTGGTGACTGCAGCAGCATTTTTGTAGTAAGCCTGCTTCCCAATAAAGTAAGGTTTGTACGACTTTACATATCCCCCAAAGCCAATGTGAAAGGGCGCCAGGTTTAGCGGCCCCGCCAGTTCGTGTCCATACAGAGGTAAGCCAGCCTCGGTGCGCGTGCTATCGCGGGCTGCCAGGCCGACCGGCCGCACACCGTAAGGTTTACCTGCTTCCAGGATAGCGCTCCAAATCGCGGTTGACTGATCGGGATGCACGAATATCTCGTATCCGAATGACTCACCCGTGTAACCCGTGCGTGAGATAAAGACGTCCAGGCCGGCGAGGGTGGTGTGCATGATAGCGGTGCGTTCCAGATTTGCGAGTGACCTGCTATCGCCATTGTTTTGCGCCAGCGCCAGCAGGGTTTTTAGCGAAGCCGGGCCCTGCAGCGCTATATCGACTCTTCGATCGTCACCCGCTTCAGGCGAGCGCAGGTCACGCAGATGGCAGTGTGGCATTCGGATCGCCGAACCATCAGGCGGATTGTTCAGTGTAGAAAACCAGGCCAGGTCTTTGTCGTTATTCGATGCATTCACCACTGCCAGGTATTGCTCGGCTGCCACGCGGTAGATCATGATGTCATCGATCACGTCTCCCTTGCCATCCAGCAGGTAGGCATATTGTGACTCGCCCACTGTGATGTCATGTACATCATTGGTGCAAATAGCATCCAGGAACTCCAGGGCATGCGGGCCACTAAACTCCAGTACGCCCATGTGACTCACGTCGAACAACCCCGCCGCCGTGCGCACGGCCTGGTGTTCTTCACTCACGGATGAGTTGCCATACCAGACGGGCATTTCCCATCCTGCGAATGGCACCATTTTGGCACCCAACCGCAGGTGCGTCTCATATAGTGCGGTTCGCTTGAGTGATGCATGCACGTGCTCAGGGGGATTGACCGGCTTTTGAACAGGCAACCTGAGTGCAAAGCCACTCATCCCGCGTTGTCCGATGAAAAAGGGCTTATTGATTGCTACAGCGTTCATGCTGGTGTGGAGTTCAGCAGGCAGTGCAGCCGTATCAAATCCTTCGGCCGTCGTCACTTTCACTACTACCGGGCCAGGAAGCTTGGCGGGCACATCCTTGTCGTTGAACAACACATATCCATCCGATAAGGCGCGCAACCAGCGAGCAACGCGCACAGCCTTATTCGCAGGAACCGCCAGGCGATACGCACTGGTGAGGTCACTCCTGCCAATGTTCAATACAATGGCTGGTGACATGGGTGCGCCATTGGGCTCCAGCACCCATGAGGGCTGTGTTTCCTCCGGCTCGAGTGCACTTACATCGCTGGTCAGCGCATCTTGCAAAAAGCTCCGGGCAGCCTGACCCTTCACCTCTAGTGCCACCAAATCATGATCGTTGTGGCTGGGAAGGGTTACTGAGGTCCAAACGAAAGGATAGCCTTCCTGCGGTATGTCGGCGTCTGCACCTGCCATCAATGCCAGCGCCTGTATGCGTGTGGCACCTTCCACCAGGTTGTCGAAATCTACTTTGGCACGGAAGCTGGTGCTATGGGGGCTGACAAGGGTGTATGGCCTGGCTGTCTTGAGGACCAGCGCGATCACGTCGGCAATCTCGCGCATGTCGGGTTCCTTCAGACCGCGCTGTGTAACCCACGGTGTGCCGAAGCGCAAGGCGCTGGCTCGCGTAGCGTCGCGATCTCCGGGAATCGTATTACGGTTACACACAATATTGGTCAAATCGAGAATCCGTGCGGCCGCGTCTCCCATCAGTCTTTCTTTGCCAGACCCAATGGTCTTGCAGTCCAACAGCACCAGGTGCGTATCCGTTCCACCATGCACCACGCGCAGTCCATTTGCTATAAAACCTTCGGCCAAAGCCTGGGCGTTAGCCACAATCTGGCGCTGCAAAACCTTATATTCCGGTTGCTGTGCCAGCTTAAACGCCACAGCGATGGCAGCGATCTTGTTCTCATGCGGGCCACCCTGTTCACCTGGGAACACGGCCCGATCGATTTTTCGTGCGATTTCCTCATCCGTGCTGACAATTACGGCACCTCGTGGGCCCATAAGCGTCTTATGTGTGGTGAAGGTCGTCACGTGCGCCACACCCACTGGGTTCGGGTACACCCCTCCGATCACAAGGCCGATTACGTGTGAAACGTCGGCCATTAGGTAAGCGCCTACGGCATCGGCAATCTCGCGAAACTTTTTCAGGTCTGGTGCCCAGGGGTACGAGGTGTAGCCAGTGATGATCATCTTTGGCTTCTCGCGCTGCGCGATGTCGTAGATGGCGTCGTAATCCAGGCGTTCCGTCTTCTCATCGACACGATAAAACACTATGCGATGGTGCCGGCCACTGTGGTTCACCGGACTACCGTGCGAGAGGTGCCCACCATGCAACAGGTCCAGACCCATCACGGTGTCACCTTCGTTGACCAGTGCCTCGTAAACAGCGGTGTTGGCCACAGCACCCGAGAGTGGCTGGACGTTCAGGAAGATCTGCTCGGGCGTCAGGCCGGGCGGACAGAGCAATTCAGCTCCTCGGCGGCGCGCAAGGGATTCAATAATATTGCAGAATTCGGTTCCTTTGTAATACCGCCGATCGGCGTAACGATGATAGTAAGCCAGTTGTTCACTATAGTTCAGGAGCTCTTCCTGGTTCAATCCGTGCATGGAAGGATGAGGGTAACCCTCTGCATACAGGTTCTGTAAAACCGATCCTTCGGTCTGCAAAACCGCTTGCGGTGCACTCGTTTCAGAGGGAATCATGATGAGCTTGGCTAGCTGACGCGCATGCTCATGCTGGATGAGCTCGCTCACAGCCGGATCCAGAGACGCCAGGTCACCGCGGATTAAGAAGTCTGTCACAGATTGTTACTCCTCCTATCATCATGCTCTGCTGGCATGGGTGCAATTTGTACTCATTGCATCGGCAACGCACAGGTTATCAAATGCCAAGCTCCCGGCATTCTATCATTGCGATTGTCGTAGGACTTTGAAAGTGGCTGCCCTGATGAGCCTGCCGGTGGCCATGGTGGGGAGATAATCATCTTATCGTAATAACATCGAGGGTTGATCCATGAAACGAATTGCTGTGCTTACGTCGGGTGGCGACGCTCCAGGTATGAACGCGGCTCTCCGCGCTGTGACCCGCTGTGGCATCGCAAGGGGCTGGGAAGTATTTGGCGTGCATCAGGGCTATGCTGGCCTCATCAGCGGTGACTTCCGCCCTCTTACAGCCCGTTCGGTAGGCGGCATTATCCAGTTAGGCGGTACCATCCTCGGAAGCGCTCGTTCTCCAGAGTTTAAAACGGAGGAGGGTCGAATGAAGGCTCTCTGGGAGCTGGGCCAGCAGGAGATCGAAGCGGTCGTCATCATCGGTGGCAACGGATCGCAGGCTGGCGCGAGTGCCCTATCGAAAATGGGCTTTCCCGTGGTGGGAGTCGCCTCTACGATCGATAACGACCTGGTGGGAAGCGACGTCACGATTGGTGTGGACACTGCATTAAACATTGCGCTCGAAGCGCTCGACAGACTGAAGACGACTGCTTCGTCGCATCAGCGCGCCTTTCTGCTGGAGGTAATGGGGCGTAATTGCGGTTACCTCGCACTGGAAGTGGGCATCGCAGGCGGCGCGGAAGCCATAGTGATTCCAGAAATCAAAACAGAGCCTGAAGAGATCGTGCAGATCTTCCGCCATGCTTACGAGCGTGGCAAGACACATGCGTGTGCTGTGGTAGCCGAAGGTGCTGCCTACAACGCAGCTAAACTCGCAGCGTACTTCAGCGAGCATCAGGCGCGCATTGGCTACGAGTTGCGTAGCACGACGCTGGGGCATGTCCAGCGGGGTGGGGCGCCTACGGCCTACGACCGCCTTTTAGCCAGCCGTCTGGGGGCAGGAGCAGTGGATGTCCTGGCAAGTGGTGAGAAGGGTGTGCTGGTGGGCATGATCAAAGGGCAGGTAACTACAACGTCGCTGGATAAGGTGGTCGGTACTCAAAAGCCGATTGATCCTGCGTTATTCCAGCTAGCCCGTGTACTGGATACCTGAGAGCTGTTCCCCCTGATGCAGATCAAGCAGTACGATTCAACATCTGTCCTCCAGGAGTGAGAGAGATATATTCTGGCACTGGCGACCGCATGGCAATCTCTTAATTCGCAGCCAATTTCGATATGCTGTTTGTGATGGTGCGGATTTCATGAATATCTACTATGCAGAATATTCTGCACCAGAGTAATATGGTTACGTTATACTGCCTGGATGAGGTCTATCCTGGCACTTACCGTATGCATAAGTGTCACACTGAGTCAGGCTTGGCTCCCACTCCCATCTGTAACATCAACAAAACCCCCACCGCCGAAAGTGTCGACTGATGCCTGGCTAACTGCCGCAGTTTATGGGAGTGCGGACATCATTGTCAGTGCTCAGGGTTATCCGGACCTGTCGGCAGCGCAGCGCCTGGGTTCCAAACAGGCCAAGACACGCTACGTAGCGGATGCGCTGATACGGTATGCCGATCGTTCACAGCAGTATTTACGCCGTGACCTCTCGATTCGCCACATCACCTATCGCGTGCTTTGGCTGACGAATAGTCTCGCCGTCTCAGGTGCCAGCCTTGAAACGATGGTCTGGCTGGCAGGCCGTTCCGATGTCTCCCGAATTGATCTGGACTTGAAAGGTTTGGGTCTGGAAGCACAATCCGCAAAAACAGGCGGGCAACAGGTTGTTACGAATCGCCAATCGCCCACATCCGGTCCTCATGTGCCAGCTACCATTTCTGCAGGGGTATTGCGAATTAACGCGCCGCAGGTTTGGGCGCTTGGTTATCGCGGTCAGGGTATCGTGATCGCAGACCTGGATACCGGTGTTCAGTGGGATCACCCGGCTTTGCAGTCGCACTTCCGTGGATGGAACGGTGTTACGGCGACTTTCGATGCCAACTGGTTCGACCCGACTGGTGAGTCCGTCGTGATACCCAGCGATGATAACGGACATGGCACCCACACCACCGGGACACTGATTGGTGATGACGGCGCTGGCACTGTGATTGGTGTTGCCCCAGGCGCCCAGTGGATCGCTTGCCGAAACATGTTGCTTGGAACGGGCAGTGTATCGCGGTACATCGCCTGCTTCCAGTTTGCCCTGGCACCCACAGACGTGAACGGCAACAACCCCAACCCGGCACTCGCAGCCGACATTACCAACAACTCCTGGGAGTGCTGGGGTGAGGCACCCTGGTATGAGCAGGGATGCCTGCAACCCGATGCGCTCCTCACAGCGACACTAGCCCTACGCAGCGCAGGAATCATGGTGGTGGCTGCCGCTGGGAATGAGGGCAGTAATTGCCTTACCGTGAGCCATGCACCCGGCATGTACCAGAATGTGTTCACCGTCGGTGCGACAAATCTGGACGACTCCAATAGTATTGCCTCCTTTAGCAGTCAGGGCCCCTCAACCTTCGACGGCAGCCTGAAACCCGATCTGGTTGCACCGGGTGTGTCCATTTACTCGTCCTGGCCTATCAGTACTTACTATTACGACTCCGGGACCAGCATGTCCACGCCGCACGTGGCGGGAACCGTCGCGCTCATGTGGTCCGCGGCTCCAGGCTTACGCGGTGATATCGCTGACACAGAGAACATCCTGCGAGAGACTGCTGTGCCTCTGACCAGCACTCAAAACTGTGGTGGAGTGATTGGAAGCTTAATCCCTAACAATACATACGGATATGGGTTGGTGGATGCGCAGGCTGCCGTCAGCGCTTCGCTGCGTGGGATGCTGGTGGCCACGCCTGCAGCGATGCTCTCATCGCTTTCGGATCCTATAACCTATACGGTGACTTTGACCAATTACACCACTATGACGCGCACCGGCACGATCCGCCTCACTCTTCCATCAGGCACGACTCTGAGCAGCACCTCGCCTGCGGCCGTACAACATGGAGCGAGCCTGGCGTGGGCTTTCGATTCCCTTGCGCCGCTGGGCAATCTTCAAGTCATCCTGGTGGTACGTCCTATACAGACGGGGGTCGTGACCCTTGGGGATTATGAGGTGAACTACTCGGACGGACACACGGCCTCACAGAGCGGCTCACCCGTGAGTACCTTTGTCTATATCCAAAAGCTTTGGCTGATCAATGTAATGAGAAATTAACTGCAGCCTAGCACTCTACGCGCAACGTGTCCCATGCAAAAGTGACTTCGCCGTAACAACCTGCTGCGGTGAGTTGCCGTCCCAGTGTTTGCAACTCGTCATGGTCGATCATATCCACGGCTTCAATGTGGGTGAAGATCACGCGGCGGGGTTGTATCTGTTCGACCATCTGCAAGGTTTGGGCGAACGTGGCCTCCGATTCAAATATAGGATGATCAGCGGGAATACGCCGTAGCCCTGTTCTCGGGTTCACCTCGAAAATGCCTGAGGCGATGACAGCCAGGTCCACTCCATGGATGAACGAAGGTGGTTGCCAGGCGAATAATTCGTCGGGCACGATGAGCGCGCGCGTTTTGTGTTGAGCCAGTACAAAACCATAGGCGTAATCCTGTGTCAGGCGGAAGGGCGTGATCATGACATCATTGAGGGTGATCGTGTCGCCATCGTGCAGCTCGTGAATGCGAACCAGCCCTTTGGACTGATGGAAGCTCAACGTTTCATACAGCCCCTGATAAATTCGTGCGTCGATGGCGACCTGCTGTGGGAGATAGACCTGTGTGCAGTAGGGTTCATCTGGCCACACACCCCAATGACGGTTCAGCTCGAAAATACGCCGTCCCAGTACGTGGTCGGGATGCCAATGCGAATAGATGCAGTTGGGCACGTGAGCGATGTCAGCACGGTCCAAAGCCAGCCGCGCTTCCTCAGGTGTATCAATCAATAAATCTGGACCGTGCACGAACAGACAGGGGCCATAGCGACTGTAGGGTACGCCCAAAGTGCGTGCCTTTACGTTCATGGAGTCCATCAGACCTGGCACAGGCGTCGCTATAGCGCCACCCGTACCCAGGAATTCAATCTGCATGGACCTGATTGTAGGCGGTCACGACTGTCCGTGGTTTCGATCCGCCTTACAATCGGGAGTATCGAGGTACGATGAAGAACATTGCACACTTTGCCAGCGGGCTGGTGCTTGCCTCGTTCGTGCCCGGTGTATTGGAGCGCGCATCGACTGGATCACTCCTGATTGCGTTGGGTGGTGCGTGTGCCATGCTGCCCGATGTACTGGACTTCCGCCTGCTGCGCTATCTCTTGCGGATCGATGCATCCATCACTCCGGATCCGTCAAAGCCAGACGCTCAGGCAATCGCAGATCAGATTGCGGAACAGATCAGTCTTGTCGTCCAGGATGGGCGCACTCGCGTGGTACAGATCAACGCCGCCCGCCGAACCGCTGGTGAGTGGGTATCGTACACAGTGGCATTCGACATCTCGCTAGGTGATGTGATCGTCACGCTGGATGGAAACGAGGCGGAGCCGGCTCGAGCACCAGCCGGAATATTGGATGATTCCTTCAATGAGCTCCTGCGTGCGGAGGAGCTGGGAGGATGTGCCATACGCGTTCGCGCCAGAGACCAGTGTGCTCAAATGGAATTCCTGCCCTGGCATCGTCAATGGACACATTCTTTTCTCGTTGCCGTGGCGCTTGGATTACTGTTGGGCTGGTTGATCGAGCCTCTGGCTGGATTAACAGGCATGCTCGGTTATGCCGTACATATCCTGGGAGACGAGGGCGGCCACATGGGTTCAAACCTGTTTGCACCCTTAACACACCGGCGCACTCGCGGTCTGCGGCTGTACCATTCAGCCGATGCGATCCCCAACCTGTTGGTAGTGTGGGCCTCGCTGTCGTTACTCCTGCTCAATCTGGACCAGGCTGGCCAAACGCCAGTCATCAATACAGGACCGTACCTGGTGTTCGTTGTGTCACTGCCGGTACTGCTGCTGGTGGGCATCTCTGTAAGACGCGCCTGGAAGTACCATGCACAGGCCGAATCGCCGACCGAATCAGAAGCCACCGCTGAGGTGGATGCAACGGCTGAGTGATCCAGATGTTTGACGCATCGATCTCACTCATCTTTGTCATCCACGGCTGAAGGCATATCGAGTCGCACAACCTCGCCTTGACGGTTGATGATGACGTGGAATCCCAGCATCCCCAGGTACATTCGCGCCTGTTCCGGGATGCCCTGTTCGAACAGCTGCCTAAAGTTTCGGTCCAGGTTAGTCAAGGTGCTATCCACAGCAACTTTGGTGAAAAGATCTTCCTTCCCCATCATTTTGAGGATCCCGTCGCTAACCAGATCTTTGTTCCCCTCCACCTGTCTTTTGAAGAACATGAGCACCTGTTCATCCACATGCCGCGAGTCGACGTGATAGCTAAAACCGTCCTCTTGCACCACGTAAGTGGGATCAGTCCCGACATACGCAACCTCGGCTGTGTTACCCGCTTCGTCAGTCACCAGACCTTCAAACAGTGCCTTGAACATATGGATCCAGAACCAGTATCGTACAACCTAATATATGGTTTGATCGGAATGCCACAAGGTGGGTGACAGGTGATAGCGTGACCCTCGTCTGATGAACTCATCCAGGTCCATCACACAGTTCCTTCGCTGCCCTTAATTCCATATCAGATAGCTTAGCCACGCGCCGGTGAAAATCGACCTGCGTACTGAACCGAGCAGCGAGGAACGTGCTCACAATCTCCTCAGCCATCGCGATGCCGATAATCTGTGCGCCGATGCACAGTACATTCACGTCATCGTGTTCCACACACTGGTGAGCTGTGTAAGTATCATGGCAAAGCGCTGCGCGTATGCGGGGTACCTTGTTTGCTGCGATGCACGCTCCTGCACCAGAGCCACAAACCATAATTCCGCGTTCCGCCGCACCGTTGCGAACTGCATCACAGACCACCTGTGCGATGTCGGGAAAGTCCACTGGGTCAGGTGAAAAGGTGCCGTAATCTGTCACCTCATGCCCCTCTGTCTGTAAGAACTGGACGAGTGGACCTTTCAGGGGGAAACCAGCATGGTCACCGCCGATAGCTATCTTCATACCCTGTTACTCCTTGCGTCGTGCAAGACGCTCTATATGGATCGCCGCTGCAAGCCAGGGCCGTATTATGCAGCCAGTTTTGGCACCCGCACATGCAAGGCGGCAAAAAAGTTAACCAAGGCGATTGCCACACCTGCCAGGAAGACATATTGGTAACCAAAGGCATTCCAGATAACACCGCCCAGCACAGCGATGCTCATTGAGAAAATGTGATCAATCGTTGTGCCGGCAGTCAGTGCTGCCTGAACATCTCTGGGTTGCAGGGCGATTTTTTTCATGTACATCGAACGCGCCATGCCCACAGACATGAGCATTTGATCCACCAGATAGAGAGCGCACGTAATGTAAAAGGCTACAGCATCGGGGAATACATTACGAGCGAACCCATAGCCCAGACAGACCAGGACCAGCAGCACCGCCTCGGCGGATAATACGAAGCGTTCGCCCCAATGATCTGTAACCCAACCTAGAAGTGGCTGGAAGAGAATGCCAATGACCCCACCGATGGTCATCAATGTAGCCAGGGTCTGCGTGGGCTGGTTGAATATCGTAACAATGACCCACGGGGCAAATGTGATAAATAACTGTTTGCGTGAACCGTACAATATGTTCAGCACATAAAACAGCCTGTATTCTTTATGCAGCTTAAGGATGGCCGTTGCTGGTTGAGTCTGCTCCGGCTTCATGGAAAACATGAGCAGAGCGGCCGCTCCAAACCCAACCGCCGCCATGGCGAAGGTCGACTGGTAAGTCAAACCAAGGCTGCGAAAGCCGAGGAATATCAGAAAGCTGCCCAGAATGGTGGCTGTGTTGCGAATGGCGTTCAGTTGGCCCAATCGCCTCCCCGTTTTGCCTCCTATGGCCAATTCCATGCCGATGGTCGTTGCAGCCGGCATAAACAGGTGCTGACCCATGCTATAAACAAACAGGCATAGCACCACCGCCAGGTAAGTAGACGAGGCAAGGCCATAGAGGATCACGCCAGCCATGCCCAGTAACATCGAAACCACCCCCAGCCGGCGGCTGCACAGGAACCACAGCAGGGCCGTCACGAAGACGCATAGAAGACCGGGCAACTCGCGTGGGATTTCGAGAAAGGCGCGCTGGAACCCGTTCAATGCGAAGCGGTCATTGAGGAAGTTGTTGAGCGTTGAATCGACCAGACTATACGCCACACCCATCACAAATGACGCGGAGGCGAAGAGTTTTAATTCACGTGGGAGACTGCCAAGGCGTGAGGGCAGCGAGAGTGTCGTGTTCATCCTTGTAATCCAAGGCGGAGCTGCCGAGCCTGAGTAGGTCATCGTGTCGCGTTGGCAACCCGCACGCTGAGTATAACTGTAAAGCGTTTATGTTCCAGTTGGTTGATATGCGTGTTTTCCGAGCATCAGGTTACTTGCTGAGTTCTGGCAGGTGACTGACATATTCCTGGCACATGTGACCTATGCACGATTACGCCGCATCAGCTGCATCCCTTATAATGCTTAACCTGGTAACTACGAATGGACGAGCATGCGCTCCTACAGTTATTGAATGCCGTGCAAGCTAGACAAGTCTCCGTGCAGGAGGCGTTGGACGAACTGCGTCGTCTGCCGTTTAGCGACATCGACTTTGCAAAAATAGACAACCATCGTGCACTTCGTAATGGATTCCCTGAGGTGGTCCTCTGTGAGGGTAAACGCCCTGAACACGTAGTCGCCATCCTGCAAAGATTGTGCGCCGAGGGCGGTCCGGTGTTGGGTACGCGAGCATCGGCTGAGCTGGCATCCACCGTACAAAAATCGATACCAGGGATCAAATATCAGGAGCTCGCTCGCACCCTTACATATGAACCCCGGCCACTATCCAAACGTGGCGGTATCGTCCTGGTAATCACCGCTGGCACGGCCGACGTGCCCGTTGCTGAGGAAGCCGCCATTACAGCTGACATTATGGGTAACCGGGTCGAGCGTATCTTCGATATTGGTGTAGCGGGTTTACATCGCCTACTGGCACATGTGGACCGCATTACCAATCCTGCGGTGGCGGTGGTTATCGTGGTGGCGGGTATGGAAGGGGCGTTGCCCAGCGTCATTGGTGGGCTCGTGCGTGTGCCAGTCATTGCGGTGCCGACCAGTGTTGGCTATGGCACTTCGTTCGGCGGTATGACCGCGCTCCTTAGCATGCTGAACAGTTGTGCGTCGGGCGTCACAGTGGTCAATATTGATAATGGTTTTGGGGCAGGCTTTGCGGCGAGCCGTATTAACCAGCTAGCCGGTCAGGACCTGACGAAGAGTCAGATGGTTGACGATGAAAAGGTGGAAGGTTTGAGGTAAGGTGTAATGGAACGGGTGGGAAATGCCGTGCCTGCCAAATTGCAGGCCAAATACGATTTATTACGTTCGGTGCTGGAGGAGATGGGTGACATCATCGTGGGTATGTCCGGTGGGGTGGATAGCGTATTGCTGGCATACATAGCGCACGAAGTGTTGGGAGACAAGGCGCTGGCGGTAACTGCAGATTCGCCCTCGCTCCCACGGCGTGAGTTGCACGAGGCGAAAGAACTGGCTCAAGCCAGCGGTATCCGCCACCTGGTCATCAAGACATCCGAGGTATATGACTCGCGTTACGCGGAAAATCCCAGCAACCGCTGCTACTTCTGCAAGACCGAACTCTTCACACATCTGGACGCATTGGCTGATGAAATGGGCTTTCATTGGGTGGCCTATGGCGAGAACCAGGATGATCGGGGTGATTACAGACCCGGAGCACAGGCAGCGAATGAGCACCGCGTGCGCGCACCTCTAAAAGAAGCGGGTTTTGGCAAAGAGGATATACGGGCGTTGGCGAAGCACCTAGGGCTGCCTATTTGGGATAAACCAGCGTTTGCATGTTTGGGCTCACGTTTCCCTTACGGTACGCGGATTACACCGGAAAAACTATCGCAGGTGGAAGCTGCCGAGGAGGTGCTGTGGGAGTTGGGCTTCCGCCAGTATCGCGTCCGCTATCACAATGAAGTAGCGCGTATCGAGGTACCCAGGTCAGAAATGGCGCACCTGCTGGACCTGGCTGAAGAGGTGTCGGACCGCATCAGGCGGCAGGCCGGCTTCACCTTTGTGGCGATGGACCTCGCAGGTTATCGCCGTGGCAGCATGAATGAAGGCAGCATTACGGAACCTCACGGTACTCAGTCGACTAAGCCGAACGTCATTCCCATCAGTGGCATTACCCTCAACAACCAATAACGTAGCTCGCCGAATTGAAGGATGTGACAATACCATCCGGGCAGGTGGGGAGAGCATGACCTTTTGCCGCGTCTGTGTTTTTCAGTGGTGGGGTAGATGATTCGTTAACCTGGACGAAGTCATGAAGATACTTTACCTGGACTGCTTCGCCGGTATCAGCGGTGACATGACCCTTGGTGCGCTTGTTGACCTGGGACTATCAATTCAGGACCTGGAGCGTGAGCTCGCCAAACTGCACCTGGCTGGCTACCGACTGGAAGTGTCGCGTGTGGATAAACGCGGTGTTCAGGCCACGCAACTTAAGGTAATTTTGCTAGACGATGGGAACGAGCACCTTGCGGATATCGAATACGATGAGGATCATAAGCATGAGCAGGAATATGAGCCCGAACCTGGGCATGCACATCATTCTCCTATCTCCCACACTCCTGCTCAGTTACCCGCTGACTCTTCGGTACACCATACCCCCCATCGTTCGTTACGCGAGATCATTGCCATCATAGAAGGCAGTGGATTATCCGATGACGTCAAAATGCTTGCCCGCCGCATTTTCCGGCGCCTGGGCGAGGCAGAAGCTGCGGTGCATGGTATTTCTGTGGATGACGTGTACTTCCACGAAGTGGGTGGGGTGGATGCCATTGTGGACATTGTCGGCACTGCCATTGGTGTTCATGCACTGGGCGTCAGGCACGTGGTCGCCTCACCATTGCATCTGGGTACGGGGACGATTCACATGGCTCATGGGCTATACCCTATTCCTGCACCAGCCACCGCACAACTGGTGCAGGGGTTTCCAGTTTACACCACCGAGGCAAAAGGCGAGCTGGTCACACCCACTGGTGCAGCCATCGTGACTACCTTGGCGCAGGAATTCGGTCCCATACCGCTGATGAAGGTTGCGCGTGTGGGATATGGTGCAGGGATGCGCGACCGTGAATTTCCAAACGTGCTGCGCGCCTTCCTGGGTGAAACCCCAGAAGCACCAATTGCATCGAGCCCTTCAGTGGCGGTGCGCAGCTCACGCGAGCCTAATCCCCAACAACATGACGCACCCACAACAGAGGGTGGCTATCACGAAGGCAAGGCTATTGCTATTGAGGCCACCATCGACGATATGAACCCGCAACTGTATGAGGAGCTGGTTGAACACTTGCTGGCTGCAGGAGCGCTGGATGTGGTGCTGCTACCGGTGCAGATGAAAAAGCAACGTCCGGGCGTGTTGGTGCAAGTGCTGGCTGCAAGCGAAGGGGTAGGCAGCCTGTTACCCATATTGTTCACCGAATCTACGACCTTAGGGGTGAGAACATACGAGGTGAGTCGCTATATGCTACAGCGTGAAGTGCATACAGTGCAAACTCGGTATGGAACGGTACGTGTGAAGGTGGCTCGCCTGGGTGATGGCGTGGTTAATTTTGCGCCTGAGTACGAGGATTGCCGTGACCTTGCCCATCAACAGCACGTGCCTGTCAAGCTCGTGTATAGTGCGGCACTCGGCGCTGCCACTGTACAAGACTGGTAAATCCTTCTCCGTCAACGAGGAAGCCAGATGGTTGGGATATAGGGTTAAGCGCCGGTTCTTAGCTGTTGCTGCCAGTCGCGCTGTTTCTTCATTGGGTTGTGCACGCGGCCTGCATAATTCTTATCTTCACATCAGCATATGACAGGCACATGACCCTAGACACTAGCCCCTGCTTGACGCGCTTCATATTATTACCTCTGTTTCGCCGTCCAGAACATTATGGATGGTGTTCCCGTGTAAAAAGTTACAACGTTGTGTATGGCTTCATATAGTGAGCATGAGTCTTTCTCAGGTGTAAAAAAGTGATTCTGTGATTCCAGATAAGTAGGGAGTGATTAACAGGAAATATGGTTCATAACGTGAGAATAGCAGGTGTCACCAATCCGTTGACCAATGCGGTACAGGTCAAAGCGCTCTCGCGTGATCGGAAGCGATTATTAGTAGCGCTGGTAGGTGCCGTGAGCATGTCCCTTGTCAGTACCGCTTGCAGTGGTGTAACGCTGCCCCAGATCGGGCAGGCAGCAGCCAGCCCAGCCGCCTCAAATGCGACGGTAGCTCCGGCTGGTAATAATGCCGGAGGCACACCTGGGCTAAATGGCGGCCGATTCAATCCCCGAGAAACTCCTGCGCCTGAACTGCCCACCACACAACCGGTAGTAACAGGCTTGTTTGTTCGTCGTGATGGCGCTAATCTCTATGTAGGAACGGGCTTCGGGCTTGGTCAAGGTCAGGGTCGTGGTCCAGGTAGGGGGCAACCGCCACGCGCAAACGGCGCAGTGGGTACGCGCCGCGCACCCAATAATGGTGTCCCGTTCGCATACAACGGGCCGACCATTGAGGTGATCACCAACAGCAGCACCAAGCTTTATAAAGACGTGACGGTAATGAACTTCCAGAACAGACCCGGCAACAGGGGCAATGGCAATCCGCTACAGCAACAGGTACAGGCAGTAACCTCGCTCGACGACTTGATCGGCGCCAATGCAATAGATGGCGTCATGACAGTGTGGGGGACAAAGAACGGAAACCAGATCACTGCTGCGGTTATTGTCTATCGGCCGAGGCAAGGGCCACCAGAAACACCTACTCCTGCCAGTTCCTAAGTCGTTGGTATAGCTTCGACCGGCTGATCAGCGCTCACCTGGTTACCAATATGCCCACTCACATACCGGATTGCTACGAAGGTTAGCACCCCTCCAATGGCGAACAGAGCGCTGTTCAGCACGAAGGGCAGGCTGCGGTTCATTTCAGAGAGCTGTCCGGCAATCCACCCGAAGGGTGAGGTAAATATGAGCATTGCCACGGACAGAATAGCCATGATGCGGGCGCGTTCCGTTGCATCGACGGTAATGACGGTGAGCTTGTCGAGTAAAGCCGTTGCTAGAGGCGTGCAGGCAGCTTCCAATACAGTGGCGACCATGAGTGGCAGGTAGCCTCCGCTGGGTACATTGATCAGGATCACCTGGCTCACGACCAGGCCCACCAGGCCGATGAGCAAAGGTTTTCGCACGTCCATGTCGCCAAGTCGGGGCATCACGAAAAAGAAGAAAAGTAGCATGATGATGGACCGCGCAAACGTGAAGATCACCAGATATTCCGGCGGGATACCCAGCTTCTCGGTCACCAGTATTGACCAAAATGTGCCTTTCACCAGCCAGCAAATGTTCAGCAGCAGCATCAAGGCAGCCGTGACCAGCGTTGCCGGTGTGTGCAGGATTCGCTTGAGTACGGCAGGTGATTCACGTACAACCGTGATGAGCGGCTGACCGCGTGTCTCGTGCATGCGCACCTGACCCCGGCGAGTCTCGCTGACCATGCCATTCATGACAATGAACTTGGTTGTCATCATCAGGAACGAAAGCAGGTATAGACCACGCAGGGTGGGCACCAATGAGAATTGGCCGATCAAAACTCCGGTAATAGGGGAGAAAAAAGCCGCGACGAGTCCGGCGATGTAGATCCAGGAATAGACATCCAGGAGTATTTTGGGGTCGGTATCTTCCACCAGCAGGCACTGCCATGAATTGGCGGTGACACGCCAGATGCTGTTCACAATGGCGGCAAGGAGGAAGTAGTTGAAATCTTGTGCAATAGCCCAAATCAGGCACGGGATACTCCACGAGATGGTGTCGAAGATCAGCGTGGTGCGTTTGCGACCCAGTTTGTCGGTGATCGCTCCGCTGAGCAGGGTGCTGACGATCTGGAAGGCCATGCCAATGCTGGTGATCAGACCGACTTGTACATCATTCAATCCGATCGCCAGCATGTAGATGGAAACATAGGGCGCATAGAGATTATACGGAATGCCCCACAAGGCCTCGGTGTAAACAACCCCACGTGCGTTACCGCGCAGGTTCTTTAGTGTCGTAATGAGTGGGTGGGCGTTCATTCGCTCCTTAGTGTTGCCAAGTTTCTTGCGGAACCTATCATACTGTGGATTGCAGTAACCAAAAGCCACCAGGCTAAATACGCCTGATGGCTCACCGATCCGCACAATTGGGCACGAAATACCACTAAGGAGGTTTCGTGTGCCAGCTCAGAACTTACCCTCTACATATCCTCCCCCATGAGTGTCATACCACCTGCATGAACTATTGAGCGTTCTAAAAGCTTAAGGTGTGTTCTAACGGCTAAAGGTGATGAAGGCTTGCACTGTGTCGAACGAATTAGACGCGACTACATAAGGTTGCGCTCCCAGCTCGCCACTATATTCAACGGTGAAGGTAAATGAACCTGAGGCTAGTACCTGTACGGTACCAAGCGGAATCGAGACGCTATATAAGCCTGTCGGGTAGATGGCAATATTTACGTCCTGATAAGGCGGCCAGTTTGCGCCATTGATAGTTATCCGTGTGTTATGGATACTGGCCGATAGTTCGGGAGGCAGTGGGAACGGTGTTGGCGACAGGATTGAATCGGGTGTTGGAGTGGGTGTAGATGTTGTAGCCTGTGTTGGCACAGGCGTCAAGGTCGGTTCCATTGTCGGAGTTGATGTCTGAGTAGGAACAGGTATTGGCGTGCTCGTCGGTGTAGGTGTGCTGGTGGGTGCCGGAGTGCTCGTTGGCGTGGGTGTACTGGTGGGTATCGGTGTGCTCGTGGGTGCTGGAGTGCTGGTGGGTGCTGGTGTGCTGGTAGGTGCTGACGTAGCGGTCGGCGTCAGGGTGGGCTGAGGCGTCTGTGTTGGCACTGTAGTTGGCGTGGGGTTGGTAACATTGACGACGATGAATTGCTGAGTGGACGTGCCATCATCATACACGACCCGCAACCCGTAAATGGTCGTGCTGGTGGGACACACAACGCGTGAGTCCTGGCCAGCTACTCCTTCATCACCGTTGCCCTCATTAAAGTAAACGGCCTGTACATTGGTTACGTTCCAATGAATGGTCGTGCATTGACCTTCCACGATAGACGTGTTATCAGAATAGAAGCTGATGGCAGGCGTTGGTGTTGGTGTAGGCGAACCAATTACCGAAATAGTCAATGACTGCACGATGGATGATCCGCTATTCAGAATTACATCGAGTGTGTAGGTGGTAGTTGCCGCCGGACATACAACGCGTGAGTCCTGGCCAGCAACACCCTGTGCACCGCTGCCATCGTTAAAATAGACACCCTGTACGTTGGTCACATTCCAATGGATGGTTGTACATTGACCCACACTTAACGTCGAATTGTCGGCATAGAAGTTAACACCTGGTGTTGGAGTCGGGGTGATTGTTGGTGTGGCGGGTACAGGTGTTGAGGTCGGTGTAGAGACGGAAGGGGCCGCGATAACAGAGGCGACCGGCAGCGTGCTTATGCAGTATGCGGTGACATACGCTGCGCTCACCCAGCCCTCGACGTTTGAACTGGTTATGACCTCATACCACGAGCCGTCTGAGGTGCGTGCAATTGGTTGAGCTGTGGAACCGTATGGCAAGGTGGTAAGTATACCGAAGGAGGTTCCCGGTCCATCTCGCAAATGCAAGTCCGCAGTCGTGGTTAATTCCGGCGTGCATGGCGCCGAGCCTGTCGTTGGCACTGCTGTACCCTGAGCTGTTTCAGTTGCCTGTACCGGAGTTGTAGATGTGGGCAACGCACTTGTTGGTACGGCTGTGGTGGTAAAAACAGCAGTAGGAGTTAAAGCACTCGTCACCGTCGCAGTTTGTTGAGAGGATGTTGACGGTGTTATTACTGGAGCCGAAGTGGTGGTTTGTATCGACTGACTTTTTGCCGCACTGACACAGGCCGACAGCAATAAACTGATAATCGCTAACGAAATCGAAACGGCAACCCGCCGGTTCCCAGGTACCCGACCTGGGAACCGGTTTATGCCATGATCTATATTCATCCCCCCCATCGCCACTTCCTTTATACAACTTATGCATATCCGGCGCGATAAGCGATGTGGGCTACTGTTTATTGTTACATAATTCGACTATATGGCACAATGTAGCTGGCAGATTCAGCCTACCGTAATGCCGGGTATACGTACAAAGAATCATCCTAGACCATAAACGATATACGTCACTCTTTCTGAGGTACACGACTGATAAAGCTTTATAGCATGTTGTTTACACGCTAATGTCGCGTTTCATCTCCTCGAACTGCTCTTTAGTAATCTCGCCTTTTGCATATCGACGCTTCAGTATATCTAGAGGTGTCTCATTTACGGTTATACCTCGGCTGGACGTATCAGGTCCCTGGGCGAGAGAAGCAATTAACCAGACAATGCCGAGTACGATCAATACAGCGATCACGAAACTCATCAGACCGCCGCCAAATGGGAAGAATGCGAAGCTGCGCATTATGCCCGGTCCAATGAATCTATAGCCTGTCACGAAGTTGCGGCTGATGAAGTAGAAAGCTGCCACACCAGCCACTATAACGACGATCAAAATCACGCCTATTGCTACTAAAACATTACGAGCTGTCTTGCTCATAGCATCTGCCCTCCCGGTACCACAATACCGTACACAAATTAACTGTTATGCATAACTAATTATAAAAAGGCTGCTTAGTAGTTGGTTAGGTTAGCCTAAGTTATGAATTAGCGGGGTTATACGCTCGATAGGAGACAGTCATGCTCAAAAGTAGTAACGCGCAACCGGTTCAAACTCTTACCTTAGCGAACCGTAGTATGTATCCATGCCGGCGCAATGCCTGCATAAAGTGAGTCCATCGCGTATGATTTCGCGCTCATTGATTATTTCCTCACCACACACGGAGCAGGTTGCGCGGATGCCTGGACGACTGGTGAGTGCCTTTGTCGAGATGATCAGCTCAACGGGTTGCACGATAAGCAGTTCTTCGACAGGCAAGGTCTGATATGCATCAAGTTGCATCTGCCAGCGACTGTACGTACCGGCATGATGCCTCTCAGTAAACCAGGCTACAGCGTGGCTTCGAGCCAGCGGGTTCGGATAAATGCGCAGGGCACGCTCCGGTTGCGAGTGCGTATTGACAAATGTCACAGCCACTTTGCCGAAATCGAACAACCGTAATGTGCGATGGCCAAGCGAGCACCCTGTGGCGACCATTATCCCGTCTGCGAAGCATCCATCCGTCTCCACGAATGCCAGCAGAGATTTATCTTTCTGTGGCAGAGGTAAATCGAATAACTGGGCTGCCAGCTCGCCCATGCGGATTCCAAGTATCTGCCGTGGGCAGATATGATTGTGCAATTGTAGCAACTCTTTTTCGTAGTGCATTCCCACGACTCCAGCACGTATAATAACCGCCTCATCGCGACCCACTTGATGTATTCATATAAAATCTTGAAATCATAGGTCGTTAAAACGGCAATCCCAAACGGGAGAAGATACTTGATGTGAAGGTCAAACCGCTATGATATCCCGCCACAATGTTCAGCGTGTCGCCGTGCACCGGGTGCGCCGAAATTCTACTGAGCATTCCTCAGATACCGTGGCCAACTCTGATGTTTTCGACATGGTTGCTGTCGAAGAGCCGCTCGAAATCAGACTCGCTTACAACACCGATGACGGACAACATAGAGAACAAAGCGTGTCCGTCACGATGCGAACTCCAGGTAACGATTTCGAGCTTGCTGCTGGTTTCCTGGTTGGCGAAGGGATCTTGCATAGTTCGGACGACATCGTGCAGATGCGTTACTGCGTTGATCGTGAGAAGCAAGCCCAGGACTACAACGTGCTCAGTGTGCACCTGCGCCCCGAAGTACGCTTCGACCCCAGCAGACTGTTGAGAAATTTCTACACCACGTCATCCTGTGGAGTATGTGGAAAGGCATCTCTGGATGCGCTGGAGATTCAAGCTTGCCCGGTTTTACCCGCGGGACTGCCCCGTATCAACGCAGAGGCATTACGAGAGATTGATGGCCAGTTACGCGAGCAGCAGTCTGTATTTCAGAAGACAGGCGGCTTGCATGCAGCCGCGTTGTTCGACACCACTGGAAACCTGAAAAGTGTACATGAAGATGTGGGCCGGCACAATGCCGTTGATAAGGTGATCGGCGAACGGTTCCTGGAGGAAAGCCTGCCTCTAAACCAGATGGCATTGCTGGTCAGCGGCCGAACCAGTTTTGAGATCATGCAGAAAGCGCTGATGGCGGGTATCCCCATCGTGGCTGCAGTCGGTGCGCCGTCCAGTCTATCCATCGATCTGGCGCATCGGTTTGGTATGACCTTGTTAGGTTTCGTTCGCGGAGGCAACTTTAATATCTATGCTGGCGCAGAACGGATCGCTGTCTAGATCACTCATAGATCCAGCCTGGACAGATTAGCGTACTCTTCGGGGGTATTGATGTTCTTCAAGCTGAGGAAGTGTGGATCGTAGATTTCTACCTCAGCCGCTGTAACGGGTCGCACGTGTAGTGTCGCCAAAAGAGCCCCCAATCTCAGTTCCTGTCGTTCGAATGCAGCCTGCATGGGTGCCATACACGATTTGCTGTAAACAGCATGCAATGGATGGAAACCACCATCCTTTGCCCTGCCGGAGGCTAGAGGAGCCTCTTCTGATCGATTCGCCATGGCATCATTCTTTGTCATGACTTGCGGCACCACGGCATCGTAACTGCCTGCTTGATCAATCATCCAACTCAATAATGCTACATTCAAGTAGGGCATGTCGCATGCAACCACAATGGAATGTGAGTGCTTGGCTGCCTGAAGACCAGCGTATATACCGCTTAAAGGCCCCGCATGTGGAAATGGATCATTGACACATCGAGTGGGTGGCGCAGACCGTAGTACCTCCGCATAACAGCCCCGCTCACCGGCGGCGACAATCAAATCGCCCGAGAGAAATGCAAGTCGCTTTAACACCACAACCAGGAGCGGTTGATCCCCGATCCGGAGCAGTGCTTTATCGCGGCCCATGCGCCGGCTCTGCCCACCCGCCAGTACCACAGCACTGACAGGATTTGCTGACTGGGTCATCGTAGCGAGCCGATTAGCCCCATCCATGATGCTATGCTTGGTCCATACCCGAGCAGGTTGAGTGTCATAGGTACGAGCAAGATGCCTAAACAATTCATGCGTCGCCCTCCGATCAGGATTGGTATGAGCCCGACGCTGGTGGCTACAGCCATCACAGCGAGCCCGGCCAATCCCGTGAAACCTAATGTGATGCTGGCCGCGACTCCCAATGAGCATAGGGCGATGATCCTGACCGGCACGCGTTCGCTCAGAGCCGACGCAATCCGTGCAAACAGTATCAGCAGCCCGAACGCAAGGACGCCACCAAACGCCATGGCCGCAATAGCCAGCCAGTACGTGTGATACCCGTCTGGCATATAGACTGAGCTGAGCATCCATGCCATCCCACCGCGAACCAGACCGAGACCTGGCACAAAGAGCAAGAGTAGACTACCCGCGTAGTAGGTAACCTTTGAGGCACCTTGTGAGATGAGGAACAAGCGGTCATCGCGTTGAGCCGTGGCGGCACCGGAAAGCATGGCGCCGATTCCACCACTTATTACGGGCAGGAAGGCAGCAAAGGCTCCGCCCGCCAAACCACTTAACGTACCCTGCAGGAGGGAGCGCGCCGATGGATGGAAGGCTGTCTGATTCTGCCGAGGCGGCTGCACGCCATACAGTACGACCTGTATCAAGCTCGGCACGGCAAAAAGGCCTACGAATGCTGGTAAAAGATTTTGGTAAGCTGCTGACACAGCGATGGGGCTGGAGTAGCTCAGTACAAAACCGAGCAGTCCGCTCAGAGTGAAGGTGGCTAGACCAGCGCCGAGGTAACCCCAGGCGCCCAGTAATCTGGAGTGCGGGGCAGTAGATCGGTCATCGTTTCGTGGCCATTCACTCAGGAGTAAAAAAGCCACAATGGCAGCCAGCATCCAACCATAATGCGGTTGGATGATTTGATGGAGTGGTCGCAACAGATCACTCAGAGCAGGTGCAAGCACTGCCAGGCAGATGAGCGCACCGAGGCTTCCGCCGCCAACCAGTAAAGCTGCCTCAAAACCTTGTCCGCGTAAAAGGAGTCGGGTCGCTGGCAGAACGGTGAAGGCGTTGGCATCGTCTGGAGCGTAAAGAAAAATACTGGGGATCGTGTTGGAAATAACCCACCCGACTAAAAGTCCTATCCAGAGCATGGCCAGAGGCATACCATGGAGTGAGGTATTGATCGAAGCAACCAACACCCCTCCGGCTACGTTGTAGACATGCAACCCAGGCAACTGTGCAATGCAGGAACCTGCAACGGTCCCGAGCAGAGCAATGCTGATGAGTGTAAAGTCATCCATAACCAGAGGCACAACAGGATGGAGTGTCAGACGCACTCAACACCTGGGACCGAAAGGATTCTCCATTCCATGCGCTGGTGCAATGGTGAAGTAAGTTAGGCAGAGGCGGAAGTGGCATGGTGGGCGGTTGATAAGCTTTTAGTCCGCTCAACCGTGTGGATCGCCTGGTGTGTGTTGTATATCCCCCTTGCGAGCAGAGACGCTGGCGAAAACCAGAATGATGAAAACCAACAGAAATGCAAACACCAGACCTGCCAGGTGCCATTTCGGAATGGCGCTGAAAACACGGAAATACGGAAATCCATGTTCCATGAATGTTTTGCATTTCAAACGCTCACAATGGATAATAGCATTTGTGCAGGCAAGGGAGCCCTGACATGGTTTTTAACCGCGATATATTCCTGATGATCGTTGGCGGCTTGTGTGCATTGATTGGAGCCGTCATCGCAGGCATCTTGCGAAGCTGGATCACGTCCGTGCTACAAAACAGGCGCGATGCGGTTGAAACGCGCAAGCAGAGCATCAACGCCGTATGGGAATGGGCTGCCAAAGGACGCCAGGAGCGTTTCCGACAATTGAATCTGGCGGGGGTGGACTTTAATGGCGTCGACCTTGGATCTGTTATCAACGGCAAGAAGGGCGCAGACCTGGGACTCAGTAACCTTAAGCAAGCCAGCTTCGAGTCCGCGGATCTGGTAAGTGCTGACCTGGCCCTGGCCATACTGGTCAAAACGAACTTCTCCCGAGCCAATCTGATGGGCGCTAACCTCGCTCAAGCAAACCTCGAAGATGCCAACCTGTATAGAGCCAACCTGTCTCGCGCGGACCTCTCCGGAGCAATTCTTTTCAACGCAAATTTAGTCGAAGCGAATCTCGACGAGGCTGTACTAACCGATGCTCACCTGAATAAGAGCGTTTTAGTTGGCACCAGCATGGTCAAAGCTGACTTGACCGGGACAGACCTGACCGCAGCCAACTTCGCCGGCGCTGATCTGGCAGGGGCAACAATGGTGCGGGCGATCTTATCTGGTGCCATATTGACCAGTGCCCGTCTGGTCGAGGCCGTGGTCATGAGAGCTGAGTTGGCAGGAGCTCAGTTGGTCAACTCTGATCTGTCCGGTGCCAGTTTGGTCAAAGCTCACATGGTACGAGCTGATTTAACCGGAGCGACTCTGATAGGAGCGGACCTCACCAAAGCGGACCTGACGGAGGCGGACATTGCAGGCGCGAAAGCGGCCAGGGTGCATTTTGCTGGTGCCACCCTGGTGCGTACTGATCTGACAGGAAGTGATTTGACAGAAGCGGATCTGGTGGATGCCGATCTGGCCGGTGCCACATTAGTACGTGTGAACCTGGGTGGGGCTAACCTAAGTCGAGCTGACCTGGTTAGCGCTGACCTGAGCGGTGCGAATTTGACAGGGACGATTCTGACAGAAGTAATGTATAACGAGCGAACGCAGTGGCCGGCGGGATTCCGGCTACCCCCTGAAATGGTCAGGGTCGACGGCGCTCGGACAGCCCTACTGGAAAGGCCCGGTAAGCCCTTCCTTTCAGACGGAATGAAAGCGGCATGAGCCCTTGCTTCTCGATGAAATCAGAAGCCGTCCTGCATCGTAATACAGGACGGCTTCCGTGAAATAAGCCGGAGGTGAGTCCGCTTATTCCGCACTAGCGGTAGTCTCGCCAGTTGCGTCACCTTCCTGTTCCTGCTCGTCGACCAATTCAGCAATGGCCCGGCGAGCTCGGCGACGACGTTGCTTCTCAGCTTTATCCAGGCTGGTGCTGCTCTTGCTGCGCTCCAGCCGCTTCTGGAAACGATCTACCTGACCTTCAGTGTCGATGATACGCTGTTGGCCCGTGAAGAATGGATGTGTGCCAGACCAGACATCCACATGCAATTCGGGGCGTGTGGAACCCACCGTGCCGACCAGCTCACCACCGACATATACTTTCGCGTCGGGGTAATACTTGGGATGGATATCCTTCTTCATGCTATTGTCTCCGCACTTTCCGGTGCCGCAGGTGTAACGGGCTCAGCCTGTTCTTCAGCAACCTTTGAATCCACCGCGATACTGACTCGCTTTCGACCACTGGGAAGTGTCTCGAACAGAACGACGCCATCGGCTGTCGCGAACAGAGTATGGTCCGAGCCTACTCCGATATTGGCACCTGGCTTGACACGTGTACCATGCTGGCGGACGATGATATTGCCAGATCTAACCACCTGTCCACCGAAACGTTTCACACCCAGGCGCTGCGACTGGCTGTCGCGTCCGTTAGTTGTCGAGCTTCCACCTTTCTTATGCGCCATCTTGTCCTCTCCTTAATTGTCGCCTGGGGTGTCATTGGTCTTTACTGTGGGATCCGATGGAGCCGGTAACTCCGCAGCCGACGCATCTGCTGCTGGAGCAGATGTAGCTAAATTGTCCGCGTTTGGCGTGGTTCCTACCGAAACCTCGTCAGTTGAAGTGGCTTTCACAGAATCCACTTCTGCCACTGATGCTGCTGCGGGTTCTACTATGGGCTGTGCCACTTCAGTTGGCTGAGTCAGACTCGCTGCTTCCACCTGTGGTACATCGGCACTCTTCTCAGGTGGCACCTGTAACAGGGTATAGGTTTGACGGTGACCAGTCTTGCGGCGATAACGCTTCTTGGGTGTGTATTTAAAGGCGATCAGTTTCTCGCCTTTGACCTCTCCCATGACTTTCACGGTCAGGGTTTTACCCTCCACATGGGGGGTACCCACTGTCACCCCGGACTCGTCGGATAGAAGCAGTACGGGTAATTCTATTGAACTGCCAGCGGGATGAGCCAGCTTTTCCACCAGGAATTTCTCACCTGGAGACACGCGATACTGGCGTGAACCCACCTCAACAATTGCATACATCTCTTGCACCTCTTGGACACACCGATCGGCTGTGTTGCGCCTCCTCGGGAAAGCGAACAGAGCAACACCCTACGGGTGAGTGACCTGTGTCAATATCGATCTGCAACGATAAACTCCTTTGAGCGGGCGCATGGACGCTAGCCCCCAAAAGAGCGTAGAAATTATACGCCATCAGGCTTGGGTGTCAAACAGAATTAAAATGCTTCCCGTATGGGCTCAGAAATGACCGACGCCTCACGGTCGCAGGCTTTGCCGGTGGTGGTCCTTAAGTCGGGACGCGATAAATCCGTACGCGCCCGGCATCCTCGTCTGTTTGCTGGGGCGATCAAGCAGATCGACGGTCGGCCTAAAGATGGCAGCATAGTGGATGTGTGCACCAATTCGGGTGAATGGCTGGCGCGTGGCGTGATCAATCAGCAGGCACAGACTGCAGTTCGATTACTGACCTGGGAGCAAAATGAGGTGGTTGATGAGAGCTTCTGGAAGCATCGAGTGCAGCAAGCCATCCAACGCAGGCAGCATGATCCGCTCCTGAAAAATACCGATGCACAGCGCCTGATCTTCAGTGAGAGCGATGGCCTGCCGGGAGTGATTGCTGATAACTACGCTGGACATATCGTTATGCAGCTGTCTACACTGGCGGCACTTAATGCGCGTGCTGCCCTTCAGGATGCTCTGATTGAGGTCGTGTCGCCACGTAGCATCGAAGAACATGCTGACGAAGAGCGTATGCGCTTTGAACATGTTCACGCCTCCGCCCCTATCAGTGCTCTCCATGGCGTGGCACCCGCGGAGAACGTGGAGATCGTCGAAAACGGTTTACGTTTCGCGGTGGATCTAGCGAAAGGTCAGAAAACCGGTTTTTATCTGGATCAACGAGAGAACCGGGCACGCCTGGCACGCTATTGCGCCGGTATAACGGTACTGAACGAATTTGCCTATACCGCTTCCTTTGGCGTGGTGGCGGCGACCGCCGGTGCTACGCGTGTTGTCAACGTGGACTCCTCAGCCGAGGCTTTGCGAGTGGGCGAGCTGAACGCACGCTTACTGGGGCCAACGGAAACTGAATTACAGTTTGTCGCTTCGGATGCCTTTGTGGACCTGCGTACGCGACGTGCAGCCGGAGAGCAATATGACCTGGTCATCCTGGACCCACCTAAATTTGCCCACAGTCCCGAACAGGTGGAACGTGCTGCTCGCGCGTACAAAGATCTGAATCGCATTGGGCTGTTGCTGGTACGCCCTGGCGGGCTGCTTGCAACGTTTTCATGCTCTGGGGTCGTCGACGCAGCCCTATTTCAAAAGGTGATTTTCAGCGCTGCTGTAGAGGCGCGCCGCGACGTTCAGATCGTAGAACGCTTTACCCAAGCCAGTGATCACCCGGTGTTGGTAACTTTCCCCGAGGCTGAATACCTGAAAGGTCTTTTATGCAGAATCCTGTGAAAAATGGCACCGAGCCCGCAGGAGTAAATCCGAGTAAGCATGATGCCTCCCAAGCCACTGACGATAAGTCAGACAACCTGGCCACCCAGCCTTATATACGTGCCAGGTCTTTGACACTCTCCTTTCATTATGCCTTCCAGGGAGTGTGGTATGCCTTGCGCACTCAGCGCAACTTCAGGGTGCATGCCATCATCATGCTGGTTGTGGTTATTGCGGGTTTGCTACTGGGTATCTCGCTGGACCAGTGGGCCGTGGTGGCCATCGTGGTGGGATTGGTATTCCAGACTGAATTGATTAACACGGCGGTGGAAGCGATCGTTGACCGCGTCTCGCCCGAGTATCACCTGCTGGCGAAGATCGCAAAAGATAGCAGTGCGGCCGCTGTATTGGTGGCAGCCATCAGCGCTGTCGTCGCAGGTCTTCTCATCTTTGGCCCAAAGATTCTGATGCTCCTGAAGCTGAGGTAGGTAGTCCAAAGCCATAGGCAGAACTTCGCAAGCTTTCGGTCAGTCGCCCTGAGTGGCTCTGTAAACGTAGGTCTCGAGTGTGTTGTTTGATGGCTGCCTCGTTGCCTTCCGATATCCGATCGGCTTTGCATCGCCCAATGCACGGATTGGAGCCTAACGCGTCAAAGCTTGCTCGGCCGTTGTTAAAATCGGATCGTTTTGGTTTGTGTACGTCTCCCAGTCCTGGTTCGATACGATATCGGGTTGAATACCGTGTTTGTACCAGCTTACATTCTTAACCCCACGAATATCGCCAGCCGGGATCAGTACCTGGGCTCCGGTGTTGGGCAATGAGACAGGTAGCAGGATCGGCGCGCTGCCAGGGGTGCGATTGCCAATGATCTTGGCTCGTCCCAGGTCCTGTAGAATTCCGGCAAACGATTCCGCTTCTCCCCGCGTTTGATCACTCACCAGCACCACCATAGGAATAATCTGAGATCCCGCAATGTTCTTTCCTGTAATCTGGATTGGTGTTTTGCCGCTTCGCGTATAAAGCGTGCCGACATGACCGTTGACAAATAACTCCAGCAATCCTGTGAAGGGGAAGTTACCATTCTGTATGGTACGCAGATCCAGGATCAATCCATCCGGCTCCTGCGGGTTGGACAGGTCACGCAAACCTTGAGCGATATCAAGCGGGGTCGCTTCAGCATCTGTCAAATCCGGAAGGATGTAAGCGAGGTTGGTGTTGGGAAGACGCTCCACGATTGACTGGCTGGTCGTGGTAATAGGCGCACGTGTCACGATCACATCGCGATTGGCTTTCCCTGGTGTATGGATGGTAAGGGTGACTTGCGATCCGCTGGGTCCGCGTACGCGGGAGAGAACATTGTTCCGGTCGGTATATTTCACAGGTTGTCCGTCCACTCGCAAGATGGAATCGTGAGCCTGTATACCGGCCGCCTCAGCCGGTGAACCAGCGTAGACCTTCAACACCAGGATGCGATTCATGTTCGGTTCGGGTAAAGCGACCTGCACTCCAATCCCCGAAAAAGTGCCAGACACATTCGACGATGCGCTGGGTGAAGTGGATGTGACAGGACGAATCACCACCAGGTCATCGTCATGAAGTGAGCTGAGCAGTCCATCAAGCGCATCGAAGAAACGCGTGTTATCCACGCCTTGTAGAATACGGTCACGGTAAGTGGTTACGGCAGCCTGCCATGTGGTCCCTGATAAGTTGCTGTCGAGGTACTTCGTCTGGATTGCCTGCACGACCAGGTTGTAGTCACTCAGTTGTTCCTGAGTGCTCTTCGGCAGACCTGGTGGGATGGCGGGGGTGGGAGGTGTGCGGTTCAGAAGCGACGGAGCGCAGGCTGTCAGGGTGATTACAAGTGTCAGAAAAACCGCTACCAATCGCCGCAACCGGTCATTGCGTATGGTCATGCCTCAGTCATCACCTATAACCTTCTGCACCAGCGTCAAGATGAGCCATACAAATAGAGCTAAAACCGCTCCAGCCAGAAGGCAAAGTATACTGGCAGTTGCGGCGGAAGGGCCATACAGCAACGCAACAAAGATACCCCCAACGACGACCAACCCGATTATGACTAACAACAGCCCGCGGTTATTAAAATCACGCCTTAGCTTTCGCATGTCCGTGGGCGGACGCTCCGGAGTCATGCCATAATTATACTGTCCATGGAACGAGAGACTGTATATTGCCATAAATGTGGTTCACCGATGCGTTTGACTGAGGTGGAAGGCAGGTCGCGCTGGCAGTGCCCGTCCTGTGGTTACGTGCAATATGAAAACCCAGTACCTGGCGTTGGTATCCTCATCGAACATGGCGGGAAATTGGTGCTGGTGCAACGTGATCGTCCACCACGCCAGGGCGAATGGGCCTTACCCTCGGGATTTATCGAAGCGGACGAGAGTGTGGAGCAGGCGGCTGTGCGTGAAGCACGGGAAGAGACTGGCCTAGACATCGAACTGATCGAGTTATTTGGCGTTTACTCGTTCCCTGAAGGACCTCCACGCAGCGGGCTGATTATTTTCTATCGGGCTCAGCCACTTGATGTCCATACCTTGCAAGCAGGTGATGATGCACGCGCTGTGGCTCTGTTCGCACCCGATGAATTTCCCCCTATCTGCTTTCGAACCCACCGTGAGGTGATCGCACGCTGGCGCGAGGTGCACCAGCAGATGGCACCGGGTAACGAAGTCATTGGACCATCCGGCATGCTTGTTCGGCGTGTCCGTCCAGATGACTACGAACAGGTCGTGAGGCTGATGAAGCTTATCCCTGCCGAAGCTGCTATGACACCGGCGGAAGGAGAACACGTACTGGCTGAGCTGCGCAGCAACACAAGTTTGGAGGTATGGGTTGTCGAGTCCGATGCGCATGAATTGGTTGCATTCTGTGCACTGTCTTTTGCAAAGACATTGTCTGAAACACGCGCCTGGCTCGATGCGCTGGCTGTAGAGACAGGATTCCGCCGGCGTGGAGTGGGGCGTACTTTGTTTGAGCTCGCCATGCGCCGGGCACGCACTCGCGGTGCCGACCAATTGCTGGTGGATAGCTCGCGTGGCAGCCCCGTCGCGCAAGACTTCTACCGTGCTGTTGGCTTCGGAGCAGAAGAAGTCGAACGCATTCGTATCCGCTAACGTTGAATCGGGTTTCTCCGGGGCGTTCGCTCAGGTCGACCTTCGTGATTCGATTCAGCTAGTGCCCTTCACAGGTTGACCTCACCTGCTTCTACGCGCTTTTGGCCACTGGCTTTGACCGGTGCAAGAGTGATCTCGGGCATTTCCTCTCCTGCCAGCTCCATGCGCCATACCAGACGTTCCCGCAGCCTCTCCGCCACACGTGCGTGCGATTCATAGCCGATCAGGTTTCGCTGTTCATAGGGATCGAATTGCAGATCGTAAAGAAACTGCTCTACGTATCGATCTGAGCCGGGATCAGAGACTGGATTCCGGTCTGGTGCGTAGACCGAGTACTTCCACCGATGCGTGCGGATGGCACGGCCAACTTGATCTTCACTGATTTGCACGAAAATGTCGTCCGGCCACGTCGTGGGTTGACGACGCAGGAGTGGCATTATCGATCGCCCCTGCATCTCAGCGGGCACAGGAAGACCGCATGCATCCAGCAGGGTGGGCGGTAAGTCGACGAGACTGACCATTTCGCGCAGTTGCCCTCCGCTATCAAATCCCGGTCCACATAGCGCCATGGGCACTCGGATGGAGCTCTCGTGACAGGAACGCTTGTATTCACTGTTGCGGGTCTTGAAGTGGCATCCGTGATCACTGGTGAACAGGAGAATCGTATTGGTATCGAGGAGCAGGCTCTTGAGTGCATCGCGTATCCGGCCTAAAGCTTCGTCCAATCGTTTTACCATGCCAAAATACCCACCCAAATGCTGGTGGGCTGACCCGCCCAACTCTGCCAGGTCTGGAGGTACCCAACGCCCGGCGTAGCGATCGCGGTAGCCATCCGGCGGTGGGTAGTCATCCACGCGGTTCTGGAAATGAGGTTCCAGGTAGGAGATGAAGAGGAAGAAAGGCTCGCTCTGGTGTGCGTCCAGGTAACGAATGGCCGCATCGGTGAGTGCATCCACGCGATAGCCAGGCAATGTCACCGCTCGATTGTCGTTATCGTACATTACCGTGTGGTAGGGTTCCGACGTAAACTCCAATGCATTGGCGCCCAGCCAATCCTGATACCCGCCCCGTTGTTGCTCCGGCACTGGGTCCTTGTCTGCCAGGTGCCACTTGCCTATGTATGCGGTCCGATACCCAGCGGCACTAAAATGATGTGCCAGCGTCATCGCACCGGCAGGCAGTGCTATGCCGTTACGGAAGCAACCAACGCGAGTGGCATATAACCCGGTTTGCAGGCAGGCCCGGGCAGGGCCGCATACTGGCTGCGGTGTGAAAGCATAGCGTACATGCGTGCCCTCCAATGCCATACGGTCGAAATGAGGAGTGAGCTCAAGCGGATTTCCATGCACACCGGTGGTGTCCCAGCGTTGCTGGTCGGTGAAAAAGACGACGACGTTCGGTGGGTGAGGTTCCATGAGGTGCGATTGTATCAACGCTTGGTCGTGTCTAGACAGTCGTGATGCCGGGATGATGCGCATTGATCATTTCGGCAGCTACCTCGCGTCCCAGTCGTACCGCATAGTTGGTACCCCTGTCCCAGGGATAGACATGACTCATGCTGGCGAAAAAGAGACCCGCGATAGGTGTACGCGTAGATGGGATATTGTGCGAATGGTTAATAAACGGAACCGGTTGTGCATACGGCTCCCTGAACACCCACGTTTGCCTCACCCAGCTTGGTTCGAAGTCAGGATTGAAGCGTTTAAGGGCAGGTAAGTATGTTTGGCACAGTTCTTCATCGCTCATCGCGAAATAGGGATGCGTGACGGGAATGTAGTCACCACAGTAAATCAGGTGTTGGCCACCGAAATGCTCGTTGGATACGAAGTTGGTGTGCTCACATAAAGCTAGAAAAGGGAACCCCGCACTCTTGGGCAGGTTGTGCCAGTAAAAACCCTGCCGGCTGAGCTGATGGTCCAGTGCCGCGATCATCACGACGGCTCCGAGTGATGTCAAGTTCTTTAAGGTGCCCAGATAATCCGCGGGTAACTGAGGTGCCAGCTGAGACATTAATCGCGGTGATGTGGTGACAAGAACCTGGTCATAATGGATAGGCGCGGTTGGTGCTGCGGAACTGGACGGGCGGAGCATAACGTTCAGGCCATTTGTTTCACCAGCACGCTCGATCCGCTCAACCCTCGTTTCGTAATGAAGGACGGCCCCCTGCCGTTGTATATTGATCGCTAGCTCGTCGAAGAAAGCCTGAAACCCGCCGATGAACGTCCCGAGCCGTGGTGTGCGGGCTTTGATACGTGCCCACATCCATGCCATATTAACGGATTGGTATAGTTCGTCGCCGAACTTACCAACCAGTAATGGTTCCCAAAGTACCTGATAGCCTCGCCGGCCTGCCCAGCGGCTCAACCACTGGTGTGCTGTCTCGCGTTCCAGCTTACGCCAGTCGGATGTGAGTATCAGGTAGGCACCCAGAAAACCATAGCGTAACGTATCCACCGCAGAAAGGCCTGGGAACCTGAGCGCCAATAGTCCACGGGCCACGGTACCAGACAGGGGCACTCGGTCCAGCCAGGGCAGAGCGGGTATCAGTGTGGAGAGCGCGCCATCGAGCTGATAAAATCGGTCGCCGTAATACACCACCGTAACCGGCCGATTGAAAATCATGCGATCGCGTACACCCATCTCCTCGCCCAACTTCAATACGTCGGCGTCGCTGGCAAACCAGTGATGGTAGAACTTTTCCAGCGACCAGTCCCATCCTGGTGCCTTGAAACCAGCTGCAAGACCACCTGGTTTAGCACCCGCCTCATAAAGAGTAACGCGGTGACCTGCGCGCACCAGGTCATACGCTGCTGCCAGCCCCGTCGCGCCTGCACCGATAATAGCGATCTCCATATGGCTATTTTGCCGCAGTGACGGACTCCTCAGCACGCCGGAAGTCCGCCCACTTCAGGCCTTCCCGCAGCATGAAAAACGCACCGAGCAGTGTCACAGGCAGCCAGAGCACCGCGTGCAAAACAAGGGTGTAGGCCGTGGCCAGCTCCTGCTTCACACCGAGTGATGAGATGATGCCGATTCCGGCCGAGTCAAAAGTGCCAACGTAACCAGGTCCCGAAGGAATGATCGTGGATAGGTTCGCCACTCCATTCACCAGCATTAAATCAACAAACGAGAGGTTCAGAGTGAACGCGTGCATCACGAACCAGTACTTACAGGTCTCCAGTAGCCATGCCAGCACTGTGCTGGCAGCTATGGCCAGCAGGTCAGCTGGGCGCCTTAAGCTGCCTGCACCTTGCACAAAACGATTCACCATGGTCAACAGGCTGGCCTGGAAGTGATGCGGGATCACACGCGTAATCACGGCCTGTGCGATTCTACTGGCCATGCGCGGTGCAAGTGCCAGCCAGAAAAACACGCTGACGGCAGCGACAAATAGTGCAGATGCTAACAGTACGTATTCGTGGGCTGCGGACGGCAGATTCTGGACATTGGGCAGTCCAATCAGTACGAATGCAATCATGACGATGCCATCCATGATGCGTTCGATCAAGATGGTGGCCAGGCTGAACGCTATGGGCACGCCCTCGTTGCGGCGCAATACGTAGGCCCGTACCAGTTCGCCAGCGCGAGCGGGGTACACATTGTTGCCCATGTACCCTATGACGACCGTCTCATAGAGCTTGCCATAGCGGACACGCTTTGAGGGACGTAACAGGTAGGACCAGCGCCATGTGCGCACGGCAACAGCCAGGAAATAGGTGGCGATGCCGGGGAAGATCCACCACAGATCCGCATGGCGCAGGCTCTGCCATACATCGTTAAGTTGCAGACCTTTTAGCGATACATAGAGCAACGCAACGCTGATGAGGACACCGACCCAGAAGATCCAACGGCGCATATTAAGGTTTATCCACCTCTTGTTGGTTGTCGTTTGGGTTACCTGCCCGAGCAGGCCTGGCTGGTGCTGTGTGTGGCCAGTTCGCTGAGTAAAACGCCAGGTAATCTGGAATACGCGAAGCCCAATATGTGTCGTCGTGACCACCTTCGCCACTGCTAACAGTGTAAGTGATACCCCTGGCGTCCAGATCGGAGGTGAGCTGGGTCACGCCACGCTGAGCCCAATCGGTGCTGCCTGCATCGAGGAAGATACGCGTGGTCTTGACTAGATCGAGCGAGCGAATGTAACTCACCATGCTAAAGTTCGCCGGTGCACCGATCAATTCATCAGCGGTGATGGAAGGGCTATGCCCGCCGATTGCAGCGAACAGGTCGGAGTGCGTGAAGCCGATCTCCAATGACCAGTATCCTCCACGCGAGATGCCCCCGATGGCGCGACCTTCACGCGAAGGCCAGGCGCCATATTTCGACTCAATCACGGGTATCAGATCATTGATCATAAAGTCTTCCCAGGAACCTTTCCCACCGGACGAGTACGTGTAGACGCTGCTGTCACCATAGTCCAGATCGCTGGCAGGCATGACAATGATGAAGGGTGGGAGTGACCCCGCACTCATCTCCCGGTCTGCAACCTGCGTCACCCCATCGGCTGCCCACTCACCTATCGTAAAAGCACTGCCCTGGATCAAATAGAGGGCTGGATAGGTAAACCGGGTACTATCGTAGCACGGTGGCAGGTAGATCTGAACAGGTAGGGCGTGACCGAGTACTCGGCTGGTGATTGTGTCCGTGATCAGCTTGCCGGTTGTTTCAGCGCACCCGGATGCTCCTATGGTGAGCGATAGCTGGGTAGTCGATGAGACCGATAGGGTGCTTGTGGCCAATGCCGTCGCGGTCAGGGTGATGCGGTCCGTAGGGGTCGGGGCTTGGGTTAAGGTCACCGTGGGTTCACTGGTCGCCAGGTCAAGTATCTGAGTGGGTACCGGGGTAGGGGATGCGGTGGGTGAGGTGGTGGGCGTTTCGTGCGCCGGCTGGGTAGCAGCTGGGGTGGCCGTATTGACTGACACGCTCAGCGTAGTGGGAGCAGCCGCCTGGACACTGGCCGGTACCTCCTTCGATAGGTCCATGGCTACGGTTCCAGCCGTTCTGGAACTCTCTACCAACACGAAGCCCAGATCGATAAACAGAAGGATCACCAGCGCAACCGCAAACTTCGAAAGTCGGCTTGGTGCTGTAGATGAAGGAACTGAATGGCCATCGTCTCGAATCCGACTAGGCATTTCCTGTTGTGGGTCGGGCTGTAATGGTTTCACCTTGTTGATCCTGCGAAGCCTGTATCGATAACCAGCGCCTGGATAAGGCACGTGCCTGAAGCTCAGCCCGGAACGAGCTGCGCACGAGAGGTCCGCTCTCAACCCATTTGAAGCCCATGTCCTTGCCCACGCGACGAAATTCAGCAAACTCCTCGGGGTGCCAGTAACGTTCAACGGGCAGGTGCTGCTTGCTGGGTTGCATGTATTGGCCGATCGTCAGGATGTCCACGCCGGCTGTGCGCAGGTCACGCATGACTGCCAGCACTTCGTCGGATGTTTCACCCAGTCCGAGCATGATGCCTGACTTGGTAATGGCATCGGGTTGAATGTGCTTGGCATTCGTGAGCGTAGTAAGTGCCCACTCGTAATGATCTTGAGGTTGCACCCGCTTGAACAACCGCGGGACTGTTTCCACATTGTGGTTCAGAATGTCCGGCTGTTCGCGCATGACCATCTCCAATGCCGCAGAGGATCCTTTGAAGTCAGGCACGAGTACCTCTATAGTACAGGAGGGGTGAACCAACTGGATCTGCCGAATACACAATGCGAAGATGGGCGCACCCCCGTCGGCCCGCTCATCACGATTCACTGAGGTGATGACCACATGATCCAGGTTCATGGCTTTGACAGCCTGCGCCACCCGAAGTGGCTCAGCCCAATCAAGCGGTGAGGGGCGGCCCGTCTTGACATCGCAGAAGCCGCACGAGCGAGTACAGGTGTCACCCATGATCAGAAAGGTCGCCGTCCCCCGTGACCAACAATCTGACATGTTGGGGCAGTTGGCTTCCTCACAGATCGTATGCAGGGCTTTACTCCGCATGAGCCGCTTCAGGTTGTGATAGGTTTCCCCGGACGGTGCCCGTACCTTCAACCAATCCGGTCTGCGTAAAGGCACGGTGGCACCTGACGCAGCGGGAGAGCCGGCTTCGCCTTCTCTGAGCGGACGGATATCTTGATTTACCTTAACAAACCCCATTTCAGTTTTCGTTTCCATCCTCGTCACGCCCACCATTCTAGTCTAGCTGGCTGGCTGGTACAGGTGTCAGAACGCAAAACCTTCAGTGTGAACCGTGGATGAAGGTCATCTTAGAAAGCTCTTACGCTCGCCGCAATAATCCACGTAGCAGCGTCAATTCACGAACACGTAACACAGTCAGGCAGACCAGATAGACCCCCAAGCCCGCCACGGCTGCGATGATCGCTGTTAGTGCATTGGAGGTGAACTGTGCGCTGCCCACATGATCCTGGATGAGTGCCATAACCCACCATACCACCAGTCCCATCAAGACTGATGCGGCACAGACTTTCAAGCCCAGTCCAGCAATATCGAAGCCTCGTAGCCCGCCGATCTTGCGCAAGAGGAAAAATGACATGAGACAGGCGTCCAGACCGGTCTTGAGCGAATTGGCCAAGATCAGATCCGTGAGGGTGAACTCCCGCAGTCCGCGGGTGGAAAGCGTGTAAAGCACGCCAAGGAGCACGAGGTATGACACCGTGGACAGCACGCCGATCACGGTGGGCGTGCGGGTATCCCGCTGCGCATAGAAGGCGTTTATCAGTGGCTGGTCGATTGCGGCGAAGATGAGTTGCGGTACGGCCGCGCGTAAGGCGAGGGCGGTGTAGGTGGTGCTGGCAGGGGTGAAAGCGCCTCGCTGAAAGAGAAGCGCCACGACTGGCTGTGCCAGCACAAACAGGCCTATCGAGGCAGGCATGATGAGCACCCATACCAGTCGCAAACCTTGAGCCAGCGTATTCTTGAATGATTCATGCGATGCCTGTCCACCATGCATGGATAGAGCAGGCAGGATCGCCGAGGAGACGGCCACGACGATCATGCCAAGCGGGAACTGGATCACCTGTGCAGCGTAGCTCATCGTCGCTGGCCCCTCGGCACCGATGTGCCCTGCCAGCACGTAGCTCACCAGGGCGGCCAGTTGCGCCAGGGCCAATCCGCCTGCGACGGGCAGGAACAGTCTGATGATCTGGCCAACACCTGGATGATGCCAGTTCAGCGACAGCCGAATGGGTATTCCACGCAGGCCGGGGAGCTGCATGAGCACCTGCAGAACGCTACCCAGTAACATTCCAACAGCCAGGGCTGACACACTCAGCCGGCGTTCCAGCAGCACGACGCAGACAATCATCGACAGGTTGTAGACCGTTGCCGTGAATGCAGTGAAGGCAAACTTGCGACGTGCATACAGCGCGGCTGTCAAGATGCCACTCAGATTCATGAAAATGATGGCGGGTATGGTGATGCGTAGCAGCGTTGCAACCAGTGGCAGATCCTGGTCAGGGCCACCAGCCAATACGGCAGCCAGGCCACTGGCAAAAATCCAAAGCAGGCCCACCAACACCAGTAAAAACAGGCTAACCAACCCGATTAACGCTCCCAGCAACCTGCCGAAATCTGCCAGTCGTTCATCGCGTGCGCGATCACTGACCAGACCACTGAAGGTGGGCACCAATGCGGAATTGAGCATGCCCCCGATGAGTAAATCGTAGAACTGGCTGGGGGGGTTAGCTGCCAATTGGAAGGCACTGGCCATGATTCCGTTGCCGAAGTAAAACGATTTAGCTACCTCACGAAACAGCCCGACGATGCGACTGCTCAGATTGCCGATGGAAATAATGGTCGCCGCGCCGGCGATCGATGACGGGCTATCGTGGGCTGAAGTAAGTTGGGCTTGAAGATCGCGATCCACCTGTGAGGTCGCTGTGTCGGACGTAATCATGTCAGGACATTGTACCTGTGTGAATGCAAGGTTTGGACATGACCCGTCGCAGGCCATATGGCGCGGTCAACTTCTTAAGGTCACATCCGGCAAGCTGTCGGTGATATTGGAGGCTATTACTTTCTGTCGCGATGCGGCGGTGGTTTTAATGTGAGAAAAAGATCAATGCCATGCGGATTTTTTCTTCCAGGTCCAGTTTTTCACCACGCGGTAGCGACGCAACCGCTGCCTGCGCTTCGGTTACACTATAACCCAGAGTGGTTAAGGCGCTGATGACTTCGGTATCCAGAGAGCTCAGTGGGGCAGCTGGTGCAGACTCCAATCCACCCAGTTTTCCCTTTAGTGCGAAGATCACTTTCTCGGCAGTCTTTCTACCAATGCCCGGCACACTTGAGATGACATCCACCCGATCGCCGACAATGGCTGCACGCAAGGTTTCAGGCTGAAGTTTGCTTAACATCGCAAGAGCAGTCCGCGGCCCGACGCCAGACACACCCAACAATATTTGAAACAGGGTTACTTCTTCCTCGCTGGAGAAACCGTAGAGCGACAATTCGTCTTCACGCACAATTAGGTGCGTGTGCAGGTCGGCTGTACGACCGATATCGAGCATGTCCAGGGCCGCCTGAGTACACGCTACCCTAAATCCTACGCCACCGACATCCACAACCGCGAGTGGTGGTTTGATGCTGAGAATGGTTCCACGTAACCTTGAAATCATGGATCAGACTCATCGCCCGAGTGCTCGACGATACCCGGCCTTTTTATTTGGTGCGACACCTGTCTTGCCGCCGCAGGATGCGCGACTTGACATCAGGATTTTAATGCCATGGCTGGAAACTATGCTGTGGCGGTTGCGGTAAACCGGTTGCTAAAGAGGTGGCGTTTGCTCAACCTTATCGCTCAGACGATTGTAACGTGCAGCGTGCAGGTGTGTGATCGCAATGGCGAGCGCATCAGCCGCGTCATCGGGTCGGGGTAATTGGTCCAAAGAAAGCAGCATTTGTACGGTAAGTTGGATTTGTTTCTTGTCCGCCTGGCCATAACCTGTAATAGCCTGCTTCACTTGCAAGGGCGTGTATTCTGCTATGGGTATACCACTTTCATGCAAGGTCACCAGAACGACGCCGCGCGCTTCGCCGACTGTCATCGCCGTCTTGAGGTTACTGGCGAAAAACAGCGTTTCGACTGCCGATTCGGTGGGCCGCCATTCCTGTACCAGAGCCATCAACTGCTGGCGCAGCGAATACAGTCGCTCGGGCAGCACATCCGTTTTCGAGGTCAGCAGGGTGCCATAGGTCAGCGTGGTGAGCCGGCCATCTGGAGCTTCGCGGATCAAGCCGTACCCGGTCGTCGCAATGCCAGGATCGATGCCCAGCACGATCATGCGGCTTCCATATGCGAGAGCACTTCATCGCTGATTTCCAGGTTGGAGTACACCTGCTGTACATCGTCAAGGTCTTCCAGGGTTTCGATCACACCCAGCACCTGCCGGGTGTCTTCCGGGCTGAGTTGCGTTTGGGTAGTGGGCACCATGGAAAGCTCCGCCGTGGCAAGCTGGTAACCTTTCTTGAGCAAGGCTTCACGCACTCCGCGGAAGCTGTCTATATCCGTGTAAATCTCAATCGTGTCGTCGCCCGTCACAACATCTTCAGCGCCTGATTCAACAGCCACTTCAAATACATCGTCGGAATTAACTTTGTCAGTGCGTTCCAATACGATGTAGCCTTTACGGTTGAATTGCCAGGCTACAGAGCTGCCTTCGCCAAGTTGACCACCGGATCGCTGAAGCATGCGCCTTATCTCAGCGACCGTACGGTTTCGATTATCGGTGAGGACCTTGATCATCAAGGGTACTTTGTGTGGGCCATAGCCCTCGTACATTAGCTCCTCGTAATTAACCGCCCCGTCGCCCTGACCCGTGGCGCGGGCGATGGCGCGCTCGACGTTTTCCTTCGGCATATTGGCGGCGCGGGCCTTATCAACTGCCAGCCGCAGGCGGAAGTTGCTTTCCTGATCACCGCCCCCTTCTCGGGCGGCTACGGTAATCTCTCTAAGCAGACGAGTAAATAAGGCGCCACGCTTGGCGTCGTTAGCGCCCTTCGCACGCTTTATCGTGGCCCATTTTGAATGACCTGACATGACTCTTACCTCACTCGATCAACGTGGTTGGCTCGACACTTTACTTAAGAGTCGATTTGATGAATTTAAATTATAACCTGCAATAAGCCGTCGCAAAGCAAGACCCATTACCAGTAGTCATAGTGGCACGTGTGTCGACCCATCCTTTATGCCAAGTCTGTAGCCCCAGCATAACTTTCGGCGCATAACGAATCCAGACTTTGGCAATGGTATGTACTACCAATGCACTGTCATAACCATTCCGTCGGGTTATTTATTACCAGGAAGTTTTGTTTTTCGTGTCTTTCAAAGTCGATGAGTTCCTGCAGCATGTCAGGGAGACACGCACTGCGATTTGACGGTCAGTTTTCATGGTCTGGGTGCAGGCGACTAACTGTTGTGTCGAATTCACTACTCTAGGTGTTACCACCCAGGCTTAAGCGGCCACCTGTAGAACGAACAGCATGCTGGAACAGGTCGTCATCCAGCTCGATTCCAAAGCCCGCGTGAGGAGGTACATTGCAGCGACCGTTCTCGATGCTATAGCCAGGCGCAGACAGACCGGGAATGTCAGTCTCATCCCACTCTACTGCCGCAAAGTGCTTAATCGCTGCGGCGAGGTGGCAGGCAGCATAATTACCGTACCCGTTACCGTAATGATGAGGCGCACTGAGCACCTCCCAGGCATCGAGTTGGCGCCCGGTGCGCAGCCAGCGCGTGAAACCATGGCCGAGGATGTCGTATTGAATGGCTCCTACAAGTCCCTGGTGAGCCCATTCCAGCAAGCGCGTGCTTGCCTCACCTTCACCATCAGCGATAAGTGTCCGTAGTCCGCGCTTCACCATCCAACCCTTCAAGTCCCGGTAGAGCTCGCCGTCTTCATGGAAAGGTTCCTCAAGCCAGAATATGTCACAGTCGTGCGTTGCATCCAGCACATCCTTGGCCAGGTTAAGGTTGTAGCCGTTGTTGGCGTCGAGCATCAGAGTGGCTTGCGAGCCGGTGGTCTCGCGCACTGCACGGATGACAGCGATGTCGCGAGCTGTACCCGCTGCCAGAGGCATATGTCGCGCGCCGCGCCCGATCTTTACTTTGAAAGCGCGATGACCACGAGCCAGTCCCTGGCGAACCTCATCGGCCATCAACTGACTCGCCGCTTCGTCGGTGGTCTGTTCCAGGTCATCGATATACAGGCTGGTGTCGTAGCACGGGGCGCTTAAACTGGTTATTGGTGTGCGACCTGTTATCTGTGCGGCCGCGACATAAACTGGCTGACCGGTTCGCTTGCAATGGAGGTCCCATAAGGGATAGTCAAAATCCAGCCATGCTTCTGCAACGCCCTGATCGGATAGAAATAGCTGGTTCAACTCCATACCCAATATACGCTGCGCCTTCTCGCCCTTTGCCCATGAAGCGCCAACGCCCTGCATGCCGTCGCTGTCGGTTACGCGCACGATAGGCACACGTGTGATCCCACCATGTACGCCCAGGCGAGCGTTGCACCCGGCGCTACGTGGCCGGTGACCTTCGAGCGTAGCCCATTCGACGCTTGTGATATGTGTTACTCCCATACCGGCTCCTGTGCACAATATCTACATCAGCTCCAACTTGCCGTCGCATTCCAGACAACCAACCGCTGCGGCAATGTACTATTAGCACGTTTCCTCGCATTTCGTGTGGTTGACCCAGCTTATGTTGATACGGTTATAGCATGACCCCAAGTAGTACATGTTCTGCTATGCCATGAGCTATTACGCCAGACCGCTCCCAACAGGCGGGTAGGGCAGACTCTGGAGGACATAAGAACGGATTCGACTCGAGAGCAGCAATATCCATCATCGCCATGCTGGCAGCCGTAAAACACCTGTATGTGATCATTTTCTGTTTTGAGATGATCCTGAAGTTTTACGCGCTATCCCAGTGACATCGCGAGCTGGAGCGCACCAGTGCTTGCCGTGGTTTTGCATGCCATATGTGGTACGAATGGGCTGCATTAGCTGCCTGCCAGGTGCCTCACCATTTTCATCCGTATATTGTTTACGCGGATTGTCTGAGCTAGTAGGTGTCGTCTGCCATAGGCGCGGGTGGGGGTGAACGTTTCACGAGGTTTCGGGCCAGGTAGACCATAGCCGCTTCACGCACGAGTGCAGCGTTCAAGGGCGCGTGGAATTGCAGCTCCAGGCGTTCGGCCAGGGCGATCATTTCGGCGTGCGTGGCACGGCCAGGCCGCAATGTTTCATACATGCGCAAAAGCTCGTCGTTGGGTACTGCAGTAAGCTCTGCTGCGCGCTCCAGGTTCTCGGCCAGTTGTGTAAAGCCGCCCTCGCGCGCAAACCGTGCCTGCATCAGAAGCGTATCCGGTTTGATCAACAGATCGGCGCCATTCAGCTCTCCCCTCGCTATCGCCTCAAGCGTGATGTCTTTGATCTTGCGTCCACTGGCAGCCATTACCTCTGTTCCAGCATCTTCACCCAGCGGATAGGTTGGTTGATTGTTCTTGGTCATGGATATTCGTTTAATCAGACCGTCTGGTTCGTTTGACGGTGGTTAGCATGATCCATCTCTGGCTCACACCAGATGGCTCACACGTCCGGTTCCCAGTCAAAGAACATTTCCATAGGCGGTTTATCACGAACCTCTTCTGTCTCGCGGCGGTGCAGCAGTGCCGTCTTCACGATCAGACGCAAGCGAGCCCAGTTGTCCACCTGGACCGGAACGGGGCGTACGGCTTCGCCCTTGGCGTAGCGTGCAGCGTTGCGCCCGATGGCCTCATAGATCTCAAGTGTCAGGCTGGGTGACTGTGGGAACAGCTCCAGGTTGTTCAGGCGGGCCAGGCCGCGCTTATGAATCACAGTCGTTCCTCTAGATTGCAACCCAATGGCAATACCCGACCCGCTTAGTGCAGTGCCTGTGTAGCCAATGTATGCCAGGTCGGAACTCTGGTACACCTTAACGATGCGCGCCGTGAGCCCCTCCCGGGCGACGCCGGTGAGAATGGCTTCCAGGACCTTCTCATGGTCCACGCCGTTGATCGTTCGGGTGAGCGCGGTGCCGAATCCCGGTCCGACAGCGACGATGACCTCGCTGTGCCTGGATTCCTTCGCAGCGCCCAACTCCACTAATCGCTCACAGCGACCACTTACCTGGTCCTTGATAAATTCGCGCGGTGACTTTACTTGTGGAAGGCGCTGCATCTCCTTCCAGCGTTCTTCACTCATGTGGTAACCCGTTCCGGGGCCTGCATAGTCGTTTACGTCGTTGATGGCACTGAGCACGTGATAGCGTGGCTGTGTTAGTTCCAGGTGCGGGATCGGCATAAAGATGGCGGCAGGTTGCAGGTAGTCGCCGATGACCCGCTGACGGCCCATTTCCAGGATGGCTGCTGCCGTCTGAGTGAAACCACGTTGTTGCAGCGCTCCAACGATATCCAGCATGGATTGGCTGCCAGCCAGGAAGCGGTCGGCAGCGGACAGATCAGCCACCACGTCTCGCGCTGGCATGTCATCGCTGGAATGACCCAGCACTGCCGCTTCGACTTCCTCGTCTGTTATAGGTGGGAAGCCCAGTGCAGCATACACAGCCTGAATGGCCAGGACTCCCTGACGGCGTATGCCAATCGCCTGCTCCTCGGTAATAGGACGCACTCCCCCGTCGATCTGCATGTCACGCTGTAAAACATTGTAGTCGTCGAAGTCCTCGGCATCAAAGTTGCCACCGCCAAACAGGTTATCACGCTTGGGTACAGCAGAATATCCGGAAAATATGAAATCGGTGCCGGGGATGAACTGGAGCATCAGTTTGGCCGACTTACGGATGGCAGAATGAGAAGCCAAAGCATCGTTCCCGGACGCGACCTCAAGACCCAGCATGGACGCAAGCAAGTTTTCAGCCAGTACTGCACGCACGCCACCTGGCAGCGATTCGGGAAGTGCGATGCACGAAATGGAGCCGTTCTGTACACCCTGGCTTCCCGCACCGCGCGTGATTAACAGGCAACGCGCCTCCAGGTACAACATGGAGCGACCCTCCGCATGCCCCATGAGGGCTTCGGACCCGGTGCCCGAAGTGAAACGGATCTTCACCCCGCGTGAGGCGTAGGCGGCAGACAGAAACGCCTTGGACCAGGGAGTATCGTCGCCATCCACAAAGGTGCCTTCGGTGCCATATACGGAAAGTGTCTCGGCGTAGCTGGTGAGCCCCTTCAGGGCGATGCGCAGGCCCAACGACTCCTCAACAGAGCATTGTGTGAGCACTCCCCCGCGACCGGTTTGTGAGCCAATCTGGATGGCCAGCGCGTTGAGCGGTGCGAAGCGAGCCACACCAACGGTGGTCTCGATCTCAGCGAATCCGCGCAAGGCGGCCTCCGCCGCATCAGCAGCCAGCAAAGCAGGATGCTCGCGCTTATTGGTGACATGTGCTTGATTTGCTGGTGTGCGACGTACGCGCATCTTAGCCAGGCCGATCATCATCTCCAGCACATTCATATAACGGATCACATCACAGAGCTTGGCTGGCGTACAACCCGCCACCAGGCGCCGGATGCGGGAGGCCGGTACATTAATATCGACCAGCATTCGTGCGAGGTTTCGCGAGGGGCTAGCCATCGCCTCCTCAGCCACGTTCAGGTCGATGGCGTGGTCGGCGATAAAAAAATCCAGCGCATCGAAGTCGGCGCGCTGTTTACCATCCAGCTCCACGATCTGGTGTTGCGCAGAGTCGATCCGCAGGCTAGGTTGCGGGTCAAAGGGACTATCGGTAACAATCAGGCCTGCTTCTGGCCAGGGCTCGACGAACGTTTCCTTATTGATGTCACGTTCGGCCAGGATGGCGAAGCGTTTCGATCCAGTCATAGGTCGATCATTATCGTTGATATAGATCCCCTCTGCGACAGGTTCGCATGCTCAGGCAGGAACCGGGCAGGGCAATCAGTCAGGGAGCGAAATACCGCGCTGTGCAGCGAGCTCAAGTCCGGCTGATTGCCCCCACCGATTCATTCAGCTTTTCGCGAATTCGTCGATTAGTGCGCCGATGTAGCGCATACCATCGTAATAGTTTTGCAGGGGGATATTTTCGTTAGGTGAGTGCACCCGCGCGTCGCTGTGTGAGATGCCTGCACTGACCACTGGCACACCGCCGATAAACGACGACAGCGACCACATGGGTCCACTCCCTGGCGAATTGGGGATCATCACCGGAGTCTGCCCGTAAATGCGCTTTGCAGCGCGTTCAGCAGCTTTGACTATGGGTGCTTCCACGTCGCAGAACTCGGCGCGGTAACCATCGTAACTGACGATCTCCACGTCCGTAAAACCGGAGCGGTCCAGATGCTTACGCAACAGGTCTACTACGATGTCGGGGGTCAGGTCCGGCACCAGGCGGAAATCCACCTTGGCGGTCGCTTCAGCCGGTAGAACGGTCTTGGTGCCCATGCCCTGCCAGCCACTTGTCAATCCACATACAGTGGCTGTCGGTGCGAAGTACAAAGCCTTGAGCGCGTCCAGTCCGGAGCGGCCTTTGAGGAATTCGTGGATACCCCATTTATTCTTGATCTCTTCTTCCTCCATGGGAATGTGCTGCAGCATCTCCATTTGAGCGGCAGAAGGCTCGCGCACATACTTCATATAACCGTCGATGAGAATGTTCTCCTGATTGTCCTTGATTGAATTGAGCGCCCACACCAGGCGCCAGGCGGCATCTGGTGCGAGCGGCGCCCTGGAAGAATGCAGGTCGTGGTCCACTGCTTTTACACGCAGTTGCACGTAGCAAATGCCCTTGACACCCATGGTGAGCTCGAAGCGACCTTTTTCGTCGAATCCTCCTCCTTCCCACAGACAGCCATTACTTTTCAGCATGCCCTGGTGCTGCTCCACCCATTGATGCAGGTGAACGCTACCCACCTCCTCCTCGCCTTCCACAAGCCACTTTATTTTTAACGGTAGTGCACCCTGAGTGGCCTTCCAGGCTTCCACGGCATGGATGCGTGTTACCAGTTCTCCCTTGTCATCTGATGCACCACGCGCATAGATATGGCCGTTGCGCACGGCCGGCTCGAACGGCGGCGTCTCCCACAATTCAAGCGGCTCGGCAGGTTGTACATCATAGTGGTTGTAGATGAGGAGCGTTTTATCCCCTTCCCCCAGTTCAGCCCATACCACTGGCGCGCTATCAGGGGTGGTGGGGATGATTTGCACGTCGGCACCCAATGTGGCGAAGCGGCGTGCCACCAGGGCAGCCATCTCGGTGATGCCCTGGCCAGTGGCAGCCACACTGGGCTGGCGCAGAAAGTCCTTGTAATCTTCCAGCAGACGCTCGCGATTCTGCAGAAGGTACGTATCAAAGGTGTGTGTATTCATAGTGATCTCGATTGTAAGTCGAACCTCACCTCTCTCTGGAGAACTCGCCTTTCAGCGCGGAGAACGTGTGTGCCGCCTTACCTCAGGCGAGCGCACTTCCCGGTTGGTGTTCCCCGCTTTATTGATGTTCTGAAAGCAATGTTTAGGAGGAGGTCGAAAGGCGATCAGGATGCAGACTATCGAGCAGACCGATGTACACGCCCAGAAGCAGAAAAATGTTCGCTACGTAGAGATCGTCGACCCCCTGATGTATGCTCAGATGTATCCACACGCCGAGGAGCCCCAGTGCAAGTGCTGGCACCAGATAAGCCGGTTGCACAGCCTGCCTCGTATCTCTTGCTGGATTTGCAGCTTTTACAAAGGTCTTCAGGGTCCGGTAGATAATCGCTCCCCATAGGAAAAGGTAAATCAGCAGGCCGAAGATTCCCGTCTCGGCCCAGATGTTCAGGTAGTAGTTGTGGGCGTGACCGAGTGCGACTGGCCAGTTTAGCGTACGATACTGGTTGTAGGCGGCGGCGTAATTACCAAAGCCAACGCCGAACCATGGGCGGGCGACGATCATATTCTCTGCTGCCTGCCAATGCGCCAAACGCTCGATTACCGAGTAATTTGCTGCACTGATGCTTACGCCCCGCACATCAAAGGAACTGAATTCCTGGGTGAAATCGGTGAGCCGGTTGTATATAGCAGCAGGAAGAAGGTCGATCAAGTTGAATGTAAATAGAGCTATGACGACGATGGCGATTAGGGAAAGGCTCGCCAGTGGCTTGCGTAGCGCCACTATGAACATCACTATGACGGCCGCAATCGCAGCCAACCAGGCGCCGCGCGACCATGACAGTACCAGGGCAAACGCTCCCATCGCTGCCACGAGCAGGCTGAATGCTGCCAGTGCGTAATGTGGCAGGGCTGCACGGGTTGCGCGAAGAGGGCTATTGAATAACCGGATCGACTCACGAAGTGAATAAAGGCCAAGGCCTGCCGCCAAAGGCCATGTAAGGCCCATGTAGCCACCAAATGGGTTGGGTTGTTCGAATGTGCCATAGGCCCGGTAATGAGTACCACTGATCAGAAACTCGACCGGGCCTGTACCGCGTAGCCCATACTGATATATGCCCAACCCGGATTCGAGAAAGACGGATAAGAGAATCGCACTAAGCAGAAGTACACGCGTGCGCGGGTTCTCCCTGATTTGACTCAGCGTAAAGACGTAAACCGCCAGTACCTCAGCCCACTTTATGCACTCCTTGACCCACAACTCATACGAACGGGCGGCAAAAAACGAGAGAACACCAATACTCAGGAAAGCGAGCAGTGGCCAGATTAGCGATCCCGTACGCAACCCGGCCCGCCGTTGCACCAGCATGCGTGCAATCCAGGCCATGAGTGTAAGCGCCAGCAATGCTTGCCCGCTGGAGATGGGCAGATGAAACATGATCGACTCCAGCGGTTCGAATGGTCCAGCAATCAGCGTTAATGCCATGCCGAATGCCGGCTCGGCAACGATGACAGCGATTAGCGCCCCACTGATCAACGCGCCAATGAACAGCGCCAACGTGTTGAGCGGAAGTGCGGCAATTGCTATCCCAATCGCCAATGCGAGTACAAGAGGAATCCATCCTGCCAGTTGAAACGGCAAGCCCCTGTCATGTAGGGAGAGAGAGACGTGCAGGTTCAAGTCATCCCCGCGTCTTCGAGCGAACCAACATGGTCCACGTCCCACGCTGTGTGACTTTTGCGTTCTGGTTTAGTAAAACGACCCTGAATACAACCCGCCCGTTGCCAAGCCGTGGGAAAGCCTTTGTCTCCACGACCTCCGCTTCCAGGTGCACCGTATCGCCAATGTAGATCGGCAAAGTGAACTCCCACTCCAGACTCCGAAAGGCATCGGCTGTACCAATGATGAATCCCATTTGGAAGGCGAGACCACTGGCCACGCTGAGGCCCAGAAGCCCGTGGGCGATCCTTTTTCCAAATAAACCGTTGGAAGCAAAGGTTTCGCTGGTGTGTAGTTCGTTATAATCACCCGAAATACCGGCGAACGCCACAATATCGCTTTCAGTAATGGTGCGCGTGGTCGACGAAGCTTTGTCGCCCACTACGAATTCTTCGAAGTACAGACCGTGCAGGATGTTGAGTGCCATAGGGGGATTGTACGCGACCGCTTAATGGTGCTTGCAGCGTCACGTAGACCCGGGACGTTACGGATACCTGTCGAAAGACACAAGGGTCTCTTTAATCCATATGCTTGATGCAATGGACCTTAGTGCCAGGCTATAGCCCTCTAGGCGTTGGCTCTTCCGTTATTGCCCGGTACCAGACCGGCTGCCGACATGTAGCGCTTCAAGAGCTGGATCAATTGTTCTATGTCTTCAGGGGTCATCTTCAACAGAGTATCGTTTATATTCTGGCGCCGTTCTGATGTCACACGGCGGAGCAGATTGTGTCCATTCGAAGTGAGAGCCACATAGACTGCTCGCCGATCCTCATCGCTTCGCCTGCGTATAACCCATCCCTTTTCCACCAACCGATCGATAATACCAGTCATCGTGGCAGACGACTGTTGAATGCGATCAGCCAGCTCGCTCATGCTGCACTCGGACCCTTTATTACTGAGTGCTAGCATGGAGAGATATTGCGCTACAGTTAAATCATACTGCGTAAGTTTTTCGGTCATTTGCTTATTGCCTAGCATGACCAAACTATCCAATAAGCCTTCGACAACGTGAGCCTGATTATCAATAGAGTTGTTAATACGTTCCATTTGGGCCCTGATTATATCTATAATTCCAAACCTGTTATTTCATATAGCATTTCCATGCCCATAACTAAACTGGTAATAAAAGTAGGGACGAGTACCTTAACGGCGGGTTCGGCACGCCTAAATCATAGGCGCATGCTGGAGTTGGCTCAGCAGATGGTTCAACTGCGAGAGGAGAAGCTGGATATCATACTGGTTACCTCCGGTGCCATTGCTGCTGGCCTCGAACGGCTAAAGAACGTTCACCGCTCAACCACCCGATCGGTTCCTGTTAAGCAGATGCTGGCTGCCATTGGTCAGATGCACCTTATGAGAGCCTGGGAACAGGTGTTCGATATGTTTGATGTACCGGTTGCTCAGGTGCTCGTCACGCGAGCTGACCTGAGTGACCGCCGGCGCTACCTGAACGCACGGGACACATTGAATACGATTCTGGAGCACCAGGCGATACCCGTGATCAACGAAAACGATGCCGTGGCAACCGATGAAATCCGAGTGGGTGATAACGACAATCTATCTGCGCTCGTCGCAAACGTCGTTCATGCTGACATGTTGATAATCCTCACCGATATAGATGGTCTTTACACTTCTGATCCGCATAAAGATACAACGGCGACACTGGTTCACGAGGTAACCCAAATGGACGACCGCATCTGGAGCCTCGCTGGTGCATCGCGCAACGGAATGGGCACTGGCGGGATGACAACTAAATTGCAAGCTGCAGACCTGGCGACAAGGTCAGGCGTGACAGTGATCATTGCGAACGGCGCCAAGCAAGGCGTACTTATGGATGCCGCACATGGCTTACAAGTGGGCACACGATTCATGCCGACGGCCGACAAAATAGAAAGCCGAAAACTTTGGATACTGACCGAACGCACGGCAGGGGTGGTGGTCGTAGATAATGGCGCATCTCAGGCAGTGTGCGAAGGCAAGAGCCTGTTGCCTGTCGGCGTACGTGAGGTAATCAATGAATTCGAGCGCGGAGAAGTCGTTATCGTACGCAATTTACAGGGACGTGACATAGCACATGGCATAACACGCTATAGCTCAGCCGAAGCACGCCGTATCGCTGGGCGCAGGTCAACTGACATTGTTAGTGTATTAGGCTTTGAGTATGCGTCCATGCTTATACATACCGATGATATGGTACTAATGTAAACAGCCTTGTAATACTGATCCGAAGGGGATTTATATGACTGACGTTAATAAATATGCGCTTGCCACCGATCGTGCTGCAAAATGGTTATTTAGCATGCTGGTCAAGCCGGATGGCTCGCTGGGGGTCTATGAGCGGTACAGGGTAGATAAACAACAGATAAACCATTGGGTACGCCCCGATTGCACCATGGAAGTCGCACGTTTTTTCCATGCTTATGGCAAATTCTGTGGAAGCCAGGAGTACGTCGATATCGCCCACCGTATGGTCGATTATGTACTATCACTACAGCGTGAAAAGGGCTATTTTCAGGGTTCATGGCCATTCTATCGTTTCATCCCGCTTGATAGTAATGAAAAAGATATTGGCGACCTTGAGGCGCAGGAAGTAACCTTCCCCAATGACAACGGCAAAATAACTGAACGTCTGGTGTGGTTCTATCACCAGACAGGAGATGAAGTGTACGCGCAGGCTGCACGGCGTGCTCTTGACTATCTGGTAGCCATTCAGAGCTCCGACGGAAGCTTCTCGATGAATGATGCGGGAGATCAGCCTGCACTGAAAGGTGTGGATTTTGTGGCGTGGCCGACTTATGCATTGATAATGGGAGCCTGGTATTTTAGCGACCAAAAACTCCGCAACGCTGCCTTTAAGGGCCTTAACTGGATGCATGAGCAAATAACCGAGGGCGGGCGGATTCGCACAAGTTATGAAACTGCACACTCCGAAGGTTGGCGCCCGCCTTCTTCGGAGATTGCTTCTGCACTTAAAGCGTTTGCGTTTGTCGCGCGTTTTTCACAGTACATGGATGCCTGGAAGGGTATGATGGCACTGGCACAAGCGCTGATCGAGCTTCAGGACGAGAGCGGAGCAATTCGTGACTGCGACGAGAGCATGAAGGATGCTTCGCTGCAGAACAACCCCGATCTCACCGATCTGGTATATACCGACGGTTATGCGCTGCTGGCTTTTCAGGAGGCATTTCGCACCAATGGCCTTGAGAATTATCGCGTCGCTTATACGAAATTGGCTGATTTTCTGGTTGGTGTGCAATGCTGGGGAGAGTCAGAAAAAACAGATGGCAGCTGGCGTGGCAGTTATAGCTTGAAGCGCAAGCGTTGGTCCGGGCGAGCAAATCAGGGCAATGAATTGGACGAGGGAGGATTGTACTCAGCTTACACGGGTTGGAGTACGGCACCAATCGCGTACGGTCTGCTGCGCATGGTAATGCCACGGTAGATTATTCTCCACCATTTTCAATTTGCATAGAAAGTTACTGGGGTTATGTAATGGAGACAGCAAGATATGAGAACACCGGCCGGTAAAGAGTGCCGGTATTACTTTGAAGACTATTACCGTGGACGCCAGAAGCAGGAGTGCCGGCTTCTGACGCAGAACCCCAACTCGGGGCGCTGGAAGCCGAGTCTTTGCAGGTCATGCCCTATACCCGACATTCAGCGTCAAAATGCCTGCCCTAATCTCGTGCTGGAAGCCAGGGTTCAGACATCCATGCTTGGCATGCGGCAGGAGGTGAAGGTGTTCGCGGTATGCACGCGCAAAATGGTTGAGGTGACTAATCCTGCGATAGGATGTGGCGAGTGTCACCTGGCCCAGCCTGTGGAGAAAATACTGAAGCAAGGCTAAACACAGTGAGTCTCCTTCAGCCATGCTGACGATTTATAGTGAGCAACATCTTAATCACCACCCGGAGCTGGAGTTTTTCGAGGGTGAGTTAAGGCCCTACCAGGATTCGCCCGTACGCGTGCAATACATTCTCGACGCTCTGAAGCAGGCCGGCTTGGGCCAGGTCCATCCACCCGCAGATCACGGCATTCAACCCATCATCGACGTACATGCTGAACAATACATTAGCTATCTACAGCACGCGTACCAGGACTGGGTTGCAGAGGGAGGTCTGGCGGCCGGTGTATACCCCGACACATTCCCGCACAGAAGTGGTTCACATCGGCCGGCTCGGACATCAGGGCTGGCAGGGTACTACTGTACCGATCTGACCGCGATCATAACTGCAGGTACCTGGCAGGCTGCCTATGCGGCTGCGCAATGTGCGCTGACAGCAGCCGATGTAGTGCGATATGGTGCTCTACGAGGGAGTGCTGAAGGGCCATGGGAAAGTGCCTGTTTCGCTTTATGCCGTCCACCCGGACATCACGCTGGATATGATTATTGCGGTGGATATTGTTTTCTCAACAATGCAGCCATTGCTGCCCAGGCACTCACTGGGATGGATACTGCGCCTACCAACAGCCCGAACGTAGGCGTCAAGGCAGCACGTCGCGTTGCAGTGCTGGATATCGACTTTCATCATGGCAATGGGACGCAAGCCGTTTTTTACTCACGCGCTGACGTTTTGTATGTTTCACTCCATGCGGACCCAAATCGGCAATATCCATACTTCTCGGGGAGCGCAGACGAATGCGGCGAAGGCGAAGGGACTGGATACACGGTGAATTTCCCTTTACCGAAGGGCATAGACGACCAATCTTATCTGGCTGTACTGGATCGAGCCGAAGAGCGGATTGCGGCCATGCAACCGCATTACCTGGTGGTGTCTCTGGGAGTCGATACCTGCCTGGACGACCCATTAGGTGACTTCGCCCTGACTGATAATGCATACCCCAGCATTGGCGAACGGCTTGCGCAACTTGGCCTTCCTACGGTGTTTATCATGGAAGGCGGCTACGCCAACCGGCAGTTAGGCCGGCATGTGGTTGATGTGCTGAGTGGTTTCCAGTCCAACTACAATTAAGCACCATCAAAACGAAGAGGAGCGAACGATGTCTCAAGCAGATTTGAAGGGCAGATGGGCGTTGATCCTGGGCGCTTCCAGTGGGTTCGGAGCGGCAACGGCGCTCGAGCTCGCGCGCAACGGTGTGAATATCATCGGTTTGCATCTGGACCGTGGGCCTGCCCTGGAGGGTGTTAAGAAGCTGGTATCTGATCTGGAGAGCTTAGGCGTGCAGGCGCATTACATGAACATGAATATCGCCCGGGCCGAGAAACGCCAGGAGGCGATTGCCAGGATCAAGTCAATCCTGGCTGCCAGTCCACAAGGCCCGCAAATCCTGCATGTTGTAATGCATTCGGTTGCATTCGGCTCCTTGTTGCCGTTTGTCGGTGCAGACGAATCGAAGACGCTGGCCCAGGCTCAGGTTGAGATGACGCTGGATGTGATGGCCAATAGTCTGGTGTATTGGGTGCGAGACCTTTGGCGCGATGGTCTGCTGGGGCGGGGCAGTCGCGTATTTAGCATGACCAGCGCAGGCAGCGTGATGATGTTCGAGACCTACGGCGCGGTGTCTGCGGCCAAGGCAGCACTCGAATCGCACACCCGGCAGCTCGCGCTGGAATTGGCTAAGCATGGCGTGTTAGTGAACACCATCATGGCTGGCGTAACCGACACCCGTGCCTTACGCGCCATTCCGGGGAATGATAAGTTGATTGAGGGAGCTTTGCGCCGAAACCCCTCCGGCCGTCTGACTACGACAACTGATATAGCCAAGACCATCCGGGCCTTGTCCGACCCGGAACTGCTTTGGATTAATGGTGCCACCATCGTGGTGGACGGGGGTGAGCTGATCTCAGGCGCGTAGGCTTTCCGGCGGACGCGGTGCCAGAACCATTTATGAGGTCTGTTTAGTCCAGACGTTCGTCACACGCCTCGCGTTGACCGCAGCCCCTGCAACGGCCTGGACTAAGGTGATCGCGCTGCGGACCGCCCGGCAGCGCGGCATGATGGCGCATCTGTTCGAGCAGTTTGAGCACCTCCGCCCGTAAGTCATCGGTGAATGCCACCTTATAGGTACGGTCCGCATAATGGATCAGACCATAGGGTGGGCAATGACCCAGCTGGTCTTCCACAAGCATGCAGTAAACCGCCAACTGCATGACATGTCCATCGCGTGGAGCCGGCGGTGCCAACCCGGACTTCACTTCAATGGGAATGATCGAGGTACCTTCGCGCACAAGATAATCAGGCATGCCGCTCAAATGATAACGAGCGGAAAACAGTGAGTGTTCGTTGGGCTGCCAGGCGCCCGTATCCGAGTAGACAACCTGCCCGGGTGGCAACCCGCTACGCCCCTGCAGGGCGCGTGAGACACAGACGAGCACCAGCGCCATGCCGAGCAGGAGAAGAATGACGCAAGTCCATCCAATCATCGACGGCCATCCCCTGACGTTACGTGACAGCGACCATGTATCCGCCGTCGATGACGATCACCTGGCCACGAATCATGTAAGCATCGGAGCTGCATAAAAACGCCACGCAATTCGCTACGTCCTGCGGTTCGACGATGCGACCAGCAGGCGTGCGCTCCACTGCACCCTGAATCATGACGTCACGGCCCAGACTGAAATAGTTCAATGCATCAGTGGCTATGATGCCAGGTGAGACGGCGTTCACCACAATGTTGTAACGGGCGAACTCCACGGCACAGTAGCGTGTCAACGCCTCAAGAGCACCCTTGGAGGCTCCAATGACTGCATAGTCCGGTAAAGTGCGAGCGCTGCCGATGCTGCTGATGTTGACGATGACTCCACCGCCGCGTTTCTGCATCAATGGCACAGCCTTCTGCGACGTGAAGAGAGCGGCGCGTGCATTAATGTTCATCGTCCAGTCCCAGCCTTTCACTTTCTGCTCCATCACCGGGCGCGCATAACCGGAAGCAGCATTGTTCACCAGGAAATCCAGGGCACCGCAGCTCGATGCAATCTCCTCGAAGAGCCGGTCAATATCGTCCGGTTCACCTACGTCGGCCTTCACCAGCCATACGCGCCGGCCGAGTGCTTCAATTTCACGGGCGGTTTCCTCGGCTGCACTTCTCTTCCGCAAGTAGTGGACGACAACATCTGCACCGAGCCGGGCCAGGTGCAGTGCGGTAGCTTTGCCGATACCTCGACTGCTGCCAGTGACTAACGCGACCTTGTTACTGAAGTCGTAGGTCATTCGATATCCTTGCTGTTGTGTTGCGGGTGTTTGAACATTGATCGTCCTCTGCCATCTCACGGCGCCTGCTTAATACGTATAGGTTTGAAAAACATCGGGTTGAAATCTGCAACATGCTGCGGGCCAAGTCGTTCCAGTTCCGCCTGGACGGCATGGGCATCGGAGCGGAACCGGACTACATCCACGCCCTGGCAGATGTCGGGAAGTGGGTCCAGGTACTGCCAGGCGCGCTCAAACATCTTGTGGGCTCCCGCGTAGTTATGGCGCTGAATCTGGTAGTAAGCGACACCGATCTGCAAGATACCCTGATAAAGCTGGCGAACTGGTCCTGGTTCATTACGCCAGGCAGTCTCCAGAGTTTCGTGTTGCTCAAAAAAGGCCCACGCATTGAACTCGTGGATGCCTTTTAAGAGCAGGTCTGGAGGGGGCAGGGCAGACTGGCGCAGTAACTGTTCTTGTACATCAGACTCAGCCATCGACATTCATTATCTCCATTTCCAACCATTGATCCTGTGAGGACGCGACGTACGCAAACTGGTAGTCGCCACCGTGGGCAACAGCCAGATAGTTGTCTACCCAGGCGGCGAACCCCAGTTCGATACGGGGAGGGCGAGGCGCGCTTAAAACCTGCGTACCATCCACACCCAACACAGCGTTTTGATCCAACCACTCAATCTCATAGTCATGCCACTGCGTCATATCGAGACGCAGTTGAGCTTCATGCGTTTGTACAGCAGCCTTGCCTGCAGACATAAGCAGATACATCAAAGGTGTAAAGCGTCGAGCAGCCCGCAGGCTCAGGCCGGCCATGCGCACGAAAAAACTGGGCATCGTCCCACCCGTGAGCACAGTGGCTTTAAAGCCATGACCGGGAGTATTTCGCGCCAAACGCAGGTCTGATTCAGGTGAGCTGTAAAAAAACCAGACATTGCTGGGCGGTGCCAGCACGTCTCCATCACGTGAGAACGGATGATTCCAAAATCCGAAACCAGCGGTTCCTTTCATTTGCGCATGTGAAAATCGCGCGTGGATGCGCAGATGTTGTGGGGGGCGATTGATAAATCGCCTCGGCAGGCTATGATCGTAATCATCCAGTTGGGCGTCGGTGTAAGCATCCGCGCCAATCGAAGGAATAACCAGGCGGTAATGAAAGTCGTCGCATTCCACGCGCCCACCGTTCACCAGATGGTTACGCAACGCGGCCGTTTGCATGGTTCCATTATCGCGTAAGCACTGTTTTTCAAAGACAGTCGATAATGACTGTCGAATTGGATCATCCCAGCAGGTGTCTTTTCCCATTCCATGGATGGCGGTGTAAAACTCACCCGTACATCTGTTTGGCAATCGTGCAGGCGTGGCGATCGCCTTAACGATTGCGGCGCCATGAATAGCGAGGCATACATATGACAGAAGCAGCTCGTCGTCCTGACGATCTGATCGTGTTTGTTGGCACTTATAACACGCAGGGGACAAAGTCGGATAACGGTCTATACCTGTACTACCTGGACCTGTCCACTGGTGCATTGCGGCTGGGAGGCGCTGCCAGGTCGTTGAATCCATCGTTCCTGACAGTCGATCCGACGCAACGCTTCCTATATACCGTGAATGAGACGATGCAGTGGGACGGGCAGACTGGCGGTGGGGTAAGTGCCTATTCACTGGACCCACAGACGGCTGAGCCGATGCTGCTCAACCAGCAGCCATCAAAGGGAGGCGCACCCTGTTATATCAGCATCGATACTGCCCGGCGTTTCGCTTTTTTGGTGAACTATGGGCAGGGCAACGTAATTATGCTGCCAATCCTGCCGGATGGACGCCTGGCACCTGCATCAGACGCCATACAGCACCATGGCTCCAGTGCCAACCCGAGAAGGCAGGAAGGACCGCATACGCACTCCATTGTGCTTGATCCATCTCAACAGTTCGCACTGGTTTCGGACCTGGGCACCGATACCGTCACGGTCTATGCGATCGATTACGAACATGGCAAGCTCACGTACAGGTCCCAGTGGAAGGCACAGCCAGGTGCCGGGCCTCGCCATCTGACATTTCACCCCAATGGCCATTTTGCCTACCTGATCCAGGAGGTAAACTCAACCATCACGGCGTTCGCCTACCACTCTGAGACAGGTACGCTGGAGGAGCTGCAAACCGTGTCGGCACTTCCGAAGGACTTTCACGGCGAGAGCACCGGGGCTGAGGTGCGGGTCAGCCCATCGGGAAAGTTCCTATACGGTTCCAATCGCGGAGACGACAGCATCGTTCAATACACCATCGACGAGGCAACCGGAAAACTGATGTACGTGGCTCACCACTCGTCAGGTGGCCGGACACCCCGCAATTTCACCATCGATCCGACTGGCACGATCATGCTGGTGGCGAACCAGGATACAAGCAACATCGTCAGTTACCACATTGATGAACAGACGGGCAGGTTGCAACCCACAGGTAACATTACACAGGTGAACCGGCCTGTGTGTGTCAGGATCATACGTTGGCAGCTTTGAGGACACCTTGCTCAAGTAGCTGCGCCTGATTAGGAAGAGAAATGGAGAAAATAGAAACACCTGATATCGTCCGTCCCCCAAAGGAGCTGGTAGAAAAGCTGGCGCATATTGGCAGTGCCACTACCGCGGGCGAGTTACACCGTTTGGGTATCCGCGATCCGCACCTGCATGGCCCGGTGGCCTGGACGCACGGCAAGACGGTCGTCGGCCCTGCCCTGACGCTTCAGTTTATGCCAAAGCGCGAAGACCTGTATGGCGAAGCAGAATACAGTGATCCGGAACGGCAGTTACACCGGCACGTGCTATACCACACTCAACCAGGCGATATCGTGGTGGTGGATGCACGAGGTGACATGGCTAGTGGAGTATTCGGTGGCATGATGTTGACCTACTTCAAGGGCAAAGGTGGCGCCGGGGTTGTAATTGACGGATGCATCCGCGACTGGCCGCAAGTGCAGGAGCTCGATCTGGGGCTGTGGATTCGGGGCGTGACGCCGAACTATCATACGCAGACTAATATAGTTCCCTTTGCCGTAAATAGTCCCATCGCATGTGGTGCTGTGCTGGTCATGCCTGGAGACCTCATCGTAGCAGACGACGATGGCGTAGTGGTGGTGCCGATCAAATTGGCGCCTGAGTTGCTGGTGCGAGCCAGCCAGCACCGTGAATGGGAGGAATTTACCCGGTTGCGCCTGCTGCAAGGGGGCGAGTTAAGAAAGTATTACCCCCTCACCGACGAAGCACGCGTCGAATATGAGGAATGGCGTAAACAACAAGGCAAGTAAATATTGATGCTCCTGCGCAGCTCCTCCATGATTGCCGCGTATACAGCAACCAGACCCTCTTCAATCCAGGCATCTTCAGCTTCACCAACTGGCGGCGATTCCTATGCCGCCAGTGTGCGCTGCCTGAGCAAATGCCTGGAAGCAGCTTGAATGCTTAGTGAAGGTTCCGTCCTTCGGGGAGCGGATGTGCCGTGAGCCACTGGTGGGCGAGGTCGATTTGTTCGCGTATAGCCCGCAGCGACGTACCACCCGCCACGTCCCGAGAGTCCACCGACTTCGCAAAGTTGAACACGTTGCGGACATCAGGAGTCAGGAGTGGTGAAAGGCTTTGCCAGTCGCTGTCAGTGAGCTGGCTCAACAAAATCCCATGTTGTTCAGCCAACGCTACGGCTCGTCCGCTCAGATGATGTGCCTGACGGAAGGGCAGACCCTTGCGTACCAGATATTCAGCAACGTCCGTCGCAAGCATGGCAGGATCCAGGTCAGCGCGCATTCGATCCTCGTTGACGCGCAAGGTACGAACCGCTCCTGCGACGGCGGGCAGGACCAGGGCTAGCGTGTCGAGTGAATCGAACAGGGGTTCCTTATCCTCCTGTAAATCCTTATCGTACGACATGGGCAGACCTTTAAGCATGGACAGGAGTGAGACCAGGTTACCCAGCAGGCGACCGCTCTTGCCACGGCTCAGTTCCATCGCATCGGGGTTCTTCTTCTGTGGCATCAGGCTCGAGCCAGTGGAGTAGGCGTCGTCAAAGCTGATAAAGCCGAACTCAGACGTAGAGTAGATCACCAGATCTTCAGCCAGCCGGCTAAGGTGTGTGCCGATCAAGGCGCAGTCAAATAGCAACTCGGCAGCAAAGTCACGATCACTCACTCCATCGAGACTGTTCGGACTGATGTCGTGAAAACCGAGTGCGCGTGCCAGTGCTGCGCGGTCAATGGGAAAGGGGTTGCCAGCCAAGGCACCCGATCCGAGCGGCAGTACCGCGGTGCGTCGAGAGCAGTCATCCAGGCGCTCGCGATCACGTGTGAACATCCAGAAGTAAGCCAGCAGGAAGTGAGCAAAAGTGACCGGCTGGGCGCGCTGCAGATGTGTGAAACCGGGCAGGAGTGTCTGCCCATGCACCTCGGCCCTGGTGAGTAAAGTCTCCTGTAAGGAAATGAGGTGAGCCTGTAGTTGTGCGATCTCGTCCAGGGCGTGCAGGCGCAGATCGGTGGCCACCTGATCATTGCGGCTGCGCCCCGTATGCAGCTTGCCCGCTACGTCACCCAGTAATTCCTTGAGACGGCGCTCCACGGCTGTGTGGATGTCTTCGTCCGCCGGCTGCACGGCGAAGGTGTTGTGCTCAAACTCCAGATACACTTGCTGGAGACCTTGTATGAGCTGAGCCGACTCGTCATGGGTGAGGATGCCTGCTTCGGCAAGCGCGGCAGCGTATGCCACGCTGCCGCGAATATCGGCGCCCCACAGGCGAATGTCGAACGAGATCGAGTTGTTGAGCCGTGCCATCACGTCATCCATCGAGCCGTTGAAACGACCACCCCAGAGGAGAGTCATACTGAGGTTACTCCCTATCGGTGTGCACGGTGGCACGGTCGCGCTCTTCCAGGGGGCGCTGGCGGAAGTCGGGTGCGTTATCTTCGATGACCATAGAGACCGCCGTGTCCTGCATGCGTGAAGCGATGCGCGGATCAAATGCCTCCAGCGCGCAGTTTGTCACGATCATGGTCGGCAGGCGGTTGCGATAACGATAATCCAGCACTTCGAAGAGGACCGCATCTGACCAGTCGGAGTTGCCTTCGGCCCCCAGGTCATCCAAAATCAGGATGGGTGCCGATTTGAAGGTACGCAGACGACCCGAATAGCTTTCCTGCTCCGTATTGGTCTGTAAATCCATAGCCTGACGAAGAGCAGCCAGTAAATCGGGCATGGTAATGAATAACGCTGCCACGCCGGCATTCACCAGATGGTTAGCCACGGCGGCACACAGATGCGTTTTGCCGTTGCCGCGGCGTCCCCATAGCACCAGCCAGCGGTGGTCGGGCTCGTTGGCAAATTGTTCAGCCGAATCTAGGCAATCACGCAAGAACTCATCCTCTTTGCCATGGAATACCGTTTTAAAGTTAAAAAACGTTTGCGTTAAGGCCGCTCCGTTGCGAGACGAATAAGCGTCCACGGCGCGGACTTTCCAGGTCTGAGCCACACCGCATTGAGGGCACGGCTTCAGGCTCCCTTGCGCATCCAGCACATAACGCCGGTTGCCACAGTAGTCACAGTCGGGACCGCCATCGCCTGGGGGAATACGCGCATCAGGGCTGCTGAGTGACTCAGTCATGGGCTCCGTTCCTTCTGTTGGGCGTATCCCGACGGGTGCGTTCCTCAATACGCTTTCGAGCGCGCGCTCGAGAGGCTTCGAGTTCCTCTTCGGTGGGTTCGCCGACTTGCGGCCGGCGACTGACGCCACCCCGTCTCGTTCCTGTTCCTTGCCTTCGTTTGCCATTCCGGTCCTCGCTCCCGGCCTTTCTGGATGGTCCAAGGAGCGTTTTTTTAATGTAATCCCATCGTAGCGCATTCGCTTGAGCTGCCTTGTCGACAGCATTCGTCCAGCGGTTCTGATCAGTGATCTGTAGCGCTAATTCATTAATCTCGCGCGCTACGAAAAGGTCCAGCACGCCACGGCTGACACGGCGTTTATAGAGCTGGAACGCAAACTGAGCGATCTCGTTGACCGGCGCTGGTTCGAAGATTGCGGGAGATGGGTTAAGCAGCAGTTTGCGTACATAGTTCCACTCACGTTTATTCTGAGTGGCCGCGTAGCGGAATACATTCTGCCAGACCTCTATGTCTTTTACAGTTTCCGTTAGCTCCGTGATTTCATTTGCAATCCGAGATGTGGGTGGCAAACCGAAGGTGGTCTCATAAAGCTGGATAAGAGTGCGCACCATCAGGTCGGGTTGTATCTGCGCGTGGGCCAATGCGATCTCAACCTGCTCCCGCTCAGCCAGGAGTGGCAGCAAAGAGTGAACGTCCGCGCGCTGTCGTGTCACCAGGCGCTTCAGTGTATCGATGACAGAACCTGAGCTGTACAAGCTCACAGCTGCCTGGATCAGGTTATATTCGCGCCCATTAGGCCACCGGCCGGCCAGTTCCCGAAACGCCACCACTTCGTCGGGTGGCGGTTCGCTGCGCGCTATAACGCTACGGTAGTAGGACGTTGGCTCTTCGGGGGGTTGTGCTGTGACTTGCTGAGCACAGCTACTCAGGGAGCGGGGTGGAGTACCGCGTGGGCGGGGCGTATGCAATGCCTCGCGGATGCTGCGTACGATCGCCTCGGGCGTGTAACCTTGTGCCAGCCATTCCTCAAGGATCTGTTCATCGGCGGAACTGGGGGAATATGCTTCGATTGACTCCAGCCACTCGATATCCCTGGTGACAATGCTTAACACATGATCGAAGCCACGTTGCGTGTCATTCGAGCGGCTAGCTTCGTGATGGTTTTCTGCCATCTCGAGCGCCTCGATCAACCGCCGGCTGGCCTCGTTATTGTGGAAGTAGCGGGTTTCGTCCAGCGAGCCGGCATCCACTCCGAGGAGGGTGCCACGAGCGATGGCTCGCTGAAGCGCGGCATGGAGTGCGATCTCCGGAGCAATACCCAGGCCATCGCGCAAGGCAGGTTGAGTGATCAACTCACGCGCCGTGACTGAGGCTGTTTCGGACTGCTTAAGCTCCAGCAGGCGTAAAGTAACCAGACTAACCTTTAATTCCGCGAGGTCGTCCACCTGAGCCAGAGTACGCTGCAGGAAGTCATCGATCATTAGAGCTGGATCTTTTCCCTGGCAAGATTTTTGAATGAGGTCAGATGCCTGTCGAAATACAGGT
>JAJYKL010000091.1 GCA_021788625.1 Chloroflexota bacterium
TTGTGGAGGTCGCGTGGTTCGTCTTCGAAGAGCCGCACCAGCCCCTTGGTGGCCGTGGCTTTCCACTCGTGGAGTTGGGTGGGGGCGACGCCGCGCTCCGCGGCAATCGGCGCGAGGGGCTAATCCGCGCGCAGTAGCTCGCGCACTACATCGGCCTTGAACTGCGGTGTGAAATGCTTCCTCATGTTGCCCTTTTTGTACTCTATTTTGGGGCCTTTTCGTGTCTGAATTTTGGGGTAAAGCTCATTTTGTCATTCCGTCAAGTGACTTTGCAGGCGCCATGCAGCTACTGCTTATGCTCGGCGCTGAGATTGACGATCTCCTGTGTATCGTATGCGCATTACACGTCGTGCCAGAGAGTAGGGAGCAGCTCCAGCGCCACATGGTTCGCGTTTGTCAGTATCGGATATCCTCTCCTGGTGTCGAACACAACATCCCACGGCCACCTTGGAGGATGTCATGAAGGAAGTCGGTCACCTGCCTGATGAAAGAATCGCTGCGCTCAAGCGAGCCGATCCAGACGCAGTCAACACGTGAAGACTCTGCTTTTAGGAGCCGGTTAGTGCCCGTTTAAAGGATGGGCTCAACCAAAAATGTCAGACGGAACTACTTTAACAATTCCAGAGGATTTTGTGCCGGCAGCGTGACCACCGTTGGAAGCAATAACAAAGAACTCGGTTCGCGTAAAAGGTTGGATTCCGCCCCAATGCCCAAGAATATCCTGCATGACCGGCTCGATAAAATAGTCTCCGGGCAGCGAGAAGGTGCGACTCGCCTTGTATTCATAGGTTCCGCCGGGGGGCAGCGTTAAATCGAACACCGCCGGAAAATCGACGGTGGCTGCCCCCCAACCCTCCTTCTTTACCTCAGGGCCACGTGCCCCCATCGCAAGTGATTTGATTCTGACCGGCCTGCTATCGTTATTGATGATTTTGAAGGTTACGGTCACGACTTCACCCACTTTCACAGCATCCCCAGACGAAATCGTTTCCTGACCTGTTTCAAACCGCACACGCGGCTGATCCTCTACCAATGTCACTAGTCGCAAATCCGAATCAGCGCCGGAGCCACTTTGAAAGAGAACGACTACGATAAGGGCGATGGCCAGAAGAGAGAAGGCCGCTGCGATAAGTAGCAAACCCTTCCGAGGGCGCATCACTCTACCTACTTGGGTAACTGGAGCATCGAGCTCAACCAAATCGTCTTGCAGTGGGTTCGAAGACCCATGGAGGGTCGGTGGTTGCAGCGCCAGTGGCTCGCTAATCTGGCCAGCAGGTCGATCTGATGGGGTTAGTCTGGCGAGGGCCAGGAAAGTGGGATAATCATCATTGGAAATCTTCAAAACTTCTGATAAGCGCTTAGCCATCTCTTCAGAAGTGCGATATTTCTTTTTACTCTGCTCAATTGCGCTAATAGTGCTAAGCGCACAGGGAATCGAGTCGGCAAGTTGTGCCTGGGTCAGCTTGAGTTCCTCTCATCGTGCTTTTAACCACCTGCTAAAGTTTGTGTACTTACTCGACGCGGACACTTGCCCAAGATCAGACATAATGCCTCGTGCAATGATGAGTAGGGGCTGTCAATACTACTTTGATCTGCCGGTTCAGGAGCAGTGAATCAGGCTCGGATACGAGCATGGTATTTGATGCTACCTTATACCAGTAGTATACCATTTGAAATTATGGCATAACGATGTTATCCTTTGGTAGCATTTCGATCTATCGCAACAAGTCGGAGATAGTAAAGCGGTAATCGCTTTAACTATACTCCTATTATGGAGGCTTTTCATGGTTGGCATGTCTGTACGCTACCTGATCGTCATCTTCATTGCTGCCATCGCCACGGCCACACCGGTAAGTGCCCAAACTCAAATGCCGGACGTCTCGTTGACGGCTGATCAGACCACCATCTCACCTGGCCAATGCACGAATATCTTTCTCCGCATTCGGGGAAACTGGACCTATGTTCTAAGCCAATCGTTGAACTACTCGTATATGAATACCTACAAGAGTACCAGCTACGATGTTTCCACCCGGGTATGTCCGACATCGACCACCACCTATCTGGTTCTAGTTGACTATATGGGCCAGCAGACTCGGCCGACAGTAACAATCAATGTGTCTGCTTCCCCCGCGCAAGTGCAGCCACAACAACCGTACAATAACACCAACAGTGGAAACAGCGGTGGTCCGAGTGGCTACACATATTGCGCAGACGAGAACCAGTATTGCCGCTTCAGTGACACAGAGGACGTCGCTTACGGCGCCAACGGCAGCTTCTACTACCACAGCGCGGTGACCGGCGGCATTGACTGCGACAACGGCACATTTGGCGACCCAGCTTATGGCACGGCCAAGGCTTGCTACACGAGGCAGAGCAGTAGCAGCAACAATAACAGCAACAGTGGAAACCTGCTGGCAACGTGCTCGTTGAACCCCTGGCTTTACTACTTCTACAAGGATCCGACCAACCATGCCCAACTGCTGGATCCATGGTCCTCCAGTACCACCTTGGGCGTTGTCAACGAGGCCCTGGGAGTGGTGGGGATAGCGCTCCAAATCCATGACGGTATCATCGACCCGATCTCCGACACCGCGACCGCCGAGATTTGGGATAGTAACGGCTATACCTCCGGGTACTTCCTCCGGATCGTGACCGTGAGCAACGGCCAGCGCACCGAAGGCGCGTTCATTGGCATGAGCGCCGACCAATATAACCAGTTCCAGTCCTATCCCTGTACTTGGTATGACTAGACCAAGTCCGTGCGCCTTACGCGTTGGCAGGGGCTGGGTGCCGACTGCTCTCCGTGCAGAATTGGGCATATCCGCGACGAAAGACTGAGGGTGGCTCCCCTCCACGGTGGCCAGCCCCCAGCAATTCTAAATATAGCCGGAGAAACTGTAGTAGTGTCCTGGCCATGCTGAGACGGGAGCATGAGTAATGGCCGTGCCACTGACCTTCGGGCAGATCTTGGGGATTCTAATCACCACCTTCACCCAGTGGCCGGACTACCGCACTTGGCACAATAGCCGCTCTACGCTGCGCGATGCGGCGCTGAGCGCCTTCAGCGTGTTCTTCATGTATTGCCTGGCTCGAAGTGATAGTAAATGGCCCTTAAAACAAAAGAGGAGGAGGTGTACTTGAGCGACTACGAGACGTTCGAAGAAGCCCGCGGCGCAAATTCATCGTCACCTTCTACAATCGGAAGCGTATTCATTCGGCGCTCGGCGATCTGAGCCCGACGCAGTTTGAGGCGCGATGGCGAACGCAACAAAATGCATGAGGCTCTCCCTTAGCAAGCCTCAAAAACGCCCCAACATCAGAGGCGCACTTCAGAGCACGCGCGCGGCTGCATAATCAAACTACCGAGGTGTGTCCATGGGCATATCGGAATCTGAAGAGCTTCTCTTGGGAGCCCCTGCACTCGTCACCGGGGTTGTTCTATCAGTTGTTCTAGTCGTTATCGTCTTTCGTACTCAAGGCAAATATCGTAGAAGGCCGTTGGTTTGGCTTTGGGTCATTGGCGTTTTAATTGCTGGTGTCTTCTGGCTTTTAGCCGGATGGGCGGGCACATCTCTTGTTTTCTATGCACCACCTGTTCTGCTGGTCACGGCAGTAGTGTTCATATATCAGATAGTTCAGAATGCACGACTGTCTCAAGATGTGGCTGGTGGCCAGCGGCAGAAACGAGCGCAAGAGCTTTTAGAAGCCATTGATGATGCGCTAAGACATGCTCCGATTCCCTCGGAGCAGAAATTGCTCATCCGAAAGCAGTCAGCCGATGTTCCCCAGAACATTACAAAGAGTGCTGAAAAGCTTAGACGCGTGTGGAAGCTACAAGACCTAGCACGTAAGCACACGGGCAGAAGTGACCCGGAACTAGAACAGATGGAGCACAGCCTAGTTGCGACGATGGACGATTCACTTGACCTGATGTTCTCTATTCCGAAGTCGCTTATGAAAGTGGAGACGGCCCGCGATGAGAAAGCCGTGGAGAAGATCATCGCGGAGCTAAACGAGACCAACCGGCGGATGCTGGACTTGGCGGAGGCCCATGCTGATATAGCCAAGTCGTGACTTGCGCAGGAGTCCAAGTACTTTTGAGGTGGACGATTGGATGCACACCAACCTACAAGTTGACAAGCGAGAAACACCAATGAAAGTCCCGGACCCATTGATTAAAGAGTTCTATCGCGCCGTAGCATCATGGGGATTTGCAGGCAGCCGTGCCAGGAAAGGCTACGAGTGCTTGGTTCGGATCGGCGCCGCAAGCGGCTTCTACAGTGAGTATGAGTTCAAAATCGCCGAGCGGGGTGCATGTGTCGTTGCCATCGAAGATACACCGGAGGCTGCCACTGCATTGGCAATGTACATCTTGCTGGCACAGGGATGGGACTCGATTGCAGAGGCGGGTAATATCTTACGGATGACAACTCCGGCAGCAGCCAGTGCCCTAGATGAACTTGTCAACAAGGTTTGGGACAAGTACGCACGTGACGATTTTGTGAAGTACCGCCAAAGGTATGACGAGTTAGCCGGACGCAGGCGGCAACCGATAACACGCGTGTTCATCGATGCACGGAATCTCAGTAATGCAAGCGGTTATCGCATCGGGCGGACTGTCAGCAGTGCTTATTGGGGTGGCGCTTATGGCTCTTACATCCCAAACGACGGATGGATTAAGTTGGATGGATCCTTGACTCCGGGCATCGACCCCGAGTTGGAAGCCAACACGGGAGAACTCGTTTTCAACAGTACTCAGGAGGCTTACCGATACGCAGAGCAGCGGGGCTGGACCGTCGTAAACGCGCTTGAACTGTGAATAGCGAGCACGCGCTAAGCGGCACCCGCGCTAGAACGAGCTCTTCTGGCGTCGAGAAAGGCAATACGGCTCTTTCTCTTTTTGCAGAATAAGACACACTTCAAGGTTCAGCAAGGAGGCTTCGAAATGCACATAATGAGCTCGGTGATGAAGTGGTTTTTGATTCTTACAGCGTTCATAGTGGCAGTGTTTTTTCTAGTCCCCAATGGGAGCGGAGGGATGGGAGCGCTTATCTTGCTGGCTATGCCCTTAGCGTTCGCGTGGCTTATTTTCCCTTTGTGGTCGGCTGAGTTCCTGTACAACCGCGGGCATGATACCTGGGCAACGATTTTCGTTATGGGGACGATTTTCGGCCTGGGTGGAGTAGTTACCGGTGTAGGCTGGCTTGTCGTGCTTGGGGCGTTAGCGGACCCCGTGGTACGACAGTAACCCTCAGTCGGATAATCAAGCACAACATGCACTGGATAAGTTTATGAGCCGGCGCCGAACATCCTCGGAAGGAGACACAAAATGCAAAAGTGGGAATACGCAATGCTGGCCGCTCGTGAAGATAATGATGCTAGGAAAAGGAGGTTCGGTTTGGCAATCCTTTCCAGCAATGGAGTCAAGAGAGAACAGGCCTTGGGAAAACCGTCAAAAGGAGTATTTGGTAAGCCCGCGACCGACAGGGATGGTAATCAGTTGTTCGACCCTCCTACCAACGAGGAAGGCTGGGCTTGGTTTTTCGGCAAGATCAGTGAACTTGGCCTGGCTGGGTGGGAGATGGTAAGCGCCCCCAACTTCGGTCTGACGAGCGCAGGCCAAACTTCGGTTTGGGTAAACGAGTCCCAGTTCTGGTTCAAGCGCCCGCTCACATAGCTGCCCTCTACAACCCGCTATTGACCGGTTTCACTTTCGAACGCGCGTCGCGTTTATGCTTCGAGAATAGAGCCGGGTCGTGTGCCTGCAAACAGGCGCCTGACAATCGCGCCACACGCGGGCTTTTCAATACACTTAGCCACCGTAGTCAGAGGGCGGCATCAATTCACATAGCGCGTGTCAGGCAAGGTCGGCATCCTGAAATACCAGCGGTCATGCCGTTGTGCGTCTAAAGCGACTCCCTGCACACAAGGAGGATAAGATGGACAAATGGGAGTACCACACAACCTACATAGAGTGGAAGGCAAATGAACTGAGGGACTCACGGGGAAAGAAGTATTCAGCATGGGTAGTCGAGTTCACTGATGGCAGCCATATTGAAGGGATGGACAATATTCTCAATTACTTTGGCGGTAATGGATGGGAGCTTGTCAGCGTAGTGACAGAGCATTCTGTTGGTACTACAGCATACCAAGGCGGTGCCGATACGACTGCTTATAGAGAGATGTTCAAACGTAGGGCCCAGGAAGCCACTTCGTAGTTGATGTCCCTCAACCTCACCCAGCCTCTACCAGTTCATCCGGTTGAGCAGGCCCAGTTCAGGGATAGATTATCACAGCGTGTAAGTCACCTTGCCTAAAAGAAGGAGTAAAAACGTGCATCCCTTTCAACGCTGGACAATGCACTATATCTCCACATGCATAGGTGTTGGAGACCAACAGGCGCAGCAAATCTGGGACGAAATCTCGCGGTGGAAAGAAAGCCAAGGTGGGTACCACCATGTGCTTTCCGCCTACAATCCATCGATTCTCTTGCCAATCGCTCATGTTTTAGTGGCTCACTGGCCTGGGCGAGATTGCATTGTGGGTTTCAGTGTCGTGGCACGCGACTATGGAATTCCGAGCCTTGTCCCGATCAACCAGTTGATGGATGGGCTTGACCCAGATTACGAAAATCTGGTCCGTCAATACGTTCATCCTAACGAAGTGACGAGTCAGAGATTCTACATTCGATGGATGGCAGTTGAAACCGCGTATGACGTCCTCTACCAATCTCCACGTTCTTCGCCATGGGATATCCAAATGGCCAGTTCGACCGTCACAAAAGCAAGGCATTTGCTTACGGATATAAGGGATTGGAGAGACAATGTGATGGCTGATACGCTCGAAAGAGAACTGCGCGCTATCGTGCGCGATTTTGGTAGCGCCTAAGAGGTTGTCTTATGACTGTTCATGACGATCCGGAGCTACGAGCTAGGGGTGAGGAATGGCTTAGGGAATAGGAGAAGCTTCTGGGAGATATTGCGGGACTCGACTACCTCAAGCGTACCGGTATCTGGCCAAAGTAAGACAACACATCCTTTACAAGAGCAAAAATGTTCGCACAAATGCAAAACAGAGCAATGCTAGAGTTCGCTCTGAAGCAAGCGATCTGGCAGCTTAAATCGCAGTATCCAAAATCTCTGACCCTCGGCAAGCTGTTCCCAGAAACCTTGGTCGCTACTAGGGATGCTTGCAGTCCGAGGATTACACCGGCGATGACGGTCGCAGGCCTCATGATCAACTGTGACGAGGACGGCGTTGGTTATGGCCCAGAACTGTCGGCAATGTTCCCAGAGACGAAAACGTACAACCAAGTAGCCATGGGCTATGGTACTCCGATATACCTGTTCTGGGCAGTCCTTTCTGTCATCCTTAACGACCCCAGCGGTTCAGCAGAGGATTTTGCCGCTGCGAAGCTTCGGAAAGTACCGCAGTATGCTCACCTCGCCGACGAAGCTCAGCAATACCTCGACGAGCTCGTAAGGCAGGGCTTGGGTTACTTGATCAGCTCTTTTAACGAGATGACGGTATTACCGCCCGAAACTACATGCAGCGGTTCATCGACGATTTTGCCAGTGCCCGCGAGGTTCCTGCCGCGTTCAGGCTCGGCACTATCATCTCGCGCGATACTATGGGGCTTTACGTTGCGTCTATTCAGCAGGTTTATCCCAACACCTGGGAGAGAGAAGGAGGCAGTAGGAGATAAAGAGATTCTAGGTTTTAAGACGACCGAGACTGCGGGACACACAGGAAAACGCCGTGATTCCCGTATAAATTGGTCCGTGAAATATAAGTTTGCAAACACACCATTCGTATCCTCAGCGTCCTTCGCAGAGTCTAAGGAAGATACTCAATGGGAACTGGAATTTGGACCGCCGTCAGTACGATAGGACTCGTAATGTTCATAGTCGGTTTGCTATGGGGAGCAGCCGAGTTGTTCAACGACGATCCTGACCTCTCGATTGTATTGATATTATTCGGCATCGCTCCATTTCTGATAGCAGCTTTACTATACCCTTTTAGGAAAGGCTCAGGATGTGCGCCAGGTGCGTTGATTATTCTCGGTGTAATCATGATGGGGGTGGCGTCATCGCTTGGCAAATACCGCGCCCGCAAAATAATCCGCGTCTCCGTCAAGCAGTGTTTCCGTAGGAGAAAACAATGCAAAATCACAATGAACCGAAAACAGGAATCCAAAAAAAGACTGCTAGAAGCAAAGAAGGATGTGGTATCTGTGACGTGAAGGACTTTGCACGAAACACAAATCGAAAGGAGGCTTAGCGATGTTCTGTAAGAATTGTGGAGCACAACTACCCGATGAAGCCAGTTTCTGCTGGAAGTGCGGCAAGCCACAGAAACAAGGCGTAGAAGAACCCAAGTGGGAAATCTGCGAAGTCAGACGGTCGCTCGATAAGAGAGTCGGATGGAGTTTGATGTCTGGCGAGACATACAACTGGAGTTTTTGGGCAGAGGCGGTTGGACCCAATGGCATATATAACGCAGGTGGTTCGCAGGCCTTTGTCAGGGGTTTGGGTAAACCTGATGATAGACCCGCGGAACTTCGCAAAATTCTCGACTCGCTAATTGATAAGCTTGTGAAGGATGGATGGGAGCCACTGCTACGTGAAGAGGATTGGTACAGTTTCAGTTTTCGCCGGCTGGCTAAGTAAGGAATTGCGCGTCCGCAGACACGTATGCCGACAATGGCACGCACGCAGCTTTAGCGTTGTCGGTTGGTGCAACAGCAAGGTGTCTTCGTTTCTTGCGTGCCGCTGTGGCGTGCTACACGTTTGGCGACATTCCTTTGCACATTACAGAGGTATCCCAGGTGACAAAAAAACCTAACGGAGGTTCACAATGTCCTACAGAGACTATTTGACTTCAAAGCATGATTTCTCAAGGGTAGGAGGTGTCAGCTTCAGAAATGGCGATGACGGACGTTATTATTTCACTGCGGGTGCGTGGTCAGTTGACGGCCCTGGCGATACTCATCTGGTCGGATATGTAGAGGTTGACGCGCGTAGTGTTGTGAACGGCGAACCTGTGCAAAACCGCGAAACCCAAAATGCTCTACAGCAATTGCTTGACCAACTGTGGAATGATGGTTGGGATACGCTGCCAGTGCCGCCAGGGTCGCGCTGGTACTATCGCAGATTTTCCCGTCGTTAGTCGAACGCATTCGGTGATAACGTAATTGATTACCGCCTCGCCGCGCTCACGGTCCAGCGGTCATTAATAATTTGCCGATGTGACCAAAACCAGGAACGCGCGCGGGACATGTTTGGCCGAATGCCCTTACCATCCGAAGGAGGTATGATGCCTGACACCTGTGGTCTCGAAGAAAGACTAGGAACGGTCATCGCACAAAAGCTTGGCCCTTCCACCCCGAGAAAGCAAGCGGAGAAAGTGTACCGAACAGTGCTGGAAGCGCCAGTAATCGATCAGCAGCAGGCTTATGAGCAGTTTACCGGGATCGTTCTAGATTACGGCATTGAACTGCTCTTCCCGATCCACGTTGCCTATGCCGCGATACCAGGGGATTTGATGCGTGTCCTCCCGAGCATAGTGGCCGACTTGTCGAGTCAGTACGGGTTTTTCCCAGTACTACAACCTATTAGAGAGTGCCTCGACGTCAGAGACTGGTTTCTCGAAGGTCTCACCGCGAGCATCGTTCGGGGGTACCCGCATTACGTGAGAGGGCTTGACGTTGAGCAGGCCTGGAGAGAAGCGCGGGACGGATGGTTGCATTTGATCCATCGAGTCGCAAATGCAATTCACTACATGTTCTTCGCACGATACCCTATGCTCGGCATGGGAAGCTATGGTTTTCGTTTCTATACCAGAAGCATGGTTGAGGAAGAGTTAGCAAGGGATTTTAGCGAAGATAATGCCAATCTTGCAAGAAAAATACGTGAGCGTCTGAAACGCGAGAGCAACTGGATAGCTGATAGTCTCAGACGCGAGAATAGAGGGGCGGATTTCAAGCTATTTGTATGGTCCGATGCCGAGGAACTTCTTGATGGTTGGCTCAGTATGTACTCAGCATTTCACCGCGCGTGAAAAGCAAGTTTGACAGGAAGATATATATGTACACTTTCACTTTTAGCGAAAACGCGCGGCAAAGAAGTTCGCACGCTCAAACAACAGGGACATCGGACGACGAATGAACGTCACAAAACACACGCACGCCGACAACGGCACGCGCGCGGCCTTTGGCATACTTGGCCACCATGGCTGGAGGGTGGCTTCAATTTGTGCTGTATCCCGGTCCGCAACAGTCAACAGCCGCTATCCCAAGCAGGTCGCGACCTGCTTTTTTCCATCCACTGCATGATTGCTAACCAGTCGGTTTATCTCGTTAACCGTACTGTCGTCATCTGATCCCCTCGATAGAATACGGCACGGCATTCCATAACGCCTTGGCGGTCGCATAATAATCCTTTAGCATCACGGACCCGAAGTGATACAGCTCCCAATGAACTTTTTTTGCGTTCCATAGCAGGTCATTTACCGATGCGAAGCCACCTTTGGTCTTCATATCGTCCTCAGTCAGTGTATAGGTGCTCTGAACTGTCCCATCGCCATACGACACCAGCTTACAGCTAAATGGCTCTACATTTTTCGCCACACGCAGCAGCGTGATCTGAATGGTCTTGGAGTCATTTTCAGCTAGCAACGGCGCTTGCGCGTCCACATCCAGCAGGAAGTAGGTTGGTTTGTCGCACACGTTGTAAACGGCCGCGCCGTCGCGGTAGGCCTGGATCAGCCCTTTGCGCATGCCAAGCGCGTCAGACAGCCCGTTCAGCAGCGCGGGGTCCGTGTCATACAGCGGCGCAACATCTTTCATGCTTTCCGGCGTGTTGAATGCCGGAAGTGCAAAGCGGGTCCGCACGTAGTCATCAATCGCGTTCTGCACCACGCACGGGTTATCGACCACCCCATACGGCTGCATTCCGGCAGGGCGTACGACCTTGAACGTCCATTGCTTCACTCTGGGGCAGGGTCTTCCCGCAATCATCGACGGCGAGTAGTTGATGACCGGCGCATACGGGCCGCCGATGATCCGTCCACGTTCGTCTGTGGGGAAATTGATCACTTGCGCTTCCGGGATGGCTGTCGGCATCAATGGAAGCAGCGTCGCTTCAGGGGTCGCCGTTGCATTCACGGTCGGCGTTGCGGTAGGCACGGCTGAAGGTGTCGGTTGCATTGTGGCCGTGGCACTCGGTGCGACAAGTGGCTTTTGCTCCGGTTGCGGGCTGATACCCTGCACTCTGCACGTGACGATGGTTAAGATCGAGAAAACGGCGTGGAGCAGAACCCGTGATGATCTTGTGTTTCTCATGTGTCACACCTGTATTCTTACTTCTGGTTCGCCAATTCCGCATCGATGGCTGTCTTTATGAAGTCGTACGGCACGGCGCCGATCAGCCGATGCCTATTGACAAAGACGACAGGTGTCCCCGTCACATCCATCGCCGCTGCAGCTTGCATGTCTGCATCTACGGCGGCGTTGCCGTCACCGGCGGTCACACAGGCGCTCAGCTTCGTGGTATCAAGCCCCGCGCTCTTGACCCACGCCAGCAGGACCGCGTCGGTGAGTTGGCCACTGTTCTCGGGGAACTGATTCTCATAGATCTGAGCCTGGAAATCCCAGAATGCCTTCGAACCTTGTTTCCCGGCGCATTCCATCACCTCGGCCGCGTGGGTGGACTCTGGGCCCAGGAAGGCGTAGTGGCGGTAGGTGATGGCAGCCTTGCCCGTGTTGACGTAGTCGGTAATGACCTGGCGCACAGGGCCCAGCACCAGTTGACGGCAGAAGCGGCATTGCGAGTCCGCGAAGACGAAGATCTGCACCGGCGCACTGGCTGAAACCAGGCGGGTGTAGTCCCGCACACCCGCGAGCGTCTCGCTGACGGGCACATCGGGAACAACTTGCGCAGAGGTCGCTGCGGTGGGTTGGGCTCCGTGCGGGGGATCAATTGTAGCCACAGCGAGTGTGGCCGTGGAAATGACCAGGACCACGTTCGCCGCCTGGGATGGGGGCGCCGCACGGGCCGTTCCGGGGGTCTCATGGTTCAGTAGCAGGAGGAGCGCTACGCCAAACAATGTGCCCAGGATGAAGAGCGCCACATGGGATAAGAACAGGGTCAGGCCATTGACCGCCAGGATGATCGGTCGCCTTTGGTTTCCATCGTGCGTTTGCGCGCTTGCTTCCCGGTCTATATCCATATCCGTACCTTTAGATTGCCGCGTATCCCCACAATCTCCCTTTCATAGTTCATCATCCAATCACTGTCACCACGTCCAGTAAGCAAGGCCTGGATCATCTGTCTGCTACTCAGGTCCGTTGATGCCGAAAATCGGTTCACTACTCGCCACGCCGACGACGTGCGTCGCATCGAGTGAGAAAGGACCCCCAATGATGCGCAAGGGCTTTAAGACGACTGTAACCTTGACTCGGTTGCCGTCGCGAATGCAAGACACCGACACGGTGCGGCAGCACCCTTGCGTGTTCTCGCACACCGCGCGCACAGCCGTGGCGCAGGCATCTGTTGCGGCACTGGTCCCGCCGCGCTCAGCGGCGGAGTTGGACCGCGCCGCGGGACGACGCGCCTGGCAAGCGATCGGGCAGGGGGCCTGGAAGGCGAATACCTTGCTCGCCCGGTTGTACGCGCAGGTGCAAGCCGAGGGGCAGTAGCAGCCGGTGGAGGTGGACGGCTACCGCGTGCAGGTGCTGGACACGCTGGGCTTCTTTCGCCCGCGCTTACAGGGCGTCTACGCGTGCGGGGATACGCGAGTGGTGCACCGCATCAGCACATTGCTGGAAGTGCTGGCGGTCGGGCAACGAAGCTGAGCGGGAGCTAAAAGAAACAGTTGTGCGCCTGGATGGATGGGGGCTTTATGGCGGCGGGCTTCGCCAGCGGATGCTGGAGTTCGCTGTTGGGGCAGGGACTGATCCGGCGCTAGTTCATCGTCCTCTCCTCCATTGCAATCCCAAACTGGCCTCCCGTGTATTGATGTGGCGTCGCGCTCATGACCGTGAGCATCCGCAAGCAGGTCTGGCGTGAACCTGCCTGCGGTAACAAGATAACGCTGCATTGTACGCTTGTGGCACGCGCGATACACTATTCTTTATGGCAACCCTGGCAGATCCCAACCTGATAGCGGCGATTGATTCGGGGACAACGGGCACCCGCTGCATCATTTTCGACTCGTCCGGGCGGATCGTGGAATCGGCTTACCTGGAACACCAGCAGATTTACCCGCAGCCAGGTTACGTGGAGCACGATGCTGAGGAGATCTGGACTGACACCCGCGCTGTAATCGGCGCAGCGCTGGCCAAAGCACGTCTGACGCCACGCGATCTGCGTGCTGCTGGAATCACGAATCAGCGCGAGACTGTTGTGCTGTGGGAGCGCGCTACGGGCAAGCCTGTGCACCATGCACTGGTCTGGCAGGACACGCGCACAGCGGCTGCCTGCAGTCACCTCGCATCGCAAGGCGTGGAACCACGCCTGCGCGAACTGACCGGACTTCCCATCTCCACCTATTTCACGGCCAGTAAGCTTGCGTGGCTGCTGGATAGTATCCCCGCTGCGCGCTCTCGCGCCATGCGCGGCGAGCTGTTGTGTGGCACCATCGACACGTGGCTGATCTGGAACCTGACTGGCGCTCACGTGACGGACGTAACCAACGCATCGCGTACGCAGTTGATGAACCTCCGCGCGCTGAACTGGGACGACGAGCTGTTGCGACTCTTCGACGTTCCGCGCCAGATCCTGCCCGAGATCGTCGCGTCGTCTGACGCGCGTGCATTTGGTGTGGGACGCGGTGTGCTGGAGGGTGTGCCAGTCTGTGGTGATCTGGGTGACCAACAGGCTGCGCTCTTCGGCCAGGCCTGCTACTCAGCGGGCGACGTGAAGAACACTTATGGCACAGGTTGCTTCATGCTTTTGAATACGGGGGAGCAGGCGGTCGCCTCGCAGCACGGATTGCTGACCACGGCGGCCTACCAGATTGGAAGTGAGCCGGTCACCTACGCTCTGGAAGGCAGTATCGCCATCGCCGGGGCGGCGGTGCAGTGGCTGCGCGACAACCTGGGGCTCATCCACGACGCCAACGAAACAGAACAGATCGCAGCGAGTGTTTCCGACACAGGCGGTGCCTATTTCGTGCCAGCGTTCAGTGGACTGTATGCCCCATACTGGGATGCATCAGCGCGTGGTGTGATTGCCGGGCTGACACGCTACGTAACGAAGGCACACCTGGTGCGCGCGACTCTCGAAGCCATTTGTTATCAAACTCGCGATGTTCTCGATGCGATGCGCCTCGATCTGTCTTCGCAGCGCGCCTCAGCAGCCGATCCCTCATCAGGGTTATCATCCGCCAGCCTTGATCGTCAGGGATTGATCTCCAGCCTTAAAGTCGATGGAGGTGCAACGGTGAACGAGTTCCTGATGCAACTCCAGGCTGATGTTCTGGGTATACCGGTTGTGCGGCCTGAAATCAACGAGACGACGGCCCTGGGTGCTGCTTATGCCGCAGGACTGGCCGCCGGTGTATGGGGCAGTCTGGACGAACTCAAGCGGCAGTGGCATGCGAATAGGATGTACCAGCCTGCATGGGATACAGACCGGCGCGATGCAGCCTACCACGGCTGGCAACGCGCCGTGGAGAAAGCGAAAAACTGGGCGTGATCAACCGGGTATCTGCCCGGCTGTAGTAAGGAGGTAAACAACATGGAAAGCGACATCCCGAAAGATATACCGGCGAATGAACAACCTGCTGCGCAGGTATCCTCTGGTGAGCCGTCCGGTCCGCCAGATCGGGAGCAACTGGAAGGAGTGCCTGAAGTGTCTGCGCAGGTGGTCACCCTCAGCGGAAAGGCTAAGGTGGTGCACGCCCAGACAGTCAACGTGGATGGAGGGCAGATCCAGTCTCTGCGTGGTGATACGGTGACCGTGACAGTAAAGAACGGTGGAATTGGCGCCATGTTCACCAGTACAGCGCATGTCGACATGACTAATGGCGGTGTGGGATTTATACGGGCATCGAAGGCGACGGTGAAAGCCCCATCGGTTGGTTTTGTCATGGCCAGCCATGCCACGATCGAGGGTAAGGTCGGTGTCGTGCTCGATATCAAGGCCGGGTTGGTTGCTGGTCTGGTTAGCGGGCTGATCCTGGCGGCGCTGCGATGGGTGTTTGGGCGGCGGTCCC
>JAJYKL010000092.1 GCA_021788625.1 Chloroflexota bacterium
CCTGACCGAGAAGTGCCTGGGCGGCAGCGGTGGGGTACTGCTGGCCAGCTACAGCTATGACCAGGGGGCGAACGGGGTCGGGCGGCGCACTGGCATGACCAATACGAATGACGTGACGACCTGGGCCCACGATGCGCGCGGGCGGGACGGTGGACTGGCTGCACGGCGACCACCCAGGCTCTGCGAGTGCGACCACGGACGGGAGTGGCACGAAAGTAAGTGAGTTGCGCCACTCCCCCAATGGCCAGACGCGCTACAGTTCGGGGGCACACCCACCGACAGGCGTTTCACCGCGCAGGAGTAGCAGGCGGGCATCGGCTTGTACTTATTTGGCGCCCGCTTCTACGATCCTCAGCTCGGCCGGTTCTTCAGTTCTGAAACCATCGTTTCCCTGCCAGGTAATCCGTAGAATTTGAACCGTTATGCGCCCAGTTTGAACAACCCTGTCAAGTACCTGGACCCAACTGGGCATGACAATGGGATAAGTGATTTTCTGCAGGATGCCCTCCATCAATGGATTGCATCAAACCGTCAAGCAGTCAGTTTAGTGTTTCCCATCTCAGAGGATCAGGCTCTGGCCTACGAAGCCTTGGCTATCAACTTTGACGCGTTCGAACTGGGTCGAGTCGCCGGCGCCGGTGCCGCCGCGGCACAAGGTGTCGCGGAGTTCATGCAGGGGGGCGGTGTGGTCGTCAGCGGCGTGGCCGCCTGCGCCACCGGCGTACTCTGCTTGGCAAGTACCCCGTCTGTTGCAGTAGGTACCGTTGAAAAGGCACACGGCGGAACTGTGGCGCTGCAAGGGGGCAACGACCTGGGCACACACCTGGGTCTGCTGTTTACCAAGAGCAGAACTTCATCGGCAGTTACACTGGATAGTATCCGAGACCGATTTGGCCGAATAACTCCGAGACAGCTAGACCCGGCCACATTGGATGCAGCGCGAAGGGAAATGCAGGGCGAAGTTGTGGTGATTAATCCGAGAGATAACCAGCCATTTGAGCACGTGCCCAAGGTCGAGTAAGCTAGAACCGGTTTGCAAACTCTATTTGACAGTGTAAACGGACGGTTGAATGCTCGCGGGCTTTCGTGCTCATAGGGGCAGTACGGGAATCATGAATCCAGATGCAGGGACAGATTCAGTATTGGCTTGACCTGACGAAAAATAACCATAATTAGAAGAATGGCATGGAGACTAGGCAGGCTGATTTTGAGAAGGCTTTACAGGAACTACAAAGGCTTGATTTGGATGACCCAAAAGCCCCTGCGGTCATCATACACATAGGCAAAATGATGCTACGTCGTCCCGATGAACCCAGATGGGATTACGCGGTGATAGCCGCAGCCATGCCAGTGATAGACCGATTCCTGAACAACAACTATCCCGTCGCCAGGGAGTATGCAATTGACGTTTTGATCTGTTACTGGAAATCAGATGCCCACGTGACAACGTGCGAGCGCATGGCTCAAAGAGACTAGATTGCCAGTGGGCAACCCGCCTCTCTTCGGCTACCGGGCCTGGCGCAATCATGCCGCATTCGTGGTGGAGCGAGGTGGCGCATAGACGCATGCAGCTAACCACACGCAGGTCCCCTGCGGCGGTGCTGGATCGGCGGGCTTCAACGAGGCTGGGTGTGGTGGACGCTAGTGCTAGTGCAGATGGGTCACCATCTGAGGCCAGCCTTTCTCCCAGCGGTCATGGCAGATAAGTTGCGCAGCGCCACCAACGGGTTGACATGTGCGGGAGCCCAGCGCATGCCGGCCCCCTTCAGGCGCGTCGCGATGACGATCATGTGGCACGCTTCACCGCTCCCACTGTGTCTCCGCATGCCAGTTCGCTGTGAAATCGTGTTTCACCCGCTCATTCTACGATCCAGGCGACGTCACGCAGAACTTTGACGCACACCCTGAGGCAACTCGCTATATTGCGCCATAAGCCTGCTTGTGCTACCATAATGCTCCATCATGAACTGAGCGTTCGGATCAGGCTTGGTTGGGGCGTGAATTGCGAGAACAAGGATGGCGAACAAGCAACACGACGTACCTGATATTGTCGTTGGGCGCCTGCCGATCTATTTAAGGGCCTTATCCTCAATGCTGGCTGCGGGCAAGCAGTATACGTCGTCACACGAACTGGCCGTTTGGTTGGGGATTAGCTCAACTCAGATTCGCAAGGATCTATCGCACTTTGGCGAGTTCGGCAAGCAGGGCACTGGCTATTCGGTCATTGGCCTGCATGACCAATTACGGCAGATTCTACATCTGGATCGCGAGTGGCCGCTTATCGTGGTTGGTGCCGGAAATATCGGCAATGCCGTGGCCAGCTACACAGGTTTTGCCCGGCGTGGCTTTCGAGTGGTAGCCGTATTCGATAACGATCCGGTCAAAATCAGCTCGCTGGTGGGGTCGTTCACAGTTCGCAGCAACAGCGAGATACCAGCTTTTACCCGGGCAAACCGGGTGCGACACGCGATGATTGCCGTGCCAGCGCAATTCGCTCAAGAGGTTGCTGACCTGCTCGTCGCGAGCGGCATCCTGAGCATCCTGAATTACGCACCCATAAATCTATCTGTACCAGACCCTGTGCATGTGGAATACATTGACCCGGTCTTGCATTTACAGAAGATGACTTATTACCTGGTCTAGCAAGTTTACACGGTCGAGACAGATAACCAGTCACACGTTGTTGTTACCGTTCTACATCCAGCCGCGCCAGCGTGAACGTCGATCTACCCTGGTCAGTCTGCAGCCGCTGGCCCGTCGTGGGATCGTAGATGCCCATCTCAATTTGCAACTGACCCGTAAAGCCGGGAGGCAACACCAGCCCGTGATGGTCAAGCACGTTCCTGCCCACGGGCAGTGTAGACATGGGTCGCAGATCATTCAGGGGTTGCGCGTCATGCTGAGCGACCAGCTGACCCCGTGCATCGAACGCGTGAACGAATATCTTGTCGTTCATCCTCAGAGGAGCGTCGGCTCGCCATGTCAAGGCGATGGGAACGATGTCGCCTGCCCGCACGGTTACTGGCAACTCCGCCTGGGTTAGCTCCATATCAAACCCGTACGCCGCGCGCCAATGCACCGGCAAACCGCTTACGGTTTGCATCGCCTGGTTGCGAACCCCATACAGGCCGTAATAAACTCCCTCTTCACCCCATTCCGCCTGCGCTGGATATAAGTGTGAGTCCATCCATCCACGCAGGTCGCCATTATGCCCGGCCAGGCCGCGATACAACACCAACCAGATACGACGGTGAGAGCGTTCTGCCTGTTCGAGGCGCGCCTGCCAACGCTGTTCCGGTTCGATGACAGGATCCCAGGTGAGCGCATACGACCAGGGCGGATCGGTGTTGGTACGATCCAGCGCATAGAAACCAGCCGGGCTGAGCACGTTAAAGAATACAATGTCGCCGGGCTGAGCGCTGGGCGAAATGTGCTGCTCATAGGTGTGTGGGTTATATGGATCGAACACCTCCAGCGTCTTCTGATACACGAAGCTGGTGCTGGCGCTGAAGTACACCCCAATCAGTGCTACCACTCCCACGCCAGCCAGCTTACGCGACTGGTGCGCGATTGCATCAAATGACCATGCCAGCCACAATGCCAGTGCGGGAGCAGCGCAGACCATCATACGGTCGTCGAACGCCCAGTTTCTTGCTGCAGCAGCCACGCCAACGAGCGTCAATACAATCGTTAATACCGGCAGCGCAAGTTGCTGTAAAGCCGGTTGTGCCATGCCGGGTTGTACCCCACTCACCAGATGCGTTTTACGCGAACGCACTCCGATGGCCCAGCTGATCAGCCCGAGCATGATGAGTGCACCCGTGATCCATAGCCCTGCCGGTCCCGCTGAGCGTGCCAGTAGCAGACCTTGCACGCCCAGGCTCATGAAGTAGAGCAGTGGATACCCCTGTCCCACATTGGTCGTTCCAGCCAGTGCACGCTGGATCAGTTGTGGAAACGCGTAGATTGCCCAGGGCGCGTACAGGATCAGTGAGATGCCTAAGCCTATTACGACGGGCCGTAGCACGGAACCCAGCGAGCGGCGATTCCGTATAACGGCGATGATCAGTACATAAGCCACCAGGGCTATCAGTGCCCAGGCTGCGTGATACAAAGTGAGCATCGCCCCTGTCAATCCAATAACTAATGCCAGCATGGTGTACAGGCTTTTTCTTTGTGTGCGCGCGCGAGCGCTGCTGGTCCGCAATGCAGCCCAGGTTGCCAGCAGAACAAAGCTAGGGGCCAGGGCGTACATGCGGATCACCGCACTGTAATAGACCACGAGGGGCAGCCATGCCATCAGCACCGTAGCCGCCAGGGCCAGTCGAGTTGAACCACTCCAGCGCCTGGCTGTGACGAAGATGAGTGGTACAGCCGGCAAACTCATCATGACCATCAGCGCCCGATCCGCAAACAAATTCACTCCGGTCAGACTCTGCCACGCCCCCAATAGGACGTAAAACAAAGGCGGATGCACGTCCGCGGAGGTGATCGTGAATATCTCGCCCAGACTCAGCGACGCGTGCGCCACCGACCAGCCTTCATCCCATCGTGCAGGCACCTGTACCAGGCCAATCATGCGCAAACCGAATGCCAGAAACGTTATCGCGGTTGCCCCATAAAGCAGGAAAACAGCGCTTGGCACACGCGGTGAGGATTTGGTTCGGACTGACATCGGTTATCGTTCGTGAGTGCGGCTCACTGTCATGAACGCGATTCCACTCAGTGCCAGAGCACCACTGACCACCTTCCATGGGGTCAGTACCTCACCGAGTAGTAGAACAGCCAGGATGGAAGAACCGATGGGTTCGCCTAACGCGGGGATGGTGGCGAAGGTCGCTGGCAGGAAGCCCAACGACCAGTTAAATGAGGTGTGGCCCACCAGTTGGGGGAGCAGTGCCAGCAAAGCCATCCAGAGATAAGCCTGCGGATCGAACCCAACCAAAGGTGTGCCCGAGACGACCACCGCGACCATGAGTGCGACGGCGGCTGCGCTGTACACCACACTAATATAGGCCAGTGTGGAAAGTCGCGTGCGCAGCCGGCGGCCGATGAGGAAATACGGCGCAATGCACACGGCACCCAGCAACGCAAGGGCATTGCCCAGTAATGGATTGGGAGCCTGCTGGCTCGCTCCGCCTGGCCCGCCCAGGCTCATCAGCACGCCACCTAAAACGGCAATCGCGACACCACTGATCGCCAGGCGCGACAGGCGCTCGTGCAGGAACAGCACCGAACCGACGGCCACGAATAGCGGTGAGAGTGTAACCAAAACCACTGAGCTGGTAACGTCGGTATATTGCAGCGACATGATCCAGGTCGCGAAGTGTGCGCCCAGGAACACCCCGCTTACCAGACCGGTCAAAAGATCGCGCGTCGAGAGCGTTACCAGCTCTGCACGGCTTCGCACCCACGCGAGCGGAAGCAACACCGCAGATGCAAAAAGCAGTCTGAGGGCAGCAATGGTGAGTGACGGCGCACCATCGATCTGCGCATAGCGAACGAAGATGGAAGCAGTGGAAATAGCCGCGACGCCAGCCGCAATGCCCAGGATGGGCGACACCCGTCGCGCGGTGAGTGGTGCGGATTGATTCATGTACGTTCGCTCAAGTCCGTGGCTATTTCACACAGTTTTAAGTATGGGTTCGTATAATACCCCAGTCGTGATTTTACTGTTTGTATAGGAGTGAATGGAAATGGCTTTTGAATTACCCTCTCTTCCGTATGCGTGGGACGCTCTCGAACCGTATATCGACGCGCGCACGATGCAAATCCACCATGATATGCACCACGGCACCTACGTGACGAACTTGAACAATGCATTATCGAAGTATCCCGAATGGCAGAAAAAGCCAATTGAGGAAATCATTGCGAATTTGAGCAGCCTGCCCGAAGACGTGCGCACGGCTGTGCGCAATAACGGCGGCGGACACATTAACCACAGTATGTTCTGGCAGTGGCTCAAGCCTGGCGGCAGTCAGCCTGGCGGCACTTTACTGCAGGCATTGAATTCCACCTTTGGCTCGTTCGATGCATTCCGCGAACAACTGAACAAGGCTGGGTTGGCCCGGTTTGGTTCGGGCTGGGCATGGCTGGTTGTAGATCGGAGCTCCAAACTGCAGATCGTGTCCACCCCCAACCAGGACAACCCGCTTGCGGATGGCCTCACACCCATTTTTGGTGTGGACGTCTGGGAGCATGCCTATTATCTAAAGTATCAGAACCGGCGCGCAGAATACCTGAACGCCATATGGAACGTGGTGAACTGGGACGACGTGGCAAAACGTTTTACAGCCACATCACGTAAGTAATCTGCATTCATTGCAACGCCCAGGCAGCGCACGATGTCACCATCGTGCGCTTTTTTGGCCTGGCGAGGTTCCGTCGTACAATTAGGCCGGTTGGCATACGGCAGGAACAATACTGGACAACCTCCGCATGCCAGTGTATAAATCGTCCGGTTTACATACGTAATACCCAGCGACATGGTAGGAGTCCTTAATAACTCAATACAATCGGAGGAGCAATCTATATGACCCACGTAATTACAAGACTCTGCTTGCGTGATAGTGCCTGTGTTGATGTGTGTCCAGTCGAGTGCATCGTTCCCGGTAAGCCCGAAGACAAATGGCCCTGGTTTTATATCGACCCCGCCACCTGTATCGATTGCGGTGCCTGCGTGCCGGAATGCCCTTATGAGGCCATCTTCCCGGAAGGTGAACTGCCGTCTGCCTATACCACCAAAGCCGGCCAGGAAGTGGTCCCTCATGGAGGAACCCGCTATACATCGCCCGGTGGCGAAACGCTCGACCTGACAGCCGATACACCGTTCAACGCGAGCTTCTACACCGAAGGTCCCGGTTACAACGCGCGTAATATGTGACGCACGGACCGATATTCCCTGGTCATATACAATCAGCCAAACGTGATCTGTTTGGCTGATTGTTGTTTATGGCCGCATAGCGTAGGTGATGCACATGCGAATGCATTTCACTCAGGCCTTGAGTCGTATCCGCGATAACATCAAGATGATGGAGATTCAGGTTAGCCAGGCCACCGCGCGAGCTGTGACCGCCTTGATTAATCGCGATTTCCAGGAGGCGCGCGAAGTGAAGCGTGGCGATCGCAGTACCGATCAGCTTCGCTATGATGTGGAGACCGAGTGCATCACATTGATGGCCACGCAGCAGCCAGTGGCACGCGACCTGCGTGAACTGGCCGCCACGGCGCTGGTAGCCGTCGAGCTGGAACGCTGTGGCGACTATGCCAAGGGAGTTGCCAAGGCAGCACGCCGGATCAGTCGTGCGAACGTAGTGATCAATACCTACAACATCAACCAGATGGATGCGCTGGCGCGCGATATGCTGAATCGCAGCGTGAATGCCTTTGTAACGGTCAACTCAGCCGAAGCACGACAGGTGATCGAAGACGATAACCGCCTGGACCGCATGTATGATGAACTCCTCTCCCTGGTCGTTACCGATATGACAGCCGAAGCCATGCACATCGAGGGGGGTACCTGGCTGCTATACGCAGGACACTGCCTGGAGCGCCTGGCCGACCGTGCCACCAACATCGCGGAGCGTGTCCTGTTCATAGAGACCGGCACCTTGCCAGGTGATCTGAATGTTCATGCCGCAGGTGAAGTACGCCGACTCTAGCATTATTCACGCTCCATGAAAGGTCCTGCCATCGTTGCGCTCTGCCTCAACCTCGTACTCATGCTGGTTTCAGGCAGCTCTCCGGCGCCTGGTGTGGCTGCACAACGTCCGTTCCGTGCTGTAATAGGTTATTCGATTCGTAGCGATCGCTCTCCGGCATTGCGCGACTTGCGCCCCCCGCGCGCAGCGATCTCGACAGCGCCTGCGCACCTTGTTCGACCGGCCCCATCTTCGAGGCAGGTCTCCGTTACCTGGCGTGACCCACTGGCTTCCAGCTCGACTGGACTTTCGGTAATGCCTTCGCCTGTTATCACCTTCGATGGCATAGGGAATATCGATGGTTATGTTCCAGGCGATCCAAATGGCGATGTAGGACCCAACTATTACGTTCAGATGGTAAACATGCAGATCGCTGTTTTTGATAAGTCCAGTGGTGCTTTTGTCCTGGGGCCTGAGAGTATCAGCACCTTGTGGTCGGGTTTCGGCGGGTCGTGCGAGACGACCAACAATGGCGATCCCATCGTGTTATACGATTCTCTTGCCGACCGCTGGTTCGTCAGTCAGCTTGCCATGGCTTCTGATTATGGTCCGTTCTATCAATGTGTCGCCATCTCCACATCACCTGACCCGACCGGCTCCTACTACCGCTATGCCTTTCTGATGTCCAGTGGTGAGTTTAACGACTATCCCAAGTTCGGTGTGTGGCCAGGTGCCTACCTCATGACAGTGAACCAGTTCAGCGATGCCACACAGAGTGGGATCTGGGAAGGCGCAGGGGTCTGGGCGCTGGACCGCGCCCAGATGCTCGCTGGGGTACCCAGTGCCACGACGGTCTATTTCGATCTGAACAGCGTCAATACAAACTTTGGCAGCATCCTTCCGGCGGATGTGGATGGCAGCACGCCACCGCCGGCAGGTTCACCCGGCTACTTTGCCGAAGTCGACAATTCAACTTCCATAGGACCAGTCGATGCGCTACGGCTATGGCAATTACGCGTAGATTGGACCAACCCGCAAAATGCGACGCTCGGGAACTCGGGTCAACCAAATACTGTCCTAAATGTTGCGCCTTTCAATTACCTGCCCTGCGTGAACCTCGGCGCCTTCAACTGCATCCCACAGCCGATTGTGCCCAGCAGCGAATACCTGGATGCCGTAGGCGACCGCCTCATGCACCGGCTGGCTTATCGTAATTTTGGCGACCACGAGTCGCTGGTGATGAATCACACCGTGGATGCTGGCACGGATAACTCTGGCAACCCAATCGCTGGTGTGCGCTGGTACGAGGTGCGCGATCCGGGCGGAACGCCTAACCTTTACCAGCAAGGTACTTATAATCCGGATTCCACCTCACGCTGGATGGCCAGCATCGCCATGGATCACGCGGGAAATATCGCGATGGGTTATAGTGCCTCCAGTACTTCGGTATATCCTTCCGTCCGCTACACAGGGCGCCTGGCAACAGATCGCCTGGGCCAGATGGCCAGAGGCGAGGGAACGATTGTGAATGGGCTCGGCTCACAGGAAAGCTCATATGACCGCTGGGGCGATTACAGCGCCATCGCCGTAGATCCAGTGGATGACTGCACCTTCTGGTACACCAACCAGTACTACGTGGCCATGAGCAATAACGCCTGGCATACGCGCATCGGCTCGTTCAGGTTCCCATCGTGTTCCCTCAATAGTCTGTCGGGCGCCGTGACGGATGCGGCCACAGGCGCACCACTCGCCGGAGCCCTCGTCACAGCCATCAATGCGACGGATCCCCCCACTACGACATGGACCGATCCGAGTGGGGTGTTCACCTTCACTCTGAGTACCTTCGGCGCGTACACTGTAACTGCCCAGTCATCCGGTTATGCACCTGGTTCCGTGAGCGGTATCGCCCTGACGTCGGTTGCGCCATCTGCCGTCGCGAACATAGCGCTGACCAGGATTCCCTTTTATTCGGTGTCTGGTGTGCTCCGTGACATCGTCTCTGGCGCGCCTCTTTCAGGCACGGTGGACATCTCGGGTAGCCCGTTGGACCCGCCCGTGACCAACACACTTACAGACGCATCAGGATATTACAGCGTGACACTGGCAGGCAGCCAGACCTACACGTTGACGGCCAGCGCTTTGTTCCACCGGGCGCAGTCGTACACAGTGAATTCGCTGTCTTCGGACTTACAGGAGGATTTTCAACTGTGGCGCGAGCTCTGGTTGCTACCCATTTACAGGTAGCCACCAGTCCCGGGCGTCCGGTCAGGGTCATCGGTCTGTCTTCTGGAGCTGGCTAGGAAGTTGCCACGCTGATGCCACGCACTTCGCCATATTCGATCTCACCTGTTGTGCCATCCAGAGCCGGTGCTACAGCGCAGTAGTAGTGGTAAAGCCTGCCGTTGTGATGGTATAAGGATGGTTTGTGGGCGTAACGCGAGTCAATCGCACCTGCAGCTCCCACATCGACCAACACTTCGCCCGACTTTTCCCAATGCAGCAGATCACTCGAAAAGGCCACGCTGTCACGTGCGTGACCGTCGGTGCTATTACCATAGTAGAACATGGCCCATGTCTCGCCGCAGCGCACTACACACGGATCGCTGGCGAATAGGTCGTCGAACGCACCAGGCTGGCCAACGGGTAATAGCGGTTCGCTCGACACACGCCGCCAGTGCTTCAGATCGTCGGAGACGACTGCCCCAGTCTGCTCCAGCCACGTCCCGCGCGCCACGTTCTTGGCGTTGTAGAACATCGTAAACCGCCCACCCTCCTCCACCAGACACGACTTATACAGCCCGCCGTGCTCCCAGGCACCGGCGTCGACATCATCGCAGTGTAGGCACGGCTCCTCCAGTCTCCAGTGTCGCAAGTCGTCGCTCCAGCATAATCCAATGGCAGCCGGTCCTGCTTCATACCCCGCATGGGGATAAGCATGGTAAGTGCCCAGATAATGCCCGCCCACGCGTTTCAGCTCGCCGGAACCGAAAAGGTCGTTATCGCGCACGATCCAGGTAAGTGCCACGTTGAACTCCGTGGTGCTCCCCCGCGGGCCGCGATCTATCAACAGCCCTTCCTTGTGCCAGTGCAACAGGTCATCGGACGTAGCCAGACCAGTACGATAGCCAATCGAATCCCACCCCACGTATGTCATGGCGTATCGCCCGGCACGGGAAAAAACAAATGGGCAATCCACCGCATGAGAGTCGAACTCTCCGCGCACGTATGATGGCGCCACAACCAGTGCCGATGCCTTATAGGGCGTGCGGACGTGTACTGTCGCGTCGGGCCTTGGATTACCTGCCATGATGTGCCAACTGTCTTTGCTCAGTCGTACGCTCCATACTCCAGTGCTGTCTCGATGAACAACCGGTAGTTGCGTTCTGTCTTGGGTGAAAGGGGTGAGTTGATCGGCGCTGCTGTCGGCATGATGACATAACCGCCTCCATCCTTCGCGACGTCCATGCAATTCCTGACGAAGGTGATCACTTCCTGTTCGGTTCCATGCTCCAGCAGTTTCAGCTCCAGGTTACCAAAGACGCACAGGTGCCCGTTCAGGCGCTGCTTCACCTCAGCCAGTGTGATATCCCCGTCGGGCGGCGGCTCGCATGGGTCGATGGCGTCAGCGCCTGTGGAAGCGATCATTTCCAGCACACGCCGGATCCGGCCATGACAGTGTACGCGCGCCTGTCCACCATATTGGTGAATCAGATCCACCATCTCTGTCACGTAGGGAGTGACGAAGCGGTCGAACATCTCAGGTGGCAAAAAGGGGGGTGTGGCGTACTCCGGGCCGCAGATGCGGTAAAGCTCTGCCACGTTTACGTCCAGCATCCGCCGCAAGTTCTCCATATTGCGTTCGTGCAATATGCGAACCGTTCTGGCGAAGTGTTCAGTCTCCGTGGCAGCCCAGACCGTAAAGTCACCGAATGCCATCAACTCGGCCGCCATGAGCAACGCATCACCTAAAGATGGCATCAGGATACCGTGGTCTGCCACCTCGTCGCGGATGCGTACATAGTCGCTCGTGTCGAATGTCAGTGGTGTGTAGGGCACCGAGAGGGCACGGTCCACGTCCTCACTCGTTTTGCACCAATGCTCTGTCTGCCATGTGGTGTTCAGGTTATCTTCACGCACAGTTGTCTGGCTCAAGTCGCCGAGTGGCGTGTGGAGCACGCTGTGGGTCACTGAGCGGTTACCTTCGCGCCACTGGCGCACCTCCGCAGGCACAGCATAGGCTGTGCCCAGGAAGTGCTCGTCGGAAGCCGGATTCCACATGGCCAGGCAGTCGGTCTTTTCGCGGATCAGTTGCATCAGACCCCGGTATGAAGGGTCATTATTCTCCAGCAGATGGCTGTCGTAGCCCACCAGTTCGTAGGTCGAAATAGGCACCCGGTCTGGTGTACCGCACTGGAGCGCCGTCAACAGGCGCTGCCTGGAATTCATCAGGTTGCTCCTGGCCCCAACACAATGACGAGTCGTCTAGACCTTGCTGCGTTGAACTAACAGGGCGTCAATGGCTTGTATGTCGTCTGGCGTGAGATTCCAGTCGCCAGCGGCGACCGTCTCTTCAATTTGCGCCGGGCGGCGCGAGCCGACGATGGCGGCGGTCACTTCCGGCCGGCGCAGGACCCAGGCAATTGCCAGTTGCGCCAGCGTCCTGCCATTTCGTTCGGCGATGGGTCTCAGGCCATCCACCAGCTCCAGGTTTGCGGAGAGTTGCGGCTCGTGAAACATGGAGTCACGACTGCGATGGTCGCTGGGTGGCATGGCGGCCACGCGCTCGCGTGTTACCGCGCCAGTCAATAAGCCCTTCTGCATGGGACTGTAGGCCACCACGCCGATGTGGTTGGCTGCGCAGTAGGGCAATAGCTCACTCTCTACACCGCGCACCAGCATGCTATAGGGCGGCTGTAGCGAGGCAACCGGGTGGATGGGCTGAATGCGCTTCAGTTGCGTTACGTTGAAGTTGCAGACCCCGATGTAACGCACCTTGCCCTCCTTCACCAGGTCCGCCATCGTGCTCCAGCCCTGCTCAATCTGCGCATCAGGCTGCGGCCAGTGCATCTGGTAAAGATCAATGCACTCCACGCCCAGGTGGCGCAGGCTGGTCTCACACTCCTCGCGCAGGCTTTCGGGCTTCAGGTTGCCATACGGCACGCCGTCTTCACCCCAGCGCCGGCTGCACTTGGTCGCAATGATGGGCTTTTGGTGCAGACCCTTTAATGCCCTGCCTACAACCTCTTCCGAGTGTCCCAGGCCGTAAACGGCTGCCGTGTCCAGCCAGCTCACGCCCAGTTCCGTCGCACGATGTATGGTGGCGATGGAGTCGTCATCCTCTTGCGGACCCCAACCAAATCGACCGCTGCTGCCGCCGATGGCCCATGCTCCGAGTCCTACTGTTGATAGCTCCAGATCCGTCCAGCCGAGCTTACGCGTCTGCATAATGCTGTTTTCTTTTACCTCCTCGATATGGTGACCGTCACTTATCCCTACCGGTTGCGCCGATAGGTCCCGATCAGCTCTGTCTGCGCCACGATATGCCCTTGCATCGCACTGGACAACTGGTCTTTCGTGGCGCCAGGTTTTAACGTCAATGTCGCGTCGAGGGCGTACAGCTTAAAGTGGTAGTGATGCGTTCCGCCGGGCGGACACGGACCTGTATAACCTGACTTCCTGGCGCTGTTCATCCCATTCATGCTGCCATCAGCCAGGGTGGCCTGGGTCGAAACATGCTCCGCCAGTGAGTGTACGGTAGCCGGCATATTGTAGAGCACCCAGTGAGTGTATGTCCCGCTGGGTGCATCGGGATCATCAACGATCAATGCAAAGGTTCTACTATTAGCCGGCGCATCGGACCACTGCAGCGGTACGGAGATGTTCTCACCGTCGCATGTGTACCGGGTCGGGATGGGTTGCCCGTCTTGAAATTCAGGACTCGAAAGAACCAGAGACATATTTATAGCTCCTGCGGCTGTGGTTGTGCCAGGTGCCGGTTGGTCCACCGCACCACAGGCCGCACAGATACTGATCACTACCAGTAAAATGACTAATGGTTTCATCCTGGTCATGGGCATTCCATTACCAGTCTCGAGAGTCGGGTACCTTTAACCATACACCGTTTTGAGCGATGGATTGCTGGCTCACCAGACCCGGCAGTGCCATGTCCATCGTCTCGTGAATGCCCAGTGGGACCACCGCCTGACCTGCCAGTGCCTGTACGAAGTTATAGATAACGAAGTAATCGCTGCCATCGTGCCCGGTCAGCGCGGCGGCATCGGCGTGCTGGTTCCACCAGTCAGGCATATATTCATTCGCCAGGTCCGCCAGGCTGGTCCAGCTGTGTTCGTTTACGGCGCGACCCCGCAGCCACACCTGGCCTGCCTCGCCTGGTACGCGAGCCGATTCATAAGCACCTTCCGTACCTTGCAGTCGATAGTACAACCCATACGGACGATTCGAGAGCATGTCCACGCGAACCTTCACCAGTCCGCCTGAGCGAAGTCTGCACAGCATGACGCAGGAGTCTTCGTTTTCATACGCCTTGCCATGCGCGTCCACGTAATGGTGTCCGCTACCGGCGCAGCATATCTCCACCACGCGGTCGCCTGGCATCCAACGCAGGATCGGGCCCAGGTTGTGTGTGCCGTAGGTGATGCCGTTGACGCCTGTTTGCCACTGCCTGCGCCATGGCGTGCGTTCATTCAGGTCACGGAGTTCGTGAAGGTATTCGCCTTCTGCGTAGTAGGTCGTCCCAAAAGCTCCCCGTCGAACCAGCTCCGCAATCAGTACATTGGGTTGCATCAGATTGCAGTTCTCCGCGCACATGTAAAGTGCCTGGCTGTGCGCGCAGGCATGCACCAGCCGTCTGCACTCATCGAGTGTCACAGCGGGCGTGACCTCGCACAGCACGTGCACCCCATGTTCCAAAGCTTCGATCGACTGCTCGGCATGCAGAGGCATCGGCGTGCCAATATAGATCGCATCGATGTGCGAGCGTTCGAGCATGTCTGCGAAGCTGGCGAAACACTCGGGCCGGCCATACAGCTCCGCTGCCGCACTCAATCGACCTGGATCCGTGTCACAAAGTGCGTGGACACGCATTCCGAACGACTGGCAGATAGTCAGAAAACTACGGCCACGGCCGCCTACACCAGCGATGCCCAGGTTCAGCCTCTCCAATACACCCATATTGCGATTATCAGGATTTACTCGTCGCCGCGCTGTATGGCATTCTCTGGAGCGGCTTGCAGTTAACAACAAGGTTCCCGGCCGTCATCGTGCGCGCTCATGTTGAGCAGTCATGGTGAGCTTGTCGAACCATCCTTCAGCATGCTCAGGACGATCATGTTGAGCGTTCATGGTGAGCTTGTCGAACCATCCTTCAGCATGCTCAGGA
>JAJYKL010000093.1 GCA_021788625.1 Chloroflexota bacterium
CAAGGTACTGGTTGGCTATCCCAGCACAACTGAGGAATTTGTCATCGTGGAGCGCATGACGGCCACCCTGCAGGCTGTTCAAAAGGTGCTCACAACCGACCAACTACTAGATTTGCAGCGAGAGGTTGATGCGGTATATGTGGATCCCACACTCATTGAATATGCTGTCAAGCTGGTGACCGCCACTCGGATGCCCAGAAGTTATGGCTTGAAGGAGGTGGAGCACTATATTACGTTTGGAGCGAGCCCGCGTGCTTCCATCAATCTGATTCTTACTGCTCGGGCGCTGGCATATGTACGAGGGCGCAATTACGTGCTGCCTCAAGACGTGCGAGACATGGCGTTCGATGTTATGCGACATCGACTGGTCCTGTCATATGAGGCGCTTTCTGATAACGTGACCGGCGATGACCTGCTCGCGAAAATCTTCGAGCGCATCTCCGTACCTCTGGTGCCCTTACATGAGCACTCCAACGGACATAACCGTGTCAGCGCTTGATAGTTCCACGCCCGAGCGCATTCTTCTACGCCTGGACTGGGAGGTCATCCGTCGCCTGGATGGCCTGCTGCAAGGCGACTACCGTACACTGTTCTATGGTTACGGGGTTGACTTCGCCGACCTGCGTGAGTACCAACCGGAAGATGACATCCGCTACATCGATTGGAACGTCACCGCGCGCATGGACACGCCCTATGTTCGACAATACTCTGAGGATCGCGAAATCACGGCATGGTTCCTGCTCGACTTGAGCCCCTCCGTGGACTTTGGCACACTGCACAGTCCAAAGCGGACGGTTTTGATTAACTTCGTCGCAACGGTCGCGCGGCTACTCACCCGTCACGGCAACCGTGTTGGGGCAGTTCTCTACACCAGTCGTGTAGAGCGCATTATCCCGGCGCGCGGTGGGCGAGTTCAGGTTCTTCGAGTGGTGAATGAGTTGCTCAGGCAACCGCATTTACTCAAAGCTCCCTACACCAACCTCACTCCACTACTTGAACACGGGCTGAAAGCGATAAAGCGGCGCTCGCTCATTTTCGTTATTTCTGACTTCATCAGCGAGCCGGGTTGGGAGCAAGCGCTATGCCTGCTCAATCAACGGCATGAAGTACTTGCCATACGCCTCTGGGATCCGGGTGAGGTGGAACTGCCGGATGTCGGGCCACTTATTATGGAGGATTCGGAGACAGGCGAACAATTGTACGTCGACACACACGATGAAAGCTTTCGACGTCGCTTTCTTGATGCGGCACGGCAGCGTGATGCTGCGCTGCAGACAGCCGTCCGACACGCTGGCGTCGATATGTTGTCGCTCTCAACTAATGAGGACATGGTACGAGCAATCGTGCGGTTCGCCACGCTTAGGGAGCTGCGACGCAGATAGCTTCCAGGTAGCACATGTCTTTCATATGGCCTGAGCTGCTTTTACTGCTTCCTCTGGTGCCACTGCTTGTGGTGCTTTATATCGTACTGCAACGTCAGCGCCAGCAACGTATACAGCGGTTTAGCAGGCTACCTTTCCTGCAACGAGCAGTTGGGCAACGTTTTGGCTTACGCCAACACATACCTCCCGCTCTTTTCCTTGCCAGCCTGACGATCTTACTGATCGCAATGGCCAGACCGCAGACAGTACTGAGTCTGCCGAAGGTACAGGGGACCATTATTCTTGCATTCGATGTCTCCGGGAGTATGGCTGCGGACGACCTGAAACCCACACGTCTTGATGCCGCGAAAGTCGCAGCGCGTGACTTTGTTGAGCGCCAACCGAGTACGGTGCAAATCGGGGTGGTGGCATTTAGCGACAACGGTTTTTCAGTGCAGACCACCTCGTATGATCAGGAAGCTGTTCTGGCGGCTATCAACCGACTGACGCCGCAGCGGGGTACATCCATCGCAAACGGGATCGTTGCCGCGTTAAGCGCAATCGCCGTTGGCAATGGCCAGGATCAACACCTGTACAGCAAAATTACACCCGCGCCGACGCCTAGCCCGACGCCAGTACCCAAAGGCACCTATACACCCGCTGTGATCGTACTTCTCACAGACGGCGAAAACAACGAATCGCCGGATCCACTCGCAGCCGCGCAGGCAGCCGCGGACCGGGGTGTGCGCATCTATACCGTCGGCATCGGTAGTCCAGCCGGAACTACATTGCACATTAACGGATTCACCGTGCACACCCAACTTGATGCAGCCACATTGCAGCAAATCGCTCAGATCACTGGCGGGAAATATTACAGCGCTGAAAATGCACAGCAGCTGCGCACGATCTATGACAACCTGAATACCCAGTTAGTTACAAAACCAGAAGAGACTGAGGTCACCTCACTCTTCGCAGGCGCCAGTCTACTCGTCCTCCTGATTGCTGGTGCGCTGTCACTCGTGTGGTTCAACCGTCTACCATAAGTGCCATGAGGAGTGCTTAGGTTACATGAGCGGGAGATAGCTGATGGATCTACTCTGGCCTGGATTCCTGGTGTTGATGGGGCTGATCCCCCTTCTCATCGCAGCCTACGTTTGGGTGTGGCGGCGGAGGCGACGCTTCGCAGTACGGTACTCCAGTCTGTCCCTGGTACGTGAAGCGCTCCCTCACCAGTCGCGCCTGAAGCGTTTTTTGCCACTTGCCCTGTTCCTCGCAGCCATAGCCAGCCTGATTGTGGCGCTGACGCGACCCGTATCCATCGTGAGTGTGCCCACGGATCAGACAACCGTGGTTCTTGTTATCGACGTATCACGCAGTATGTGCTCGTCCGATATACAGCCCACACGGTTAGGAGCTGCTGAAGAAGCTGCACTATCGTTCATCAAAGGTCAAAAGTCCAGCACTCAGATAGCCATCGTGGCGTTTTCTACGTTTGCGGCTCTGGTGCAACCGCCTACGCGGAATGAAGCTACCCTGGAGGCTGCCGTCGACAGTTTGACAATTGGCAGCAGGACAGCAATCGGCAGTGCCATCCTGAAGGCGCTGGATGCCATCTCAGAGGTCGACAAAAACGTTGCACCCAGTGTGAACGATCTGTCATCTGGTGCTGAGCCTACGCCGGTCCCGAAAGGCGCCTACGCACCAGATATCATTGTTTTGCTCACCGATGGTGTAAGTAACACAGGGCCGGCGCCGTTGGAAGCAGCACAACAGGCTGCTGACCGGGGTGTACGGGTGTACACGATCGGGTTTGGTACGGCAAATGGCACGGAGTTCGCCCATTGTGACCAGCAATATCTGGGGAATGGCTCGTTTTTAGGTGGCGGTGGTCGCGCTTATGGGAATGGCAGCCGTGGTGGAGGTGGCCGGGGATTTGGATTTGGTGGATTTGACCGTGGCATCGACGAAGCCACACTAAAGCAGATTGCAGACATGACTGGTGGGCAATACTATTCGGCGCAGAGCGCGAACCAGTTGCAAAATGTGTTCCACAGCCTGCCCATGTACCTGATTACCAAACATGAGACCACCGAGATCAGTTTCATGTTTGTAGCTGCCGGTGCGCTACTAGCCGGCCTTGCCCTGATCCTATCAATGATGTGGCATCCCTTGCCCTGAACGGCGATCAATGGAACACCAGTTGTGCGGCAAGTCCCCGAGCGGGGTGGTATCATGCGTTCCATGTCGATCCAGTAAGGATCTGTGGTGGATGGTCTCATCCATCATGATAATGGTTCAACCTACTCGACGCTGCTTTACGCGCCGAGAGGCATGTGCAGGGGTAAATCTGCCATGCGTCTCGAAAATGGCAACCGGGTCGTTATAGTCGGAGGTGGACCGGCGGGTAGTTGCGCGGCCCTGCAACTGCTGCGCCTTGCCAGCGAAGCCGCTCTGCAACTGGAAGTGATAGTTCTCGAAGCTCGCGACTTCAGCCGTCCTGGGCCAGCTGGTTGCAACAAATGCGCTGGCATTCTCTCATCTGCAGCGGTCCGGAGATTGGAGGCACTGGACTTGACCGTACCGCCTGACGTGGTCCAGGCGGAACTCGATGCGTATATCCTGCACCTGGGTAGAACCGAACTGCCGATCTACCCGCCTGATCCCGCGCGGCGAATTTATAGTGTTTATCGTGGTGGAGGTCCGCGACTGGGTGGTTCACCTTGTCCGCATTCGTTCGATGGTTGGTTGTTGGACCAGGCGCGAGAGCGAGGAGCAATCGTTCGACGATCGCGTGTACGAACCATTCGTGCTAGTGTACGCCCCATTATCGTTACTCCTAAGGAGCAAATTGAGGCTGATCTGGTGGTGCTGGCGACGGGTGTCAATAGCCCGACGCCCATCGATCCTGCGTGGGGATACAAGCGTCCACAAACCGAGACCATGGCTCAGGACGAAGTACCCATGCCGTCCGGACTAACGGCCGGTGTTCACATCTACTTCGGCCATCCAAGGGGGTTAATCTTTGGGGCATTAATCCCGAAAGGCCGGTTTGCCAGCATCTCGCTTCTGGGGCACGGACTCCCGCATGATGCAGTCAGTTTATTCCTGGAAGAACAGGGCTTATTGCATTCGTTGCCAAATGTCACAACGCGTTTATGTGGTTGCACGTCGCGCGTTGTTGTATCCCCCGCATCTGGTTTCTATGCAGATCGCTTTGTCACAGTTGGCGATGCTGCCGTGACGCGCCTGTATAAGGATGGCATTGGTGCGGCTTTCCATACGGCTGAAGTGGCCATGCGCACCGCCATTGAGCGCGGAGTCTCGCGCGCAGCTTTTGAAGCGGGTTACCGGCCTACCTGCCAGCGGATTGCTGTGGATAATTGGTTCGGACAGTTTTTATTCCGCCTCTGGAATATTCCGCGTTCGACGCCGTTCCTCTTGAGTGCCTGGCAACGGACTCTCCAGAACGAGCTGGCTTTTCCGGTTATGCGTCAGGTGCATACAAATGCCATGTGGGGTATTTTTACAGGGGATGAATCGTATCGCCGTATTCTCATTGCCTTGAGCCATCCAGCGGCCGTATTGGCATTCCTGCGAGGCATGCTTATGCGGTCAGGGGCATTTGTTAAGGAGTCATAAGTGGTACAAAAGGGTTCCGGACTGGGACCGCTACAGGGAGACTCATGCGCCGTCGTTATCGGTGGTGGGCCTGCAGGAGCAGCGACGGCAATCTCACTGAAAATGGGTGCGCGTGCGTTAGGTCGCGACATACACGTCGTCATCGTCGAGGAAAAACTATTTGAAGGACAGCAGCATTACAACCAGTGCGTTGGCGTGCTATCCCCGCCCATTGTTGAACTGATTGAGCGAGACCTGAAGGTTCCTTTCCCGCATCATCTGAGCCGCAATGCAATTACCGGCTATGTGTTGCATACGGCGCGCCGGCAGATTGTATTGGACGGTGCAGCAGAACCATCTATCGCCTTACGGCGTGTGCAGTTCGACGCCTATCTGCTGGACGAAGCCCGTCAGCGCGATATCGAGGTGGTGAATGCACGAGTCACGGGCCTCGAGTTTCACCCTGATCGCGTCGTCATTTATACCGATAGCGTTCCGCTTGAGGCTGATGTGGTCATCGGCGCATTCGGACTTGATGAAGGCACGGCGATGTTATTCCAACACGCCGTGGGCTACCATCCACCCCCCTCGCTGTCGTCAGTTGTCACCAAGTTTCACCCTGGCGATAAGGGAATGCTCGACTTCGGTGAACGTATCCATGCTTTTCTTCCACCCTGGCAGCGAATCGAATTTGGTGCCCTCACTCCGAAAGGCAACCATGTCGCGATCAACATCGCAGGGCAGAATATCGACGCCGACTTGATGACCCGATTCCTGGCGGCGCCCTTCGTGACAAGTGCATTACCTGCCCTGCAAAACGCCCAAGTTTCCAACGTAAATGACTTGCGCTTCTTTAAAGGTCAGTTTCCTCGTGGTCTGGCTCGCAAGTTTAGTGGCGACCGTTATGTGATGGTGGGCGACGCGGCAGGGTTGGTCCGCGCTTTCAAGGGCAAAGGCATTACCTCTGCTGTGCAGACCGGCATTCGCGCTGCTCGTGTGATCCTGCAGGCAGGCGTATCAGAGCGCGCCTTTGGCGTCTACCATGTTGACAACCGCGACATCATCGCCGACTTACCTTACGGGCAAATGATGCGCCACCTAACGCTTTTTCTGGCACGCTCGGGATGGATGGATGCAATCTTGCGCGCGGCAGAGGGCGATGCGGGACTACGCCACGCTCTATTCGACTCGGTTTCAGCTCATCGACCATTCCAGGACGTGGTACGGTCCGGACTTACTTTTGACAGTGTGCGGGCCGTAATGAGAGTGTTGCCTCGATATTTGTTACCGGTTACTCAGTAATGTTCGTAACGCTCTACATCGAAGACAAATACTGCAGCGCCTCCCACTTCCACCCCCAACGTCTCACTTTCGTGGCTGCCTGGCATCGTTGCAGGCAGGTTAATGTGAACCGTTCGGCGATGGCAGGTGTGCTGTATTACACGGAGCACGTGGTTCGCCTGCCTGTCCTCCACACCTATTAACAGAGTGGTATTCTCACGCCGCAGCCACCCTCCCGTAGTTGCCAGGCGAGTAACTCTATATCCCGCTGTGACGAGGGCGTCGGAAATGGTCACAACGTCATCCGTTTGGATAACTGCCATGATCATTTTCATCATCAGTTCATGAACAATCAGGCAAGTACGCGTAGATGCCTGATTGCTTTTCATGCTCCTTGATAACTAAAGCCATACTCCAGCTTGTTCCGTAATGCATGTAATATCGCCGTAGCAGTTCGGGTACCTGATAGGCCGCTCAGCCAGGTAACTACCGTCAAGGTTACGAATCAAGCGTATAAGATCCTCTTCAAGCAGCTAATCATTGGCCTGGAATTTCCTAAAGAACCCGACCTGCCTGGAGCGCCAATCATCTGCCAGGCGGTGTTGATAAACCTCTGCAGCGTGCTCGAGCATGGGTCGCCATTACCTTTGGTTAATGTCAGACTTTGATGGTACATTATCTCGGCTGGCTGACCCTGGAATTCAGCCATGTAAATCGGAATTAATTTGCATGTGGATGTCACGTAAGGTGTAGCTTGCATATCTCTCTATTTATTTTGCGATAACAAGTATTCTTGCGCCTGACTTGCCTTCTGTTGTCTCTTACGAACCTGAATCGCCGGCGCAGAACGCCGGGCACAGTTGGCGAATAGCTTAGGACTTTAGGGTCGACTATTCGACGAGACCACTTCCTCTGGTGGTGGCCGACTGCGGAAGCTACTATAAAGCAGCAGGTCGTAGATGATTTTGAGCCCGCCTGCCACGAAAAACGGATAACCTACCGGGCTGGCGAGCACCAGGCCGCTGAGGGCTGGCGCCAGGGCTGAACCGGCTGAGCGAGCGATCGTCGTGATGCCTGACGCTGCAGACCGTTCATCCGGAGCAACGACTGCCATCGTATATGACTGTCGTGTGGGTACATCCATTTGCGAGATACTGAAGCGCAGAAGTAGCACTGCGGCGGCCAGGGGGAAGTTGGGCATCAGCGGCACCACACAAAGCAAGATGTTGGATGGAATGTGTGTAAAGACCATGGTATTGATCAGTCCGATGGACTGTGCAATGCGAGTGGCCAGCAGCGCTGATATGCCAGCTAGCAAGTTCGCGCCAAAGAAGAGGCCGCCAAGTACTCCAATATCTACACCAAAACGCAGGTGGAACCAGTAGGCGATGATGCTCTGTACCACGAATCCTCCGGCAAAGGAGTCCAGGGCGAATAGCGCGCTCAGTCGTGCTACCACTCCGCGCGAGCGATGCAAACCCAGAATACGCTGCACCTCTACCTGCTGAAGGTTGGGAGACCATTCGACTGCCGGAGAGAGTAGGGAAAACAGAACAGTCAGCACCACACCTCCTGCTGCATATCCGACGACGATCACGCGATATGAATCCAAGGCATTCATTCCGTTGTGCTGCAGTGTATTGGCCAGCAGCCCACCACATAATGCGCCAGTTGCTGTGGCGAATGAACCTACCAGGTTGTACCATGCATATACCTGCGTGCGACGCTCATTGGGCAGTAGCTGCGAGAGAGCGGCCTGTTCAATGGATAAAAAGGGTCCGATTTCATTTCCGCTCGGGCTAACTATGCCAACGATTCCAACGATCATCAGAAAGATGGGCTGGCGCGTCATAGCAAATACCACACCAGCCAGTATCATCAGCAGTGCACCAATCCTCAATGACCGGCGCCGGCCAAGCCGATCAGCGGTTGTGGTGAGCCACAACGAACGGCCTGCATCGCCTACCAAAATGAGTGTTAAGAGCAGGCCGATCTGTTCCTCCGACATTCCAGCCTGAGCCAGGTATAGTGCCAATGCGATGGAAAGGAAGCCGTAGAAAAACAACCGAATGATGCGGGTGGTAAATAGCAATCGAACGTCGAGGTATGGGCGGTGTGTTGTGATAGGGCTGGTAGTGTGTAGCATCTATTGACTGTAAATCCTGTTTACGACATTCCGCGTGATTGTATCGATATCAATTCAACTGTTGCACCAGATGATGAAGGATGTTTGACGGCCTGTACAGTGCACGATGGTTGTAGATAAAGTCATCTAGGCTGCCCGTGTATTCAATGATTGCCAGTGCCGCTCGATTACCCACAAAATGGCCAGATCCGTACCCTTGGTTCCCGATTCTGGCATCGTGCGTACGCTTCAGGACGGTTGACTGCCAGGAAGTGTTCCAGCAGTCACTGGATACGCCAGATCCTTTACTCAACAATAGTAGAGCAGGCGAGGCCTGCGCAAATCGCGTTGACCAGTATTGGACTGATGCATGTAATACATTTCATCCATGAACCTGGTTCCCTGCACACATGTCATGCTACACACGCTCAGTATCGCATAACGTTCGGACGTAAAATCAAAAAACCCGGTATTTTTCTGAACTATAGAGGATGATCCATGGCACGACCAAACATCGTCTTGATCCTAGCCGATGACATGGGGTATGGAGACTTTGGTGTCTTCAACAGTGGAGCCTCCAGTACACCGACTTTGGATGCCCTCATGCGAGAAAGCGTGTGCCTGACACAGCAGTACACGGCATCGCCCGTGTGTAATCCCTCGCGAGCGTGCCTGTTGACTGGACGGTACCCCCACCGCACTGGTTCCGTGGACACCCTGGAATGGCACGGACTGGAGCGATTGGCACTACGCGAGACCACCCTGGCGGATGTGCTAAAGAGTGCTGGATATGTGACCGGCCTGTTTGGCAAATGGCATCTGGGTGCCTTTGACCCACGTTACCATCCAACGCGACGCGGCTTTGATGAGGCGGTTTGCTTTCGTGGAGGAATGCACGACTACTATAACTGGCGTCTGGAATACGACGATCGAGTACAACGCGCTGATGGACGGTACCTGACGGATGTCTGGACCGATGAAGCTGTTCAGTTTATCGAGCGTCACAGTCGAGAGCCATTTTTCCTGCACGTTACCTACAATGCTCCCCATGTCCCACTGGAAGCGCCGGAGGTGGATCAGAAACTGTTTGCCAAGGCCGAACACCTGACGGTGGCCGTTCGATTGATCTACGCGATGATTCACCGCATGGATGCAGGCGTGGCACGCATCCTGGATACGCTAAAGCGCCTGAATCTGGATGAAAATACGCTTGTCCTTTTCACCAGCGATAACGGTCCACAGTTCGGTGGGGTGGGACAGTACTGCACTACACGGTTTAATTGCCAATTCAACGGAGCCAAAGGATCAGTATACGAAGGCGGCATCCGTGTACCGATGCTCATACGCTGGCCAGCAGGCCTGAGCGGCGGGCGCCAGGTGAATGAGATGGTCCACTTTGCCGATTGGTTTCCGACCATACTGGTTTCGGCAGGACTCGAGGTTCCGGCTCAATTGAAACTGGATGGGATTAATGTGCTGCCCGTGCTACGTGGCGAACCGGGCCAGGTTTGTACCACACGTTTTTGGCAATGGAATCGCTATCAGCCTGTCATCACCAGTAATGCTGCGGTTCGCGATGGTGACTGGAAACTGGTCCGGCCAGTCCAGCCGGAGACAATGCAAACTCCTGATATTCACTGGTTGTGGGTGTCGATGTATGGACCTGAGTATTTCTTGCAGCATGGCATCTTTAAGAATCAGGAGCCGGAACGCGTAGTGCATGATCCCATAGGGCCTGAGCTTTATAACATTGCTCAAGACCCCCTGGAGAAACAAAACCTGGCAACGCAGTATCCTGATATAACGCGGCAGTTGTTGCTCAAGCTGGAAAACTGGTTCGAGGACGTGGAGAAAGACTTCCGTGAGGTATATCCTAAGCGCTAAGCTTTCGACTTACCTGGTTTTCCAGCTGATTCGGTTCTGTTGCGTTCCATCGCGCTGTCCACAGTTACCGTCGCCGGTAAAGCGCAATCGAGTGCCTGGATGACGGATTAAGATATTCGTGTGGACAAACTGGCAAGCCAGAGTGAAGAAGGTGACCTGCTAATCAACAAGCAGGTGCGGATTCCGCGCACCGAGCTACTCTATCGTTTTGCGCGTGCCAAGGGTCCCGGTGGTCAGCACGTTAACAAGAACGAGATGGCGGTCGAGTTGCTTTTCGATCTGGAGCATACCTCTTCGCTCACAGAAGAGGAACGGGCGCAGGTGAAACAGAGATTAGCTTCGCGCCTGGACTCGACGGGCATGCTGCATCTCGAATCGCAAACCGAGCGCAGTCAACTGCGGAACCGTTTGGATGTCACGCAGCGGTTTATACGCCTTCTCCGCACAGCGCTGCAACCCACCAAACATCGCCGCCCAACGCGGCCGACGCGTAACGCGATAGAGACTCGGCTGAAGCACAAGACACGTGCGAGCCGGCTCAAGCGGTTACGGCAGCGTCGCCACCATGAGGACTAGCCGGTGTAAAACCTGAATGCTTCGCGCGAGATCGCGTTGCCACTCAGGCTCATGAGTCATTTGCTTGCTTTTTCAGGAGCGCCGGCTTTCACCCATCGTTCGAAAATGTTGATCAGGTCTGGACTGAGAGCTTTGGTGGGTGGCATGGGACCGCCAGCATTGATCGTCTCGCGGTGCAGCATGCGAATCAGGTTTGAGTTCAGATCGCCCGGCACCACGTTGGGCTTGTGGTCGCCTGTGTTCATGATGTCGTTGTATGAACCCATCATGTAGTTGTTGTTCTCATGGCCGGGACGGTGACATGAGACGCAGTAGCGCGTCACAATCGGTGCAATATTCGTATCGTAGTTGGGTATTTCGTTCGGTCCAAGCACAGGGATACCCCCAGCTTGCGCCACATTCTTGGGCTTTTCCACCCGATTGTCCCACGTGTAACGCATAAAGGTCACGATGTTGCTGATGTCATCGCTGGAAAGCTCGCCACCGTATGCCTTGCTAAAAGGTGGCATGCCCAGATTCTGCTGCCCATAGGAGATGATGTTATTGAGCGTGTTGTCGGTGCGTGTGTACATCTCGTCCTGCGAATTAATGGGCTTCATTTTGTAGCCGTCCAATCCCTTCACGCCCTGGATTACTCCGCCCTCGCCATCCGGACCATGGCACTCTGCACAATTCACCGAATAGAGATTTTGCCCCGCGTCAATCCTGGCTGAAAGTGTGGTTGCCACCTGAGTGCTTTCCGGTTGTGGTGGCGTGGTGATGGCAGCCCACACCGTTAGCACCACCATGCCTGCCACGATCACGCTCATGAATGGAATCGCGAGTTTACGCTTGGTCCAAAAGCGTGCCGGGTTACGATCAAAAAAAGGCAAAAAGAGTAATGCAAGAACTGCGAGTGCAGGCACGATTGTCGTACCAACCCACTCAAGGCTGCCGGGGAAGAACTTGAGAAACTGAAACAGGAACAGGAAGTACCACTCTGGGCGGGGTATATACGCCGAATCAGATGGGTCGGCACGTGGCTCCATGGGCACACCCGCAAATGCCGCCAGCCCTACCAGAAGCAGGAAGATGGCGAACATAACGGCCATATCTCTGAATAGAGAATCGGGGAAGAATTTCTCACCGTTCCTCTTGGCACGCAAGTACTTTTCCTTATACTCTTTCTTTTGCACTTCATTCATCGCTGTATGCCTGGTATGCTCGTGGAGTGGTGCGTAGATGGATAAATGGTTCAAGTCGTGTATTTAATCTGTTTTCGCGGGAACAGACGATATTCCCAAACGGATAACCAGATACAGGTGGACCCCAATAAGACCCATGATCAGGATGGGGAACATCCAGATGTGAGCTGAGAAAAATCGAGCGAGTGTGACGCCGCTCAAGTCGCTACCCCCACGTAAAACACGCATTATGAAATCGCCGATCAGTGGGACGCTACCAGCGATGGACGTTCCTACGGTAGTTGCCCAATAAGCCTTCTGGTCCCATGGCAACAAATAACCTGTAAAACCCATACCTAAAGTAAACAACAAGAGCAAAACGCCGGTGACCCAGGTAAGCTCTCTGGGGTATTTATATGCACCGTAATAGAAGACGCGCAGCATGTGGATGAAAACGGTTATCACCATGAGCGTTGCACCCCAATGGTGGATTCCGCGAATCAGCCAACCCATCGTTACATCGTTCATGATGTATTGGATGCTGTCGTACGCTGTGGATGGCGAGGGCACATAGTACACTGTAAGCATGATGCCTGTGACAACCTGCAGCACGAACAAAAACAGTGTGGCGCTGCCCAGAGTGAACCACCAGTTCACTTTAGGTACATTGCGATCCAATATCGTCTTATAGATTGTCTTCAGCCCCAAGCGTTCGTCGAGCCATGGGAATACTTTATTCGTGATCATTCAGGACTCCAGCACGTGGATGAAAAGATTCCCGTTGTCCAGTTTGGTCTCATAAGTGGTAAGCGGGTGAGGAGGAGGGCCAGAGATCACTTTACCCGTAGGACTAAAGCGTCCATCATGACACGGGCAGATGTATTCATCAGCTTTCGTATGCCAGGTGACACGGCAACCCAGGTGAGTGCAAACGTTCGAGAGTACCTCGACACTATCGTTACTACCGCGCAGGACGTAGACCGAGTAACTATTGACAGTCTTTTCCCAGCCATTGACCTGCGTAAGTGTGAAATTCGATTGGGTAGGGGTGCCAACCGGGTATTTTGACAGGGCACCTAGCGGAATCCAGGTCTCAGTAGTGGACGCTTTTACAGCGGGAGAGACCAGGTACCCGATAATAGGGATGCCGACAACCGTGCCGATGATCGTGCCGACAAACGCCATCGCCCGGGTGGTAAACGCGCGACGACTGATTCCGCGTGGTTCAGCCATCATTTACCTCCTTGTGAGTGCTTCGTGTTCCATGAAGTATCTATCGCAAGGCGCCAGCGGCAGGCTTGTTCGTTCAATGATGAACCGCGGCGCAATGCTGGATTGACCGGGAAGAATCGTAGTGCACATATCACAGCAGCGAAAGTGACACCTGTCGTCATAAATGGATGTAAATTGTCACTTTGCCTGCAACCGAAGGCGCTCATAATCTGAGTACTGCTATTTCTATTGCTGTATCAGGAGGTTTTCATGGCTGTATCGCGGAATCCAGGCCTGGATGGATTGCGTTACCGGGGCGGCGGATATATGGTGACATGGATGCTGCACCGCATCAGCGGTGTGAGCATGATCCTCTTCGTAAGCCTGCACGTCGTGGCCGCGTATTTGTTAACGCAATATGGCAGCGGAGTTGGCAGAGCCATCAACACTGTCTACGAGTCCTGGCTCTTCCAGGCCTATATTTTCTTTTGCATCATTTTCCATACCCTAAACGGCGCACGCGTAATCACCCTGGATCTATGGCCGAGATTGATGCAGTACCAGCGCGAAGCGATCTGGCTGGAATGGCTCATTTTCATACCCGTATATGGTTTATCGCTGCTCATGTTGGTCCAGCAGGGCCTGGCCGGTTAAGGAGTTGGCATGGTACATACTCGCACTGTTCACATGATCCCCCGGCGTCGGCTGACGCTTGAATTTACAATGTGGATCTTTACACGCGTTTCGGGTGCTATGCTGCTTTTACTTGGCATCCTGGGCATGGTGGGAGCACTGTATCTGGGCGCGCGCACGCAGATGGATTTACCCACCCTGATGCGTTGGACCTTCTTCCCCAATGCGAACCACGTGGTCGCCAGTGCCATTCCTAACGTAAACCAGGGCTGGTCGAATGTCCTGTGGCGTACCGTTGAGGTACTGATTATCGTATTCGGCGTCACGCACGGTTTGAACGGCTTGCGCGTAGTACTGGACGATTACGTCGGCCACGAATCCGTGCGGCGCGTTCTACATTATTGTCTTCTGGTTCTTTGGGTGGCCGTGATGGGGGTCGCGTTGGCGGTGGTATTCACAGCTTAGTCGAGTTTTCCTGTAACAATTGCACCTTTGACTTCACCGATTGCCTGAGTCACCTGAATACCACGTGGGCAGGCATCGGTGCAGTTGTATACCGTCCGGCAGCGCCACACACCGTTCGCGTCGTTGAGAATATTCAGGCGATCTTGAGCGCCTTCGTCACGCGAGTCGAAGATGAAACGGTGGGCTTGTACGATGGCGGCTGGACCCACATAGTCACCGCGCGCCCAGAATGATGGACAACTGGTGGTGCAACAGGCACAAAGAATACATTTGGTCGTGTCGTCAAAGCGGGCGCGCTCCTCTGGTGTCTGCAGTCGTTCCCGTGGTCCGGGATCGTCGTCGTTGATCAAGTACGGCATCACGGCACGGTATTGTGCGAAGAAAGGCTCCATATCCACAATCAGGTCTTTCAGAACGCGCAATCCGAGTATTGGCTCCACGGTAATCGTGCCGCCTTTCACTGCATCACGAATGAGCAGTTTACACGCCAATACATTCCGGCCATTAATACGCATCGCATCGCTGCCACATATGCCATGAGCACAACTGCGTCTGAAGTTCAGCGTGCCGTCGATTGTCCACTTCACAGCCTGTAAGGC
>JAJYKL010000202.1 GCA_021788625.1 Chloroflexota bacterium
CATGCGCTCCTGCGTGAGATGGCGCTGGCCATGCTGCAGTCATCGGACCTGCTCAGGATGACCCTTGGGCTGGCTCGGGATGATCATGGTGAGCCTGTCGAACCATCCTTCGGCAGGCTCAGGATGTGCCCGTCGGTTGGCTCGGAATGATCATGGTGAGCCTGTCGAACCATCCTTCGGCAGGGCCAGGATGACCCTTGGGCTGGCTCGGAATGATCATGGTGAGCCTGTCGAACCATCCGTTGACGGCCCTGCCAAGCCTGGGTCGGGGCAACTCGACGACTGCCCTGGTAGCTCAGGCGCTACATCCAGCACCAGTCAGGTGTACAGTGTTTGAATAGCGCAGCGCCTTACCGGCCCTGTCGATCGCCAGCACGCGGACGTAGCACAGGTTCGTCTGCCCTGCGCTCAGGGTGAGCGATGTTTCAAATCCCCGCTTGGGCTGGGTTGTCAGCAGTGTGAAATGGTCTGGTGTCCGGCCAGTCTCAATCCGGTATGCCGTTACCGCGGTAGCGCCATTCCAGCTGAAATACAAGGCCGTGCCATCATCTCGTGGTTGTGTGACGAGAATGGGTGAAGTATCCGGATTGCCTGCCCAGGGCAACTTGTACCAGCGGTAGACAACATCATTGGTCGTCCCGATTTCAAAATCCTGCAATAACGTACCATCGCGCGTCACCTCGCTGGCTATCGGATTGGGCCCACCCCAACCGATGAACACGTGACCGCCGGGTAACTGCTCCACGTCGCCCATATAGGAACCGTAGAGGTAGGGGGTGTGCAGGTACTTCCAGACGAGCGTGGCAGTGTGGTCGGTCTCATCCACAGCGTATTCGACGGCGCGTGAGACGGGCGGATCGTGCCGGTTGCCGTTATCGAAGGCCGTCAGGTGGCCGTTGGGAAGCATGAGCACGTCGTGCTGGTACGAGAATCCCTCGTCGTTGGTGAACGTGAAATCGCTGTGCTTGCCGCCCATGCGCCAGATCACGTCGCCCGTCTGGCGGTCCACCTTAACCACCTGCGACAGATGGCGCATCGAGATGAGCAGGTTCCCATCAGGCGTCACGTCGACGGAATTGCCATGGTAGGGGTCCACCTTGTCGCCGGTCAGCGGCTCGTATGTATCGATGAAGGGAATGTGCTCGCTGGCGCGCCATTCGAACACCACATTCTTCGCGCGGTCGAGTTCCTGCACCACCAGGTCGATGAAGGTGGCGTTGGGCTTGCCGCCGTAGGCGCGCATATCCATGGGCTCCTGATCAGTGGCGAGCAGTAACGCGTGGCCATTGGGTAACAGGCGGAAATCATGCGAGTCGGCGCTGAAGCCGTCGCCGGCAGCATACTGGTCCACCTCGTTATACGACGAGTCGAGCACATGGATCACGTTCTGGCTCGTGTTGGCAGGGGTGGCGCCGTCGAAGTAGGTAAGCATGCCATTCGGCTGCTCCGTAAAGTTAGTGTAGGCTCGGCCTGGTGGAAGCTGCTTATAGTAGACCATCTGACCAGAGCTATCCAGTATGAGCAGGTACTGTTCGTTGCTCGTGGAAGACGTGTTTAAAAAGATGTACTCTCCGTCCTCGATCGGTGCGGAGATGTAGTGGGTAACGGTGATCAGGGGCAGCGGGCCGGGCGCTGTCAGATAGTGGGCCACCGGCACGGGTTTCTTCGGTGCCACGGATGGCGACGGAGCCGTTGATGGCGGAGCTGCCGATGCTGTCCGCGCCGACGGCGACAGGATCACATCCTGGTATGGCTTTGGCGAAATGGTGAAAGTCGTCGTGTAGCTCTCGAAGACCTGTCCAGCCTTGCCTAACGCACCACCGGCGAATAACACGTTTACGGTTCCACCTGGTGTGAAGGGGACGGTCGGCTTAAAGATGATCGTCCTCTGGTCATCCGATAAGGTAACCGTGCCAGCGTGGTGGCCCGTATGACCCGCTACGACACTAAACAGGTCGGGTTGTACATCTGCTGGCAGCACGGCCGCATGATACCGGATGGCAATGGTCGTTTGGGGTTGCACGAATCGGGCGGATGGACTGGGTGAGACGTAGACAGGCTTATCAGGAGCATTGAAATGCGTTATGGTCAAGATTACAGTGGCTGTAAAGATAAGAGCCCCGAGTATGGCAATCCCAATTGACTTTGTATTGAAGTGCATAAGTTAACCTGTTACTTTCGGAATTCATGCCTCAGAACAGTCTTTGCTCAGGCAGCTCAGCCATATTAAGGGGTCGAGCAGGGAGTTGCCAGTAACGGGGGTCATACGGGCATATATGACACTGTGCACTATCTGGCGTGTAATAACAAACTACGATTTAGTACCGGCTAATCGAGGCATCACCGTCTCCTTATTTTTATTCTTAAAATCAACTGATGGGTGGGGAAGTGAAGAAGAGTTATGAGAAGTTTGCAGGTTGATTTATTTCAATCGTCTTCCTACCATTTATGGAGGTACACGTGAGCACAAATCGGATTGGTGTGAAACGGATAAGTGTTGGGTTTGCAGCAATTGTGGCGATGCTTACACTGGCTGCCTGCCAGGTTCCGACCGTGAATGGCATATCGACGTTATTGCCTGCCGCTCCAGTCGTAAAAGTGGCCGTGGCTCCGCAGAAATCAGCGTCCTCGTCTGTGACGGTGTCATCCAGCAAAGCAGCTCCTGAATCTACCACAGCCTCCACAACTTCTGCGGCATCGCTGCAGAGCTTCTCAACGGCTGTTCGCGATGTGGCGAAGAGTGTCAGCCCGGCCGTGGTGCAGATCACCAACGAGCAGGTACAGTACGACCAGTACAACAACCAGGGCTACAACGTGCCGGCCGGTGTGGGCTCGGGTGTCATTTATGACGCGCAGGGTCATATCCTTACCAATAACCACGTAATTGCCGGTGCCTCGAAGTTGCTGGTCACACTGCCCGATGGACGCGCCTTCCCGGCCAAGCTGATCGGTGCGGATCCGCTCACCGACCTGGCCGTGGTGCAGAT
>JAJYKL010000094.1 GCA_021788625.1 Chloroflexota bacterium
CCGATCTGGTGTACGGCGACACGGGTCCGCAAGACATCCCCATCTACATCGGCGCGACGGGCGACAAGATGCTCGAGCCGGCCGGCGAGATCGCCGACGGCGTGGTGCTGAACTATGTGGTCTCGGTCGACTACATCCGCCACGTGGTGGAGCTGGTGGCCAGGGGCGCGGCCCGGGCGGGCAGGACCATCGAGCAGGTCGACTGTCCGGAACTGCTGGTCTGCGCGCTCAGCAACGACGATCCGCGCGCGGCGATGACGGAGGCGAAAAAGCTGGTAGCCTACTACCTGGCGACGGAGCCGCACATCATGATGGCCAGCGGGGTGCCGGACGACCTGGTCCGGCGCGTGCAGGCCGTCATGGGCTGGCCGGCCACGGAGGCGGAGTACGTCGCCGCCGCACAGGTCATCCCCGACAACGTGCCGCGCATGCGGATGGCCGTAGGCACGAGCGACGAGTGCGTGTCGAAGGTGCGCGAGTACGTCGCCGCCGGCGTCACGTGCCCGATCCTCTACCCGTTGATGAACGATATCAAACCAGTTGTCGACGCGTTCGCTGGTTAAAGACTTTAGATTTTCGATTTTAGATCGGGTAAATCCCATTCGACACGTTGCCCGCAGATCGGCAATCGGAAATATAAAATGAGAAATGTAGATCGAAAATAATATGAACATTCTTGTTGTGGGTGGGGCGGGGTATATCGGCAGCACGGTCGTGCAATTGTTGATCGAGGCGGGGCACAGCGTGTCCGTCTTCGACAACCTGCTGAAGGGGCACAGGGCGGCGGTGCCTGCAAAGGCGAGTTTCATCAACGGCGACCTGGCGAGCCTGGACGACATTAACCTGGCGATGGATGCCACGCCGTTCGACGCGGTCTTTCACTTCGCCGCACTGATCGAGGCAGGTGAGTCGATGCATAAGCCGGCGCGCTACTTCCGCGCCAACGTGTCGAACACCATCAACCTGCTGGAGTCGTGTGCGGCGCACAACGTGGACCGCATCGTATTCTCGTCCACGGCGGCGGTGTATGCCGCCAGCGACGAGCCGCTGACCGAGACGTCGCTCATCCAACCCGCCAACTGCTATGGCGAAACGAAGTTGATGGTGGAGCAGATGCTGAAGTGGTTCCACACCATCCATGGCATGCGCTACGCGGTGCTGCGCTACTTCAACGCCTGCGGCGCTTATGGTGGCCTTGGCGAGGCACACTCGCCCGAGACGCACCTGATCCCGCTGATCCTGCAGGCGACGCTGGGCCGGCGCGACCACGTGTCCATCTACGGCACCGACTACCCCACGCCCGACGGCACCTGCATCCGCGACTACATCCACGTCTACGACCTGGCGACCGCGCACCTGCTGGCGCTGCACTACCTGGGCGGTCACGAGACGATCACCTGCAACCTGGGATCCGGCACCGGCTACTCCGTGCGACAGGTGATCGAGACGACGCGTAAGGTGACGGGCAAGCGGTTCAAGGTGGTCGAGGCTGAGCGCCGGCCGGGCGACGCCCCGCGCCTGGTTGCCGCGTCGGAGCTGGCCAGGACTGAGTTGGGCTGGGCGCCACGCTACGACTCGCTGGAGGAGATGGTCGACAGCACCTGGGGGTGGACCTCGTCGCACCCGAACGGGTATGGCGATAAGCCCTCCGTGGCAGTGGATGAGGAGGAGACGGCGGCGGTCGGCGAGGCAGATAAGAGTAACCGCAATGCGGCGGCGATGGGCAGTTCGTAGAACATAAAACGTAGTTGAGTAGTGGGGGGCGAAGACATCGGGTTCCTCGTGCGATGGTGTCTACGGTTGTCTACGTCTACTGGTGTTAATGGTTATTATGCACATGCTCTCGTGTGCTCTAAATTATGAGCGGGTGACAAGGTGACGGGTGACGCGGGTGACACTTTTGATCTTGTCACCCGTGCATAACGATGGTGTATGCCCAACCCGCTCGTTGCGATGCTGTAAACTACTGAACCTCTTGCCGAACCATTAGTCCCTGGTCGTCGTCCGTCATGGCCGTATGCCGAATAGATCCTCCAGCACCTTCTCCACTTCGGCCTCGTCGTGAAGGGTGCGCTCGGTTCGACGGCCGAAGCGCGTGACGATCAGCCGCATGTCGCTGAGGTTGACACGACCGTCGGGCGTGGCCAGGCTGACCAGCCGCTTGCGCGTGAACGGGGACTCGGGTGATGTTTGATGATAGACGCACATCGGCTCGAACTCGTCGAAGCGGCGCGGTTGTGGGGTGAAGCTGAACTAATCGCGCCAGTCGGCATGGCTGTTGCGACGCTGAACAGCCCGCTCGGATGCTCCCTCGAGGATGCGGAAGCCGTACTCGCCCTGTGCCTGCGCGCTACCCGTATTCAGCCGTAGCGGCAGCCAGAACCCCTCGCCAAAGCCTACATCCGCCAGCCAGGGCTCCGCCAGATCCACCCGCAGCACCAGGTGATCGAAGTCCGGCACCAGGCGGCCTTCGTCGTTGGGCACGCGCGCCGACAACAGCGCGGCGAAAAGCCCGTTCAGTTCGTAGCAGAATCAGCCGCGCCGGCGCGTGACGATCTTGTCGAACAGGACCGCCTCGTCCAGCACGACGGGCTGCTTCCGGCATGTGTTGCAGATGCTCAGGTTCTCGAACGGAACGTTCAGCAAGTGCGCTCGGTGCAGGTTGCGCAGGGTGTGCAACGCCAGCTCCGTGGAACCTGCGTAGTGGATACGCTCCAGGTAGGCGTTCACCTGGGCCGGGCTGAGCATCTCTCTTCCTTCTCTTCGCGTTTCATCTACCGATACCGGCAGGGGCATGCACGTCGAGGTCGCTGAACTCGACCTGCGCTGTGGGGCCGGTGACCATCACGTCCACCCCCAGACCGACCTCACCTTGCGTGGGGTCCATGTTAATCTGCCACACGGCCTGGTCGTTGATCAGGAAGATGACGTCCTGGCCTTTGGCCACTACGGCGATACGGTTGGTCTGGCCGATGCCGTTGCGGATGGAAGCGCTACTCATCTCGTAGTGCTGGTAAATGCCAGTGTTATATACCACCAGCACCCGGTAGTGCCCATCGTTGCGCAGGCCGAAGAAGCCGTAGTCGTCGTTCACGTGGCGGAAGACCAGCCCGTAGGCGTAGTCGTCCCCCGGCTGGCCGCGGACGAACCGAACCGTCACGGCCGCGCCGAAGTCGGTGAGGGAGACGCCCCGCATGGGGAGCAGGTTCTGGTACGAGTTGCCTTTCTTGGACGTGAGCGTCCACAGGTACGAGCCGTTGGTGATGGAGGAGGTGATGGCGTTGTACTCGTCCTGCATGATGCCGACGGGCCAGCCGCGGCCGTTGTCGGCGAACGACTCGGTCAGGACCGAGGTCCAGTCAGCTTGGGCACTGATCAGTGCTCGCGCTGTATCGGCGGCCTGTGCCGTGGCCTGGGTTTGCGCGGCAGTCGTCGCGGTCTGTTGAGCGGCCCTGGCTTTTTCCGCCTGCGCGGTTGCCGTGGCCTGTGCCTTGAGGGTGGCCCGCGCATCCAGCGTGGCCTGCTCAATCGCCTCTCTTGTGGCGCTGAGTTGAACTGAACTCGGGGTGGGCGCGGACGGAGGCGGTTGCGTCAACTGGACCGAGGAGCCGCCGTCCACCACGGCACGCGCATCCAGTACCCAGGTCCCTTCGTTAAACAGGCCGGCCCCTCTGGAATACGAGTAGACGTCGATGTAGCCGGTCTTTCGCGCGCTGTGAACGGGGATGCTATAGTCGGCCGAGCAGGATGAGTCACACGAGAGATCGCCCATGATGGGCAGCCAACTCGGTTCGACGTGTCCGCCGAAGAGCTCGGTCACGTCCGGGCTGTTGTGAGCCGCTTCCAATGCCTGGGTGTAGGAGCCGGACAGGCGGAAGGGCACGCTGCACACCATGCCCATCACGAACACGAAAATGGCCAACCCCGCGAGTACTCCCAACCCTGTGACACAACCACGAGGCCGGCCGGAGCGCGCCGTGGACTGCTGCCGGTCAGGACGGCCGTGGTGCGCGGGCTGGGTTTGTGCGGAGGTGCTCGGTTCGAGGGGCTGCGACTCTGCCGCAATGGCTTCCACGGCCTGCCTGGCCTCGTCAAGCCCCGCGCCGAACGTGTCGCAGTAGAGCCGGATCGCCTCGGCCTTCCAACCGTTGCGCGCCAACTGCCTGACTTCGGCCAGCTTGTTGGCATCCTGGGTGGCCGTGTCAGTACTCGTGGGGGAGGCGCCTGGCGCGCGCAATTCCGCCGGCACGACTACTTGCGAACCGCAGTACGGGCAGGTGAGGGTGGGCTCGGTGCCGGCCTCGTAGCTGAGGTGGGCACCGCAGGATGGGCAGGAGAGGACGTGGAGTTGGGGCATGGATGGAGTACCTGTTGTTCACCCAGCAGTCTGGGCAGCCTGAGTTACTTGCGCCTCCATTTCCGCCCATATGCGCGCGACGGACTGGATCGCCACCTTGCGGGTGCGGTTAAACGTGCCCTCCGAGATGTACAGCCGCATCATGATCTCCAGGTTGGGCTTGCCTTCCAGATAAGCATCCCGCAGGACGAGATAGGGGTACCAGCCGCGCGGGGGCGGGTTGGGCATATCCCCTTGTGAAGGCCGTAGCTTTGACACGGCTTCGGACAAGACATCCGCGACGGCTCGGCCGCGGTCCATGTAGGTCGCCGTTCCGGTTTGAAAACCGTCCATGCATCGCGTGACCATATGAAGTCTGGACAGCGGTGAATCGGCTAACTGGGCGTAATTGTTCAGGTGGCGCAATGCCAACTTAACGTCACCTACGGCAATGGCGCCCTTTTGGGCGGCACCCTTTCGGGACTGTTGGCCGAGGATCCCATCGATCGAACTGTATGGTGATAACTCTGCTAGGCCGGCCGGAGTGCGCCCCATGATGAGCCCGGCAATGAAGTCGCCCACGTCCTGTATTGTCTCCAGATCGGCTTCCGAGTAGTACAGGCGACCGCGCGAAGGCCCGACCAGCAGCAGGCCGTGTTGTTCGTGGTCGGGCAACGGGAAGGCCACCGCCGCCTGGTCCAGCGGCGGTGCGAGCTGGTGCCGTTCAAGGACCGCCAGCCGGTTGGTAGGCAGGTTACCACTCGCCAGAGCGGCCGCCATGGCCTGTAATGGCACATCCCTCCAGTTCCATGACGCGAGCAACTCCAGCCCTTGTGGCGCCCTACGTAAGACCAGTGCCCAGGCGGTTTTCGCCGCGCTGGCCAGCGTCTCCAGAGCCATCACCAGCACGTCACCCGTTTCCTTTTTCCCAACCAAATCGTACAGCTCGTGCAGGCGGAGGTGTAGCTTTTGGCTCTGGTTGTAGAGATACAGCGTGTCAAGAGTGCGGCGGGCGATGTCGATCAGGGAGTGTGAGATCAGCGCCAGGCAGGCCACGGATATGAAGGTGACCTCCGGTATCGGATAGAGGCCGCTGACGATCAGCAAGAAAAGCAGGTAAACTGCCAGGACGGCGGCGGCACCGGTGGCGCTGTAGAGGAAGTCGCGCGAAATGAGCCTTTGACCCGTTAAGGTGGCGCGATTGGTGATGCCGACGCCCGCCACGAGCAACGCCGCCAACAACAGTAGGGCGATCAGGGCCTGTGGGATAGGGATATTCAATACAGTGACGCACAGACCCAGCAAACCGGTGACCCCTACGGCGAAGCAGGCGCCTACAAACAACCACAACCTGATCTGGGGCATGAATATGGGCGAACTTCGCGCCGTTCGCATGAGGTTGAGCACGCTGAGACCGGCGAATACCACAATCCCTGCGGCGAACAGGGGGTAGAACGGATAGGTCAGTGCCGAGCTGTAAAGAGGGTCGACGAACAGGTCCGGGCGGGCACTGACATATTGAACCTGCAATACGATGCTTACCAGTGTATACGCGTAACCGAGCACGGCACCGGACAGGCGCCTGAGGGTGACCACCCCGCCGACCATGTGGAGCGTGGCGTGATACCAGAAAACGATACCCCAGGCAGGCAGCCAGCCTTGCAACCAGCCCTTCCACCCAAGCTCGAATACGTCATGGGGCCAGAATAAGAGCAGGCGATCGAGCCAGATCCTGGTCTCGGGCGGGTTCGCGGGAGGCGGGCTGAGGGCCAGGAGCTGGTTCAGGAAGTTACCGCTGAGCGACCACGACGCCAGAGCCGAAAGCCACGCTTCCGGTTGGCGCGGGCTGCGAGTGACCACGTACATCCCTAACCAGAGGGCCACCAGCAGCGCTACGGAATTGATGACGTCCGTAAGGCTGTGGAGCATGGGCCGCTCCTGCTATGTAAGTGAGCAGGGATCGCCGTTGATTTGGACTGTTTAAATTATGCACCCTTTTTACACTTAGATAACAGGCAGAATGGTGGTCTCTTACTTAGAATGATAGCGTCAATGAATGTTTTTGGCGGTTTTCGCTCCCCATAATGCGGTGAAAGTAAGCTGAGGAATACCCACTGCACGAACAGCGAGTATCACCAAATGAACTCATCTACATCAGGAACTCAACGGAGTATGGATCAGTTGAGAGGGGGTGTAGATGATCATCCTTTGGGGTGACGTCGTGACCGTCGCCGGGCTGGGCCTTATAGTCTTACGTAAAGGCCGAGATCGATTCATCGGCAGCAACGGGCTCGCTAACTGGCTTTTGATCGCCGGATTGGTGGCACTGGGATTGCAGGCCACCGTCCACCTGATCCTCGCCTCAGGTGAGGCGCCCGGCGGCGATCTGGGAGGCGCTGGGCACCTGGTGTCTGCATTCACCGTGGTGATCTTTGGACTGTTCGCGTTGAGCAGGCCGCGCGAGGTGGGGGCAGGGACTCTCACGCTGGGAGCTTTGATCCTTCTCTGCTACGGGCCCGGAGCGCTATTCGTCTCCTTACCCCTTCTCTTCTCCGGCCTGGTGTTGGTAGTCAGTGCCGTGCTTGCTCGTGGAGTCACAGGGAGGTTGCCCATCCAGGCCTTCACAGCGGAGCAAACACTTGTGAGGGAATACCATGAATAACCATCTAGCTGCGCGAAGGTTTTTTGCTCCTGCGTGTCTCGTTATTGCGTTCACCCTGACCGCGTGCGGGACTGCTCCGGTCGCTACAGCGACGACGAGTCTCGCTACGGTGACGAGTGTACCCTCGGCGACCGTTGCATCGACCTCTACGCCGTTGCCGCCCACGTATACGCCACGGCCCACGTTAACTCCGGTGCTGACCTCGACGCCATTCCCGCCCACGTATACACCGCGGCCTACGTTACCTCCGGCACCGACAGCCATCCCGTTCCAGCCAGCCCTGGCCACGGACACGCCACAGCCTGCGCTTAACCTCACCCAAACCGCGCAGATGATGACGAAGATCGCCTACACCAGCGGCCAGGATGGCAACAGCGTAATTTATGTGATGAACGCCGACGGCAGCACCCCGAACAACTTGATGCACTACCCGGCAACCGATGGTTGGGCCGCCTGGTCGCCGGATGGGTCGAAGATAGTGTTCGGTTCCTATAGGAACAACCGCCGGGCGCTGTGGGTGATGAATGCCGACGGTTCAAACCAGGTGAAACTGACAGGGGATCGAAATCTCGCGGCGTTGCCATCCTGGTCACCAGACGGCACCAAGATCGCCTACAACTTCAATAGCAACGACGACGGCTGGCTGGACTTGGCCGGTTTAAATGCAAATGGAACGGGATACAGCGAGCCTCTAGGCGAGTCCGCACCAGCTTATGAGCGCCTGTATCCTGTCTGGGATCCCACAAGCCAAGATGTCGCCTTAACGCAGGTCCACTGGGTATACTACCAGGGCAATTGGTACTGGGACAGTGCGTATGTGCATTTTATGGTCTGGGGCCTGGATTACATCTATCCGTTGCTCACCAGTGGGCTTGACTGGTGGCCGAGTTGGGTCTCCGCCGACCTGACCGCCCCTGTCGTGAAGGTGAAAGCGCTGCCGTTCTGGACCAGCGCAAGTAGCTTCAACACTTGCTTCGAAGGCGCGGACGTCGGCCCGGCCGGCCTGCGCACGGTCGAGTTCCAGTACCGCGACAGTTGGTACGGCACGTGGGTAACATACAGTACCCTGACCAACCCGAGCCCGAACTCCTGCGTGAGCTTCGGTGGCGTCCAACACATGCACACTTACTTCTTCCGCGCCCGCGGCACTGACGCCGCCTCGAACGTACAACCCTTCACAACATCCGACTACGGCGACACGTACACCACGCCGAACCTGACGGCGCCGGATAACGTGGGCATCACCGCCCCGGCCTTCACGACCTCGCCACAGGTCGCCGTCACGTGGAGCGCCAGGGACCTTGAGTCTGGTGTTGCGAACTACACCGTTCGGGTGCAGTACCCAGGCGAGGCGGCGTCCACCTGGCTGGCGGACATCACCCTCACCTCGGCCGTGTAGGCCGTCCCCTCGGGCAGGACGAGTCCTTGCTTCGTGGTGCAGGCCAGGAATAACTCGGGCGTAACCACCAGCAGCGGGCAGGCGTGCACCGTGGTGGACATGGCACCACCTACGACGTTCGTCAACATCCCACAGCCGCTCAACGCTCCGTACTTCACGGTCAACTGGTCGGGCGTGGATGCACAGTCGGGTGTCGCCTCATATGACGTGCAGGTGCGACAGGGCGCCGCCAGTTGGACGCCCTGGTTCACGCGCACCACCGCCACCAGCGCCATGTTCTTCGGGCAGTAGGGCACCACCTACTCGTTCCGCGCCCGTGGCGTAGACCGGGCTGGCAACGTCGAGACGTATGCCGGCGAAAGCGTCGCCGTGACCACGCCGCTGGCACTGACCGGGCAGGTAGTCGACGTCCGCGACCGGCCTGTCGCGCTGGCCATCGCGAGCACGACGCCCCTGGCGCTCGGGCCGGGGACGGCCACCACCGGCCATGATGGGAGGTTCGTTCTGTACTTTGTGTACAGCGGCACGGTTGAGTTGGTGGCGACAAGCCCGCGCCACGGTACTTCGGCGCCAATCATGAACGCAGCCGTGTCACTCGGCGCCGACCCCGTATTGGTGGTCCTGCCTCCGGCGGACGACGCCATGGCCAACGGGCAGTTCGAGTCCGGCAGCCTGATGTCATGGACGGCCGGCGGTGACGTACCAGTCACGGTGACCCGGGCGTCGCGCAGCGGGTACTACGCCCTGCAACTGGGCGGACCCTTCACCGCGCCTGAGGTGACCGCGCAGCCGGCCTTCGGGAAACAGGCATCGGACGGCCCGTGGATCGGCTCGGTGGAGCAAGTCGTCGAGCTACCCGCCGCGCCGGTCTCGCCCACCCTGTCGCTGATGTACCTGGTGTCTTCGACCGTGCCGCTGAGTAATGAACTCCGCGCAATGGTCATCAGCGGCGAGATGTGGTGACACTTACATTACCGACGGATGTGGCAGGTTGGCCGCACGGCTGGCTGGAATTACCCGCGTGGGCGGTAACATCCATCACGCTGCGCATCGAATGGACGCAGCCGGAGTCTTCCGAGTCCGTCGTGGCGATCGTCGACGAGATCAGTTTAGGTTCGATAGCCGCTGACTTACCGACACTATTTCTGCCTGTCGTGCGGTGTTAAGGAATCCATATCGCCCAACACAGCGGATGGTAATTGCGCCAGCGAGTTCTAGCAGGCAATTTCTGGGTAGTTGCTGGTGAACGGACTAAGGTGGGCGCAGGTGCTTGTCTGTACCTGCGCCCATAAGCGCTTCGTCTTCGTCACCGCTAAGACTCACTTCGATGCCGTCAGCATTTCGGCGTAACTCGTTGTGATCCAGCACCTTTACCAATGTTTTTCGCCTGTCTGTTAATCGAGAGTGATACCCCTTAACGGCGCATACCGTCAACCACACGAACGGATAAGACTGCCAGCGCGCTGCTTGATAGTGAGAGCCACTACCGGCTCGACGACAGCGCGCGTGCCGATGGGTACGCTGACCACCTGTGCTGCGCTACTGATGGCTCAGGCATTCGCCTCGTCCTCCGCGTCGGGCAAGATGGCCGTGTCCAGGCGGTAGCGCTGCAGCAGGGATCGCCTGTCGCCGCGAGCCGGCACGTAGCAGCGTTGTGTTTTCTTTTATTACTTTCTCATCGACTCTGGCGCCAGGCGCAGGATTTCGGGGATCAACTCATCTTCCGTCATCTGACTCCTTCCCTTGATACCGAGTTGTGCAGCGATCTGCTGTACCTGGCTGTGGGAGTGCGACTGCTTGAACAGCCGCACCGGGTCGTAATAGACGGTGCGCCACTGCTCCAGCGAGGACAACCCCGGCGTGCTGCCGGGGCTGCCGGCGAGAGACTCGATGAGCTCACGCACCTGGTCGGTCGAGCCCTGGATGACGTTGACGCCCACCGGCATGCGCGCCACACCCTGCATCACATGGAACTGGTGGATCAACCAGTCGACGAGCAGCATCTTCTCCTGTGAGGTTTTTGCTTTGGTGAAGCGCGCCATGTAATCCTCGAACAGGTCGTAAGCCGAACCGGGGAGCATGCTCCCGCCTGAATAGCTGCTATAGTACTCACCGCAGGTGACTTTCCATCCGCACTGCCCGCACTGCAGGATGTTGTCCCTGTTACGCGGACCTAGACTGAAAGGCTGCTGAACGGGAGCACCGCAGTTGCGGCAGGTTACCCGTCCGGTCTGGATCGTCGTCCTGACCTCGAGCATGTCGCATACCCGCGCGTGGATCGCATAATGGACCTGGTCGAGCAGTTCCTCGTCCAGCATGCCCCGTGCGTCACTCTCGTACAGGTGCTGGATGTCTCTGCGCGACACACGTTTGGCCCAGTGGAATTTCTCCGTCGCAGGCATGCCGTCCTCCTGTTGATGGGCTCGAGCCAGATCATGGGCTCGACTGAACTCACTCTCAATGACACTCTACCAAGGCCGATGCACTCATACACTAAACATCATCCACATCACGCGGGATGAGAAAGCCGATGCACTTCGCGTGAGCGTCGTGTTTGCGTCCGGCAAATCCATAATGGCCCGGTTCCGTTTCTACATATGCGACACACTCTTCGAGTATCCCTATGGCGCGTGGCGGATTACCGCAGGACTGACGACATAAGGAAGCGTAGACAGTAGACAAATAGACACAAAATACACATTGCGTTTTGTCTACACTTCCTTATGTGCAGCTATTGCCGCACAGTCACCGTCTTCCCATCACTTATGAACTCAACGGCTTCCACGTCGCGCAAGATGAAGGTCTGGATGCCCGCGGCCAGCCGGACGGGAGCGCCGCCGGCGTCGGCCCAGACCACGTAGCGCGGGCGAGCGGCGTTCAATACATCCGGCTCGTTCCTCTTCACGCTGGCGAACACCACGTCGGCGCCGGCCAGGGTGCCGCTGATGGCGGAGGTATTACCGGCGAGGTCGAACACGCTGCTGCCGTAAGCCAATCGCGCGCCGATGAGGCCGCCTGCGCGCTGCTCGACGGTGAGGACCACGCCTGGCTCGACGACGGCGCGCGTGCCGATGGGCACGCTGACCACGTGTGCCCCGCTGTTGGTTGCCTGAGAGTTCCACTCGTCCAGCATGGCCGAGGGCTCGTCCTGCGCGCCGGGCAGGATGAGCGTGCCCACCCGGTAGCGTTGCAGCAGGGGCAGCGTGTCGCCGCGCGCCAGGTCGTCGCGCGCGGGCATCACCAGCAGCTCCACCCCCCTGTCCCACAGCGGCATCGCACGGCCCATCACCGGCAGCACGCCGCCCCCACCCGCGAAGACCACCTGGTTGCCGGCCGGCGTCTGGATGAAGGCGCCACTCCCGACGAAGGTGACGTGCAGCCGGCCGTCGGGGCGCTGGTACCAAAACACCAGACCGACCACGACGGCCGCTGCCGCGAGCAGGAACACCGTCCCGCGACGCAGCCTCTTCCGGACGAAGGAGGCCACATTCTGCCGCAAGGACGCAGGCGCGGTGACCAGGGCCGATAGCGAGACCAGGGCCAGGTAATAGATAACCGCGTACGATGAGTCAAAGCTATAAACCGGCATGGCAGCCCACGCGGGCTGGCTGGTTCCCTCCACGATCCGCAAGGTCGCGGTAAGGAGCGCGTACGCCGGCAACCCCAACACTGCCCCGGCCGGGACCGACACCAGCCCGGCCAGGCACGCGGCGATCCCAAGCGTCATCACCAACGTCTGCAGTGGCAGGACAAGCGTGTTGGTGACGAGCGAGACAAGTGAGTACATTTTGAAGACCGACAGCATGAGCGGCAAGGTAGTGAGGCTGGCTGTCAGCGTCGGCGCCACCAGGTCCACGCCACTGCCGATGAGCTTCTGCGACTGTTCGCTGTGCAAGCGGCTGAGTAGCGCCCTGTCGATGAAACCGCTGAAGGTGCCCGAATAGAGCACCAGGCCGAGCGTGGCCATAACGCTAAGTTGAAAACTCATGTCGAAGAGTACTTGTGGATCACCGACGAGCATGAAGAACGCCGCAGCGCACAGGGTATTGAGGGTCAGACTGTGCCGCCAGAGGAGCTGACCGAAGAGGACGATACCGGCCATCAGCGCGGCGCGCACCACCGACGATGATGCACCGGTGAGTAAAGTATAGAGGGCGATGGTCGGCAGGGCGACCGCTGCAGCCCGGCGCTTGCCGAACCAACGGCTGAGCAGTGGGACGATTAACGCGACGACGATGCTGACGTTGAACCCCGAAATGGCCACGATGTGCGATGTGCCCGTTCGTTGGAAAGCCGTCTTAACCGAGTCGGGCATCTCGTTATCGTCGCCGATCAGGATGCCGTTGAGAAGAGCCGACTCCGGGGAGGGCATGATCGCCTGCGCCGAGTGACGCAGGGCGTCTTTCACCTGCAGGAGCGCGGCGTAGAGGGGGCTACCCCAGCCCTCGCCCGTGCGCTGGATGCGCGTGATGAAGGTCAGCCATGAGAACACGCCCCGGCGCGCCAGATAGTCACGATAGTCGAACTCGCTCAAGACGGGAGGTGCGTCCAGCGTGCCCCAGGCACGCAGAACGTCACCGTACCGCCAGCGGATGGCGTTGTCGGTTCGCACCAGCACAATGCCATCCGGGTATTCACTCGACGAGCCCACCCATAACCGCTGCACACGCACACGCAGGTAGGTGAGCTCGGGTCGTGCGTCCGGCTCCTCATCGACCACTCCCTCCAGCACCACAGTGTGGCCGTTATAGGGCGCCGTGGTGTTTTCCGGCAGGCGAAGAGGGTAGTAGAGTGAACCCGCCGCCACGATGGCCACCATTGCCGAAGCCCACTTCTGTTCATGGTCATGGCGGGTAATGATGGCTGCCAGGACGGAGGGAATCAGAATCAGTCCACTGAGCCAGAGGGCAGGCGCAAACTGAGAAGCCAGCCACACACCGCCAGCGAAGGCAAAAGCGATGAGAGCGAACGGTGACGAGCGCGCCAACGTGCGATACCTCTATCGCCAATTATCCTCTTTGTTTCAATCTTGAGTGTCCTAATCTCCGCCATCGCTCAATACTGGCACGAATAACGGCAGCGCACCGGCGGGTTGGGACATGGTGGCGGCTTGCCAATAGAAAGTCCCCTGCCAGGTGTTATTCATTTTATCCAGCTCATTAACGGTGTTGGCAGGATCAATCACCAACCTGATTGTATGCAGGCCGGGGGTTACGACTACTGTAGCCCAGTCCTGTACAGTTTCGATCAGACCTGCCTCCAGGCTATAGGCGTTGAAAGTGGCACGGTGCTCATTGTCCAACCATAGTTCCACGGGAAAATCCGTGCTCGTGCCGGCGTAACCATCGTTGACAATGGCCCAGCTAAAGTAAGTTGTCTGTCCGGCCAGGAGTGTGCTGCTGATGCGCGACCCTGGCACGGGCGACGCGACCACCGATCCAGCCCAGATCGTCGGGGTGTAGGGCTGCAGATCCGGTAAAACATTGCCACAGGCTGTCGTGTCGAGGAGTTGCCAGTTAACTGTCAGGGCGGCGCCCCCATTGTGCTGGTAATACTCGACCTTTACCGGAACGCTACCCCCTGTCAGACTGATATCAGCCGTGAAGCTCGCCACCTGATCCTGCCACTGATCGATCAGAAGCTGATCTCCGACCCACAGCCGCACACCATCGTCCACAAATATGCCGAACCGATACGTGCCGCAGGAGAATGCCACATCGCGTGAAAAACGCGCGCTCCAGCTATAGTCCGGCAGGCTGTAACCAGGGCCCGTTTCACCCCACGCGTGATTGATGCCATCGCCTCCCTCGTTCTGCACAAGTGCAGGCTGACCCCACAGTGTTTGATTGCCATAGTACTCCACGCGCCATGACGAAGGGTCCGTGGGTGGAGCGGCGGGCAACGCTCCCGGGCCATACCACCAAACGCCCAGGGCGGGAGAAAGCGTGGCAGTGCCGGCAAACTCAACCTGCACTTCGTGCGTGCCTGTGAGAGCCAGGGTGGCATCCTGTCCGCCATCGCCGGATTGCCAGAGGTCGAGCAGGGTTTGACCGTCCATCAAAACGCGCGCTTGCCCTGCACGCTGCAGATGCATAGTGTAGGTGCCGCCCTGGAATGACACCTGCTTGGTAAAACGCGCTCCAAACGTACTGGCTGGACAACCCGATGCCGGGGCTGACGCAAACCATTGTTTGAACTGGTAGGCGGCGTCTTCAGTACCGATATAACAGGATGTGTTCAGGGTCTGGTCGGTGAAGTATTGCACACTCCAGGTAACCGCCTCGGAGAGCATCCATTGAGTGGTGCTAATGGTCTGACTGCCACGATGCCACATCTGGTCGGAGTCCAAAAGAGTCCATCCGCCGGCCTGAAATGAGCCTGTGTCGGGGAATGCCCAATGGACATGGAACCAGTCTGCACCCTGACTTGCATAGCCACAACTT
>JAJYKL010000095.1 GCA_021788625.1 Chloroflexota bacterium
GGCAGGATCTTTGTGGCAGGCACCATACTCCTGCAATCGAATGTGGAGTTGTATGTCGAGCGCGGTGCGACGTTGCGGGCCAGCGGCGACCCGGCTGACTATGCACCTCATATCACCAGCCGGCACTATCTGGCCTTCATCACAGCGGACGATGCCGACAATATCGCCATTATCGGCGGTGGCGTAATAGACGGTAGTGGTCAGCGTTATATCGAGACGGTGCTGCCGCACATCTACCGAATGAAACCAGAACGTCCGTTCACCATTTTCCTGACGAGCTGCACCAACGTAACGATGCATGACATCCTGATCCGCGACGCCGCTCTTTGGACGGTGCGTCTGTCGGGCTGCGAGGATGTGGTGATACGAGGCATACGCATTCTGAACGACCTGAAGCTACCCAATAATGACGGCATCGACCTGGACCGCTGCCGTAACGTCTCCATCAGCGATTGCCACATCGAGTGTGGCGACGACTGCATCGTCCTCAAGAGCTGTGAGGAGACAGCGGGTATGGGCAATTGCGAAAATATCACCGTCACGGGGTGCACCCTGATGTCCACCTCTTGCGCGCTGATCGTCGGCTGCGAGTGCCGCTCGCCCATGCGCAACATCGTATTCGACTCGTGCGTCATCCGCTCCAGCCACCGCGGGCTGGGCATTCACCTGAGTGAAGAGAGCGATGTGGAGAATGTGCTGTTCTCGAATATGGTCGTTGAGACGCGCCTCTTCCATGAAGACTGGTGGGGACGCGCCGAACCCATCTACGTCACGGCCATCCCCTGGACGGCACAACATCACATCGGCCACGTGCGGCATATCCGCTTCTCGAACGTCCTGTGCCATGGCGAGAACGGCGTTTTCATCCAGGGTTGGGAGAATGACCTCATCGATGATGTCCTGCTTGACAACGTTCGAGTGGAGATCGACAAGTGGTCAAAGTGGCCTGCCGGACGCCACGACATACGTCCCTGCCCTGACGATGGGCTGCCCGAGTACCCCAGCGCAGGATTCTTCATTATGAATGCCGACCACGTGGCTTTGCGAAACTGCGAAGTCATCTGGGGCAGCAATCGGCCCGACACCTTCCGTCACGCGCTGGAAAGCCATAACGTGAGCCAACTCAGTCTGGAGAATTTTCATGGCGAATCGGCGCATCCCGAACTCTATACGGCCATACTGCGCGTCTAGCATGGAAAAGCGTTCGGGGACATTTTGCGAAACGAGCACGTTTCTGTCTGGTGCTATATATGGAGAGTTATGGACCACCAACAACTACGCGAGCGATTGACTCAGTTGCACGACGAACTGGAGCGCACCCAAACCGTGGATGCCGACACGCGAGCCGTTTTAGATGACCTGAGTAAAGACATCCGCGAGTTGTTGGATCGCCCCGGTGAGACAATGGATCGGCGTTACCACAAGCTGAGCGCAAATCTGCGGGCAAACCTGGTTCTGTTCGAGGCCACCCACCCACGTCTGACGGCTGCCATGGAGCGCACTGTCGACGCATTGGTACAGATGGGTGTTTGATTTGCCTGACTGTGACCAGTCTCACAAATGTTCATTCATATGTCACGAAACAACGTCCCATATTGCTCACCATCCGGAGAGGCATGGTAGAGTTTGCACCGCTAACCTGTATGCACCTCCCGGAGTCTTCCAACATTATCGATTCAATTTGAAGCATAACGTCACAGGCCGCACAGGCGAAAGGCCATTGATGCAGTGCCTACATGGCCTTTTTGTTTGCATCCTTCGCATTATGACATTCGACAGCAAACCCAAGCGCTTGGTATGAAAATCACTGTCCGTCAATATGAACACCTGCTCCGGGCATACTTGAGGCCGCAGAGGTTGCGCGTTGTAGTCCTGATCGCCATTGTTTTGGCGAACATTGGGTTGAGCCTGGCTAATCCACAGCTGCTTAAAGTGTTCATCGACAGCGCCACCACCGGAGGCGCAATGACGACGCTTATGGGCACCGGTATCCTCTTCATGGCCATTGCCATCGGCGGGCAACTCACGACGGTGGCTGAAACCTACCTGGCCGAGAACATCGGTTTGACCGCCACGAATCAAATGCGTGCAGACCTGACCACTCACTGCCTCACGCTGGATCCAACATTTCACAATGCACACACACCAGGGGAGCTAATCGAACGGGTGGACGGCGACGTGGCCTTGCTGGGCAACTTCTTCTCACGCTTCGTGGTACAGATCGGAGCGAATCTGCTTCTGCTGGCCGGCGTGCTGATCATGTTTTTTCGTGTGGACTGGCGGGTTGGCGTGGTCATGACCGTCTTCACCGCCGCAGCATTTTTCATCCTGCTGCGGTTGAGTAACATCGCCGGAGCGCGGTGGGCCACAGCGCGGCAGGCCAGTGCCGAAATGTTTGGCTTTCTGGAAGAGCGCCTGGCAGGGACGGAAGACATTCGCGCAAACGGCGCCGTCGCCTACGTTATGCGCCGGCTGGCCGAACACTCGCGCGAGCTGTTGCGCACCACCCTGGCTTCCACAGCGTTGGGCATCACCACCTGGGGCAGCACGCTCTTCCTGTTCGCCATTGGTTCGGTTGTGTCACTGACCTTGGGTGTGCTGCTCTATAGCTCGGGCGAGATCACCCTCGGCACCATCTTCCTGCTCTACACCTATATGAACCTGCTGAACCGGCCAGTGGAGATGATCAGCCGGCAGATGCAGGACCTGCAGCAAGCCAATGCCGGGATCGCACGAATCCAACAACTGCTCCAGACGCACAGCGCCATCGTCGAGCGACCGTCCCGTACGCTGCCCGCTGGGATGCTATCAGTAGACTTCCAGGATGTCGTGTTCGGATACGAAGACCAGGAACCGGTTGTACATCACCTGTCTTTCCACGTTGAGCCTGGCGGGCGTCTGGGGCTGCTGGGCCGCACAGGCAGTGGCAAGACCACATTAACACGCCTTCTGTTCCGGCTGTACGATCCGCTCGAAGGCATCGTACGGCTGAACGATGTCGACCTGCGCGACCTGCCTCTGGCCGACTTGCGCCGGCACGTCGCCCTCGTCACACAAGACATCCAGCTCTTCAACGCCTCTGTGCGCGACAACCTGTCATTCTTCGACCGTTCAATGGCCGATAACCGCATTCTGGAAGTACTGAACGAGCTAGATCTGCAAACATGGTTGAACCGCCTGCCTCAGGGTTTGGATACCAGGCTGGAGCCTGGCGGGCACGGCCTTTCAGCCGGCGAGGCACAATTACTGGCCTTCGCGCGCGTGTACCTGAAGGACCCGGGGTTGGTAATCCTGGACGAGGCCTCATCGCGATTGGACCCGGCCACAGAACACCGCCTGCAGCAGGCAGTTGATCGCCTGTTGGCCGGGCGCACGGGCATCATCATTGCGCATCGCCTGTCGACCGTACAGCACGTGGATCACATATTAATCCTGGAGCAAGGCCAATGCCGTGAAAGCGGTTCGCGTGAACAACTGGCGACCGACCCGCAGTCTGCCTTCGCCCAGTTGCTGCGCACCGGGCTGGAGGAGGCCCTGGCATAAGATGGCCGACCAATGCTCACCCGGTGCGAGACCCGCCGTCACCAGAGCCTGGTGGTATCTATGGCGTCTGGCGCGTTACCATTTCGCCCTTTACCTGATCATGGGCACCATGATCTGCACGTTCTACCTGTTCCCACTGCTGCCGGGACTGGTGGTGCGGCAGGTTTTTGACCTGGTCACGGCCAACCGGCAGGTCGATACCAGTGTCTGGACCGCCATGGCGCTGCTGGTGGGCATCGCAGTGACCCAGGTGGCGGCGTTGATCACCGCGGTGATGCTCGAAAATACCACACAGCAGATTGCTTCCGCATTACTGCGGCATAATCTTCTGGAGCGACTTTTTCAGCGCCCAGGTGCCAGCGCCTTGCCCGCGGGATCGTCACCCGGCGAAGCCGTCAGCCGCTTCCGCAACGACATCCAGGTGGTCATCAACTTCCTAACCTGGACGATGGACCCCATTGGCCAGGCTACTGTCACACTCGTGGCATTGGGGGTACTGGTGTCGATCAACCCGTTAATCGCCGTGGCTGTATTCCTGCCGCTCGTCTTCGTGCTGGTGGTGGTGAACCTGGCTAACCGTCGCATCCGCCGCTATCGCGAGGCCAATCAGCAGGCTATCGGTCAGGTGACAGGCTTGCTGGGCGAGTTGTTTGGCGCCGTCATGGCTGTCAAAGTAGCCAGCGCTGAACAGCATGTGGTGAACCACCTGCGCACGGTGAATGAGGCGCGCCGCAGAGCCGCGCTGAACGACGTTCTATTCAGTCAGCTCATGTCGTCGGTGTCGTTCAACGCAGCCAACCTGAGTACGGGTGTTCTGCTACTCATCGCCGCCCAATCTATGCACACCGGTCGCTTCTCGGTAGGGGACTTTGCGTTATTCGTCTCGTACCTCAGCTGGATGGCTGTTGTGGTCGGCATGGTGGGCAGCTATCTCACACAGTATCGCCAGATGGGTGTGTCACTGCAGCGGTTGATCGATCTGCTACAGGTCGATACGTCGAGCGGCAGTAAGGAGCCCCACAAGCTGGTGAAGCACGTTCCGGTGCACCTGCGCGGTGCGCTGCCGCCGGTGCCCTTCCCCGCCCGCAGCGCAGACGACGTGCTGCTGAGGCTGGATGTGCACGGGTTGACCTATAGCCATCCCGGCTCGAACCGGGGGGTCGAAGGCATTGACCTCACGCTTACACGCGGGATGCTGACCGTGGTGACGGGGCAGATTGGCTCCGGCAAGACCACACTGCTGAGGGCGCTGCTGGGCCTGCTGCCGGCGCAATCCGGCGAAGTACGCTGGAACGGCCAGCCTGTTATCGACCCGGCGACGTTCTTCGTGCCGCCGCGCTCCGCCTACACCGGCCAGGCGCCACGCCTGTTCAGCGAGCCGCTACGCGACAACATCTTGATGGGCCTGTCTGAGGCGCAGGTGGAACTGCCGCGCGCCATCCGCGCGGCCGTGTTCGAGCGCGACGTTGAAGAACTGGACCACAGGCTGGACACGCTGGTCGGTCCGCGGGGTGTGAAGCTCTCGGGCGGGCAGCTACAGCGCGCTGCCGCGGTGCGCATGTTCGTGCGCGACGCGGAGCTGGTCGTGTTCGATGACCTGTCCAGCGCGCTGGACGTGGAGACGGAGAAATTGCTGTGGGAACGGGTGCTTGATAACCGGGAACGCCTGTGCACCTACCTGGTAGTGTCGCACCGCAGAGCGGCGTTGCGCCGCGCGGATAACGTCGTCGTACTTATAGACGGTCATATCGAGGCGCAGGGCAAGCTCGACAACCTGCTCGCCACCTGTGAAGAAATGCAGCGCCTATGGCACGGGGCCATTCAAGACTAACGACTGCGGACGACCATGACGCGTTCCATCGTGTCCATCGCCATGCCGTCGAGCTGCTCCCGAATGGTGATATGCGTCAGGGTGATGTATGGCGAAGCACCAGTCCGCGATGGCGAAGGCGCAGAAAAGCCTGCTCTTCCAACACACCTGCAATCCAAGGAGCTGCATCTCAGTGTGTACGACAGGCGCGCCTCACTGCGCAGGTCATCCCCACCTCGATACGGGCCAGGCCTTTGCATACGGGGATCACGCCGGGCTCGGTACGTGGCAGACCAATCAGCCGATCAGTTCGCCGGAGAGCTATAGGCCACCGGTGCGGGCTTCTTGTTGAATGTGAGCCGCCGGTTCAGCACCATAAGGAAGGCCAATGCCAGTATCGCATAGAGCATAAAGCTGCCAAATCCGGCCGCCACGCCCAGCAGGTCACTCGTCTGGCCGACGACCCAGTTCATCAACATGCCGAAAGCTGCCACGGCCGCGATCACGAACCCCATCACCGAGCTGGTGGCTACGGGGAACTCCTTCATGATCATGGCCATGAAAGTGGGATACATGATGGAGATGAAGAAGCCAGTCAGCGAGAACAAGATGACGCCGGGTCGTCCCAAGGCGAAGCCGCCCACATCCAACGCTACCACGGCAATGATGAACACGCCAATACTGCGCACATATCCCACTCTTTCAATGATGTAACCGCCGAATAATCGACCCAGGGTGAAGAACAGGAAGAAGAGCGAAAGCCACTGGGCGCTCTCTCCTTCACCCATGCCATACGTCCCACCCAGATAGCTCACCAGCCAGTTACCGGTGCCGATCTCGACCACCACCAGCAAGCCAATGACCAGCACAAACAACCAGACCTTGGGATTGGATGCCACCTGCCGTATGGGAAGGCGCTGCTGAGCATGATGCTCCTCAGCCGAGGGGAAGCGTGCGAGTCCGAGCACGATGAACGCGACGAGCACCACAATGGCAGCCAGGGCATAGACATGGCTCCACGGCTGGCCGCCCACCAGCATCCGGGCCGCATACTCAGGTCCCGCCATGGAGCCTACCCCGTAGAAGAAGTGCGTCAGATTCATCATCAAGGCTGAGTTACGTACGAAGATGCGCGCACCCAGCGAGTTCACGCCCACTTCCAGGCAGCCAAAACCCGCGTTCAACAAGTACATCAGTGCGCATAACAGCGGGAAGGATGAGGCGGCCAGCATGCCGACCGCCGCCAGCGAGATGAAGGCATAGCCCACGCCGATGACGCGCTTCAGACCATAGCGATCACCTGCCAGACCACCCAGAAACGTTGCCGAAAGATACCCTGCCGAGCCGATAAAGAGCATCAATCCGATGGAGGCGTAACTCACCTCGAAGGAGTCGCGGATGGGCGGAATAACCGCCCCTTTAAGATTCTCGACGAAGCCGAACAGCAGCATGGAACCGAACGCGACGACCACCAGAAACGCCGGTGAGCGGTGGTGTTGCAGGTTAACGAACATGCATGGATTGTAGTTGCGATGATCTGATTCCACGCGACAGCATCTACCTGCTTACAGGTGCGAGATCTGTAGTAACCCGTAGCCACCGTAAGCCAGGGCTCCTGCTGTAAGGAATGTGAAGACTGCCGAGGTCCATACATAGCGGCGTAATGGCACATGATAAGCGCCGCTGATCAGGCTGACCAGTTTGGGAGCATAAAACGGTAGCAGTCGTGCACCGATCAGGAATACCGGTGAATCCAGCGGGGCTCTGGCAAGACCGAAGGGTAAGCTCTGTTTACGCTTCTCCGCTTCGGCCGCATCGCCGATCGTCCGACCGATCAGGTATTCAAAGAGCGAAGCCAGCAGGTTACCCAGGCCAGCCACTAACGTCGCGACGAGTGGGTCGAACGCGGCACTGATAAAAAGCGTGAGTGGTTCTGATGGCACGGGAGTGGGTCCCAGCAGTCCATACAGCCCGATGGCAATGACCAACCCCGGCCAGCCGCTGCGGCGGATCAGGTTGCGAATGTGTCCCATGTCCTGCGAGACGACAATCAGTGCAAGAACAATGACGACCAGTACCACCAGGGAGATACGTATGTACTTGAGCCTATCGTTGTGCGAAAGGTGTGCCCAATCTGTAAGGCGAGCTATTTTAACCATTCGTTGTAAAAGCTTCTACTTGCTCGTCGCGATCCATGAGGATATCCGTCACATCAGTGGAGCCAGTTCACTCATCATGAAGTACGAATGACTCATGTTATCACACTCCGATCCGCTGGCAGACGGTTGGCAAGATGGTTGGCAAAGCAACCCTGGAGTGCACTCCAAATCGGCTTAATTCAATAAGGTGGTCAATTCGTGGAGTGCGCAGATCGTAAAATCCGGTTGAATGGCACTGCCCGCGGGTAATCCTGCCCTGGTCAGGTCAATCCAGACGCCAGTCATGCCGCCGCGTTGCGGTGCCATCACGTCCCACTCCAGATTGTCGCCTACCATCCACGCCTGGGAAGGTGTCACATGCAACCGATTCAGGGCATGGCGATAGATACGTTCGTCCGGCTTCCCCACCCCAAGCTCACCCTCGATCACAATACATTGAAAAAACGGAGCCAGACCAAACCGCTCGATCTTGGCGCGTTGTGGTGCGCTGGCGCCATTGGTCAATAATGCCATACGCATTCCGCGCTCGCGTAACCATGCGAGAGTCTCCAGAGCGCCGGGAAATGGCTTCATCGCCTGATCGCGCAACTCAGCGTGGCACACCGCAATGCGCCGTGCCAAGTCCGGCGCGACAATGCCATGTCGCCGTAGCGCGGTGGCCACGATCTCAGCGCGTGCCCTATCCAGGTCAAGTCTCCCTTGTCGATGCCTTCCCCGATCACTCCAATACCAGGCTCGTACTGTATCTATCTCCGCCATGAGTGTCGCGGGTGTAAGGGATGGAATATCGTCTGCGAACCGCTGACAGGCTGTCTGCCAACATGCCGCCGTACTGAGGGTATCTTCCAGGATGGTGTCATCCATATCCAAAAACAGCGCTGCAGGCAGGCGGGAAGGCGTGCGCATGCCCATGTTAAAGCTGCACCAGTTCGATGCCCTCTTTCAGGTGGCGGTTTCGTGCATAGGCTTTTGTGTCGGAGCCATCCCAGTGCTCATGCACACCCAGGCTCTGCAGGGCCGCGCCCTGGTAGACCGTCCCGGAAGGCGGCCTGCCGATCTGCGATGCCTCGTGCAGATAGTTATCGGCCGTGTTATGGGGCGGGAGGATATCGGGAAGGGCGGTGATCGTGGGTTCAGAACTCAGGAAATCCAGAGCGACGGAATCGATCGCGACATTGTCCTGCGATAGAAATAGACTCGAGGTCCAGTATCCGTTAAAAGGCGCCGATGCCCAGCGGCTCGCGAGGCTCAATTTAGCCCCCTGGTTCTGCGCTGCATAGAGCCCGTCTATCATATACAGCACTGTCTTTTCACCCAGGTGCGGATGCGCCATCAGGTCAACCAGAGCGTTGTACGATGCCATCGGGCGTTGGGTCCATATCCACTCCGGATCGCCGCCATTGTAGTCATGGGCAGCCACGGTGGCATGGAGGTTGGCACCCTGAGGCGAGTTGATCGTTGGGCTGCCCTTCAGGTCGTTCATCAGAGTACCGAAATGGTTCTTGGCACATGCCGTAAATCCAGCCAGGTTGTGGCCTTTTAGTGAAGCCAGGTTTATAACGAAGCGGGCGTCCATCACGCAGGTGGGCAGGTAGGTGGGGCTGCCTTTTAAATCTTCAGACCATCGCACCTGCATCGAGGTGTCGCGGACAGCCTGTTCACATCCATCACCGCCGGTCCAGTCCGCGAAGTGCACGCTCTTCAGCCCGGCCGCGACGCGAGCGTCGTCGATACAGGGTGGGACATACCGGATGGCATCATATACGGAAATATCTTCCGGCTGGACACCAGCGTGCACGAGCTGATCCAGCACACTGACCAGCACATAAGGGGAGGTGAACACCCCATTCTCGTGATAATTGCGACTGGCCACGGAATTCAGGTTGATCTTCACCGCGACTTTCTCACCGGTCCGATACTCCACTCCCTTCCGGCCATGCGTGTCGTTGTAGTACTTAAAGAGGGCCTGCCAGGCATGCCTATCATCTGGCTGGCCTGTCAGCGCCTGGAGTGCCTTCGACAGCATGGCACTCACTGCAGACTGGTCGGTGTAGCGCGCTTCCCACCAGTAGCCGGTTACTCCATCCCAGGATGTCGCCTGTGGATTATGCGTCCATACTACACGCCCAGGGTGAATGCCTTTTCCCACACCCAGCGGTGCAGCAGGCGTAGGCCTGGCCGTGGGCTGAATTGTAGCCGTTGGCCTGGTGGGTTCTGGCCCGGTTGTTGAAATGGCAGGCGGAGGTGTGAAACTGGATGCGGGCGAAGGGCCTGCAGGGGATGCGACAGGCGTCGCAGAGGGCATCGTGGTCGATTCCGCAGCACGATTACAGGCACTCTGCGCATACCCGGCGGCAAGCAGACCGGCGCTGCTGATGGTTCGACGGATGAACTCACGACGTGACAATACTGCCATACCAGCCCTCCCGTATCCAGGCCAACTATAAAACAGAAGCCGTCACGGCTTCCGACAGGGTAACGATTGAATCCGGGGCTATGCAACGTACGTTAGCCTCGATGCGATCCAGGTGTTCACGCACGGCCTGTTCACCAATGCCAGGCGGAGCATAGACGGCGAAAAGTACATTGCGGGTAGCGGGCGTGATCTGCGTACGCTGGTCGGGACCATAGATCACACTGGAAATCACCCCCATCTCATCGGCCATATACATATCACCGGCTTTGAGCTGCTGCTCCTCTCCGCGCAGGAGTGTGTATCGTTCACTGCCGCTGGACACATTGAGCGTCACCACGCCGGCAAGGGTGTCCAGGTCGTGTCCGGCGGTCAGCAGCAGATCTTCCAGTTCGGACATGAACATGGCCTCTACCAACGCTGCGATGCCCGGAATGGGTTTGCCTTTCAAAACGAGGGATTCCAATTGCAAGGCGACGTGGTAAGTCTTCTTAAAGCGCCTGGTATAGGTGCTGTATGCCCGGATCACAGGAAGAGCTGCCAGCGCCTCGCGATCAAATCCCGCATAGCGATTGCGCAATCGTGCCACCAGCTCCTGCTTACGCAGCTCCAGGCCGTCATGCCGCTCCGGGTTCGTGACACCTCGCATAACCAGCACTCCCGCCGCAGCGCCAGAGAACGCGCTACGCCAGGCTTCTGATACGACGAACAGGCTTTCAGACTGGCTCATATTGGCTCCTGCACCTATTTGCGCTGATGCACGCGCGGACCCTGTGGCGTATCTTCAATCTCGAAACCCGCTGCAGAGACCTGCATCCGAAGCGCATCGGCGTCTTTGTACCGTTTTTCCTTGCGTGCCTGCTGCCGCTGGCTTACGAGTGCCAGCACCTCTGGCGGCAGCGCTTCTGCCACAGGTTTCCATTCAGCCAGAGATAACCCCAGCACGCGGTCGAAGTACAACACGGTGGCCCTCTTGACGGCGGGCGCCAGATCACTCTTCACCAGGTCCCACACCAGAGCCATGGCGCGTGGCATGTTCAGGTCGTCGTTCACTTGCTCCAGGAAACGCTGCGCATAGCCAGTATCCACCTGGCCAGCCGGACCATCACCTGGCGATCCCCACTCGTAGATGGCTGTGCGCAGGCGATTCAAGGCCGTCGCCGCGCCGTCCAGGCTTTCCCACGTGAAATTGAGCTTGGCGCGATAGTGCGCACTCAGAGCGAACATCCGATATGCCAGTGGATCGTAACCGCGATCGAGCAACGTCTGCAGGCGCAGGAAACCGCCTGTGGATTTGGCCATCTTCTGCTCGTCCAGCTGCAGGAAGTAACCATGCATCCAGAAGTTCGCCAGGCGGGTGCCATGGCAGGCCTCCGTCTGGGCGATCTCGTTGGTGTGATGGACGGCGATGTGATCCTCGCCGCCGCAGTGTATGTCGAAGAACGTTCCCAGATACTCGGCTGACATGGTGCTGCACTCGATATGCCAGCCGGGGAAGCCTACGCCCCACGGGCTGGACCATTCCATCTGGCGCCTCTCGCCAGGCGAGCTGAACTTCCACAACGCAAAGTCGGTGGAGTTACGTTTCTCACCCATCTCGACCCGCGCACCAGCCTGCAGCCCTTCGATATTCAAGCGTGCCATATAGCCATAATTGGGCAGCCGGGACGTGTCGAAGTAGATGCCATCGAACGTACGATAGGTGTAGCCGTTTGCCTCAATGCACTGAATGAAGGCAATCTGTTCAGCAATATGATCGGTGGCTTTGCACCAGAGTGTCGGTTCCTGGATGTTCAGGCGCTGCAAGTCTTGCTTAAACGCCTGTGCATAAAACTCTGCAAGCTGCCAGGCTGTCATGCCCGTACGCCTGGAGCCTTTTTCCATCTTATCTTCGCCCGTATCGGCATCGGAAGTGAGATGGCCCACGTCGGTGATGTTCATCACATGCCGGACTGGATAATTGTTAAACTCCAGCACGCGACGAAGGATATCCTCGAAGATGTACGTGCGCAGGTTGCCGATGTGCGCATAGTCATAGACGGTGGGGCCACAGGTGTACAGACGTACCTCCGGCAGCTGCAGCGGCTTGAATTCGCGCAGGCTGCGCGTGTACGTGTCGAATAATCGTAGAGCCATGGGCCAATGATATTAGAAATTCGAGAGCGACACTTGACGGCGCAGGGTTGAGGCAATCTACTGATGGCAGGTTTCGCCGCAATCTATTCGCGGATCTCGCCATGCCATATGCGCTGCATCTCCTCACTGGTAGCCAGTAACTTGTCAAGTGTGCCTGCCGCCTCCACACAGCCATCCTTCAATACGACAATATGGTCTGCCCGGCGCAGAGCAGCCTTACGGTGCGATACCACCAGACAGGTAAACGGCCGCTCCCGGTTATCCAGCACACGTTCCCAGAGGGTGCGCTCGGTCTCCACATCCAGTGCACTGGAAAGGTCATCAAACACCAGTAATTCCGGTTCGCGCACGAACATACGCGCTGCCGCCGTACGCTGGATCTGTCCGCCTGAGAGCTTGACGCCCTTGGGACCGACCATGGTGTCCAGACCGTTTTCCAGCTCCGTAATGTCCTGCTCCATCACGGCCAGACGGATGGCATCCTGAAGGACCGAATCGTCCCGATCCAGGCCCATCAACAGGTTATCGCGCAACGACTGGCTGAACAGGCGTGGTACCTGTGAGGTATAGGCGCAGCGAGGTGGGGTGAAGAAGGCCCCCGCGTCCTCCACGCGCTGGCCGTTCCAGCGTACTTCACCCTCGTCGCATGGCAGCAAGCCCAGCAACACACGCAGCAGCGTTGTTTTGCCCGAGCCGACCCGTCCGGTCACCACTGTTAGCGTCCCGCGTTCCAGGTGCAGGTCCACGCCCCGGATGCCATGGTTCGTACCCGGAAAGTGGTACGTCAGTTTCGTTGCATCGAGGGTATGCAGGTGATCGATCTCGCGCCTCTGTGGATAGGTAACGCTGGGGAACTTGCCATCCATATATACCGGGCCAAACTCCACCAGCGCATTGGGCGGAGCGCCTTCCATCAGCCTTGCCATGCGTTCGATGGAGACGCCGATCTGCTTATAGCGAGCCACCAGCAGGCCCGTGAAGGTGGCTGAATCGCTGATGCCATCCATGAAGAAGACAAACAGCGCAAAGTCTCCCACGGTGAATGTGCCGGCACGCATGGCCTGGCTGGCCAGGATCAAAATGATGCCGATGCCGATGTTCACACCGTTGCGAAAGATTGAGTGCAGCACTTCATTAAACAGCCTGTCGCGGAGCGACACTTTGCGCCGCTCATCATTCAGGCCCCGGAAGTGTTCAATCACGTCTTTCTCCGCGCTGGCAACTTTTACCGCCTGCACGGCACCGAAGAACTCACCTATGAAGCCGATGACAATACCGGCGGCCCGGCGACTGGCGCGACGATATTGCTCAATACGGGTGGTCGCCAACGCTGCGACCACCCCCACAAAGATGAACGGGATCGTCGCGACGATCGTGATCGTCGCGTTGATGCTGAGCATGACCGCAATGGCGATCACGGTGGAAAGCAGGCTGCCCTGAATGTCATTCAGCCACAGCGCGAACAATGGTATTTCGAAAACATCGCCGCCAAACCGCGAGGTGGCTTCGCCGGGCGAGTCGGGCAGGGCTTTGGCTCCAGGCCGGCGCAAGACGTGTTTGAGCAGGTTGCGCCGCAGCAGGGTGGTCGTATGGATAAAGAACGGCACATTGGACAGAATGAGACCAAAAACGCCCGCGTCGCGGCCTATCTCGAACGCGACCAGCAATGCCGCGATGGACCAGATATTCAGTCCCGTTTGTGTATTGCCTGTCAGGATGTCGAAGAAGTCGCGAATGACAAAGCCAGGCAATGTCCAGCACAGCGTCAGGAACAGCATGCAGCCCAGGTTCATCAACCACAGCTTTGGACGAAACTGCACCATCCTCCAGATCACAGACCAGGCTGGCAGCGCGGCAATCTTGCGTTCTTCCTGGGCGCCCAGTTGTCGCTCGTCACGGGTGGGATCGATCATGCCAACACCTCCTCCATGCCTGTGCGCAGGAGTTCAGCAAAGCGTGATTGGGGGTCCTGGGCCAGCCACTCGCGATTTCCCGACTCGACCACCTTTCCCTCCTCCAGGATCATGACGCGATGGGCACGCTGCACGGTACCCAGGCGATGCGCGATGATCAGCGCTGTGCGGCCGCTCAGAAGCCTGTCGACTGCGCGTTCGATGCGTTGCTCGGTGGCCGGATCCAACCGGGACGATGCCTCATCCAGAATCACCAGACCTGGATTGCGCAGGAAAACACGTGCCATGGCCAGCAACTGCCCCTCGCCTGCCGACAGGCTGCGACCACCCGTTTCCAAGCGCGTGTCCAGCCCTTCGGGCAACGAGCGGAACCAGTCTGATAACTCCAGGTTGTCGATCACCTGCAGGATCATTTCGTCAGGGATGCTGCGGTCAAAGAAGGTCAGGTTGTCGCGTACGCTGGCCTGGAACAACTGCACATCCTGTGTAACCAGCGCTACGCGCCGGCGCAGCTCCCGCAGGGTAGGCTGGCGCACATCCACACCACCCAAATCGACACCTCCACGCGTGACATCGTACAGACGGAAAACCAGACGCGCGATAGTCGTCTTGCCACTACCAGTGCGTCCCAACAGACCCAGCACTTTGCCCGGCTCAAGCTCAAAGGACACGTTACGCAACACGAGTTCTTCGGGGTTGTAACCAAAGGACACATCGCGGAACGATAATGCCAGCGCTCCAGGCTGTAACTCGGCGCCCGGTCCGTCGACCGTTTT
>JAJYKL010000012.1 GCA_021788625.1 Chloroflexota bacterium
CCAACCCAAACCGGTTATCGCAGCCTCGACCCTTCCTGGAGCGGCTTGCAGATAACAACAAGGTTCCCGGCAGTCATAGTGAGCGCTCATGGTGAGTGCTCATGGTGAGTGCTCATGGTGAGCTTGTCGAACCATCCTTCGACCAGCTCAGGATGTACCCTTCGACCAGCTCAGGATGTACCCTTCGGCCAGCTCAGGATGTACCCTTCGACAAGCTCAGGATAAATGCCCAATCCCTTGCGTTCAATCGCAAGCCGCTCTAGTAGTTAACAAAGACGGGCAATGACAGGACAGAGCTATCGAATAGCACCACAACCCAGCACGCTATATGACCGGCCATGCGCAGGTGTCTCCTTTAGCCGCTATCGCGGTGCACTCTGGATGTCAGCGTATGTCAGCCTGTTACATGAGCACCATCAGCAGGAAACGGATGCCGACGAGGACCAGAATGGGGGCGATGATCCAGGTCACGATTTTGTTAAGTTGAGGGGTCCAAAAGCGCTGCACAACGAGTGCGACACCGGTGGTGAGGGCAAACAAATAGAGCGCCATCAAGACTTGGGTGGTGGTCAATGCCACGCCCATCCCCACCTGGGTCGCCAGGGCCAGTGGTGCGGCCGCGCTGATGCTCAATGCGGCCAGAGCGTAGGCCTGTTTAGGGTGGCGCCCCAGGGCGGCGTTATAGAGCGGCACCTGGAAGACCTTGCCACCTGCCGAGAGCAGACCCATCAGTATGGCAGCGCCGAAAGCGATGGGTGCCAGCCAAGACGGGTGGGCTTTCGTCTCTTTCTCTGGCAGCGGGCGGATGAGTGCCAGTCGCAGGCCGGCCAGTATGGCATAGATGCCCAACAGGACAGTCAACACCGCGGGCGGCAGGGCGAGTGCCAACACACGACCCAGCATGGCGCCCACAACAGCCGGAATGATCACCAGCGGCCAATCCCCCCGCACAGAGGTGAGCACTTCTGTCTGGCGCAAGGCCAGCATCAACGCCGCCAGTGAGACGACGATGAGGTTGATGGTAATGGCATCGGTGACGGGCAGGCCGACGACACTGATGATCAGGATGACCAGAAAGAAGCGATCCACCCAGGATTGGATGGAAGCCGTCACGAAGCCAACGATGAGAGCGGCCAGCAGGCCTTTGAGTAGGAGCAGTGTGAGCATGTGATTGATGAGTAAATGGTTCAGTGCAGGCGTTCGGTATGATCGGTGAGTTTTCCGGCCAGGTAAGCCGAAATGGCTGCGTCAATGCTGGCGATATCGGTCACCATCGGGCGGATACCGGCCTGGCTAATGCTTTGGTAAGCCCCGGCGCCCATGCCGCGTGAAAGTAGCACCTGGCAATCGGAGATGGCCGCCACCATGCTGGCGTGCCGGTCCTGCGAAGCTGCGTCCAAACCATGCCCGCGCGGGTCTGCGCCGTGGGCCTCGTGAGCTTCCTCGCCATGTTGGCCACCCGCAAAATGGGAATGCCCCAGCTTGGCGCGTTTTTCACGAGCAACGACTTTACCCTCTTCCACCGTAATAACGACATAAAACGGCGCACGGCCAAAGTGGTGGCTGATGGTCACGCCATCTTCTGAAACTGCTGCGATCTTCATTTTTAACCTCACAATATCCCGTTCAGGGATTGGAATAACTGCTAGCGATAAACTGGTGTGTCCCGTAGAGCGGTGCTCATTGTATGAACCATGTCGAGCGTTCTCTACTCTGCGGCCAACCGCTGAATGTGGTTGCAGGCGGTCACGCATCACGCGGACGCGTGGATCCGCTCCAACGGTTGGCCGCAATGGCAGTCTCCTGATTGCATACACCGGTTCCAGCTCATACCAGGCTCATGACTTCCCATCCTGACTGCGATGGCTTCTTTTGCGGCCTGATCACACGCTCTGCCTACATTTTCTCGGCGCAGGGAATGCACACAATCCTGCCGTGCTTGACGCGTGCGTAACGCTCGACCGTCACCTCGCCACATTCGGCGCACATGATCGTGTCGAACGCATGCGGCGCCATGGCTGGCACTTTGATCTCTTTGACCGGCTCGACATTGAACAGCACCTCAGTCTTCTCACTCAGCACCTGGTCGATTAAGGGCTCCACCAGCGCCGGATCCACCTGCGAGGCGGGCACCCCTTTCCGCCGATACTGGATGAATTCAGATTGCTGGCTGCGTCGCATCGCTTCTGGTGTGGCGACCACCCGCACGCTCCGTCCCGTCTTGTTGTCGATCAGCGTCAGGCCGAACTTGCCGTAGCCCAGGCTGCGAATGTTGCCCTTGCCGAATGTGCAGCCGGTCGTCACCTGGATGCCATCAGCGAAGCAGGTGGAGCAGTGATTGCGGTCGATCTCGACCAGGGCGGTCAACTGGCCGTCTGGTGCGTGCGAGACCCCCAGCGCCTGCATGGCAGCCAGACCGGCGCGCAGGCCGAGCGGCATGGCAGGGCACTTGTGCCCATGCAGAGCCAACCCAACTTTGTAGACTTCATCGTTGCGGTCCATTATGATTTCTCCTTATTATTAGATATTGGCTGTTGGATAGAGGCGTACCCGTTCAACGTGAGCGGACTTTTCGACCCGTGGTGCCGTTAAGGCAGCGCAGGGGCGAGCGACGCATCGCGCCTTTTTTCGGATGATTGAGCGTGGCGGCCGGTTTGCTCATGCGATGGCCGATCAGCATAAACGGGCATTCGCGCGTGTGAGACCCAGAGGCCCACGCGGGTGGGCTATCAGGAGTTGCCATGTGCTTTTGCCTTCAGGCTGGTGCCTTTAGTGAATAAGATCCAGGATCATTTTGAGAGCGATGCCCCATAACAGCACGCCAATGATGCGCTTGAGTTGCATGCTCGACAGTTTAGTTTTCATCAGCTGTGAGCCGGCGATCGATCCGGCGGCGGCCATCACCGCTGTGAGGCCGATGAACAACGCATCCAGCCCACCCAGCGTCGCGTGGCCAAGGAAACCTGACAGCGACGAGAACACCACCACCAGCGCCGTTGTCCCAGCGGCCAGTTTGGCATCCAGTCCCAACCAGTTCAACACGGGTAGGATGAAGTTGCCACCGCCCACGCCGAGCAGCCCGCCCAGGAAGCCGGCCACCCCGCCCACGCCTGCTGCGGTGCCGATCTCCACCGCGCGGCCCAAAGGCCGGTCGCGCTTCCTGGCTTTGTAGAATAGCATCATGAAGCCGGCAAAGAGCAGGAAAGCCGCAAACATCGCCAGGAGAACCGTTTTATTTACTGAGGCGGTGAGCCGCGCTCCCAGCGGTGACAGGATCACTGCCACGATCAGCACTGGCAGCCCCACGTGCCAGTTGATGAGCTTGCCACGCCAGTAATTGACGGTCGCAAACAGCAGGCTGACGACGTTGAGCAGCAGCGCGGTCGGTGTGGCTTCAGCCAGCGGCACGCCCAGGTAATAGAACAGCGGTACGAACAAGAAGGCCGCACCCAGTCCCGCCATGGCCAGCAGGCCCGAAAATACGAATACCAAAACAGCGCTCACGATGTAAATCACGGGACTCATCTTTCTACTTCCGGAATCTTCTTATCAAAATATCTGGTTAATTGAATATGATTGGGCTCAAAAAAACGGCTGAGCCACGTTCCGGGAGACACGGCGCATGCTCGCACCTCCGCCGCGCCAGCAGCACCCACTAGAGTCCAGTGGCCTGCCGCTCATATTCATATTACCGAATGCGATTCTACAACCATCATGTGATCGACGCAACTGATTCAAGCGGCTTGCAGCTAACAACAAGATTCCCGGCAGTCATGGTGAGCGTTCATGGTGAGCGCTCATGGTGAGCTTGTCGAACCATCCTTCGACAGGCTCAGGATGATCCTTCGACAGGCTCAGGATAAATGCCCAATACCTTGCGATCAATCGCAAGCCGCTCCAGGGCAAACACGATCCATCCGTCGAGCGGTGCCTGTTCATCCTCCACATCGTTGATAACTCCAACTGGGCAAGCCGGTCAGAGTTTACCGGTTCAATGGCCCCTTATGGTTCACCGTCTATTTCGGCAGCGTCGCCGGGGGTGGGCACGCCTCTGCGGCTGCATTCACAATCCCCGCATCGGCGGGTTGCAGCTCGCGCGTAAAGTAGTGTCGCTGGAAAAAGAGTGCCACGTTCACCAGCCCGATCATGACTGGCACCTCGATCAGCGGGCCGATCACCGCGGCGAAAGCCACACCCGAGCCGATCCCGAACACCGCCACCGCCACGGCAATGGCCAGCTCGAAGTTATTGCTGGCGGCGGTGAAGCTCATGGTGGTGGTTTGACGATAGTCCGCGCCCAGCCGCTTGCCCATCCAGAAGCTGACCAGGAACATGATGACAAAGTACAGCACCAGCGGGATGGCGATGCGCACGACGTCCAACGGGATTTGCACGATCAGGTTGCCCTTCAGGCTGAACATCACCACGATGGTGAACAGCAGCGCCGCCAGTGTGAGCGGGCTGACGCGGGGGATGAACTCGGTCTGGTACCACTGGCGCCCCTTCGCCCGCCACAGGAAGAAGCGTGTGAGGAAGCCAGCGATCATGGGGAGTCCCAAGTAGATGAACACGCTCTGCGCGATCTGCCCGATGCTGACCTGCACCACGCTGCCCCGCAGGCCCAGCAGTGGCGGCAGCACAGTAATGAACACCCAGGCGTACGCGCTGTAAAACAGCACCTGGAACAGGCTATTGAACGCTACCAGTCCGGCGGCATATTCGGTGTCGCCCCTGGCCAGCTCATTCCACACGATGACCATGGCGATGCAGCGGGCCAGCCCGATCATGATCAGGCCCACCATGTACTCAGGTCTGTCGCGCAGGAAGACGATGGCCAGCACGAACATCAGCAGCGGGCCCACCAGCCAGTTTTGTATCAGCGACAGCCCCAGCACCTTGCGATTCCTGAAGACCTGCCCCAGTTCCTCGTATTTCACCTTGGCGAAGGGCGGGTACATCATCAGGATCAGGCCAATGGCGATGGGGATGTTGGTGGTGCCGACCTGGAACTGGTTGATGAAGGGTTCGACGGATGGGATCATTGCGCCCAGGGCGACGCCAACGGCCATGGCCAGGAAGATCCACAGTGTAAGAAATCGATCCAGGGTGGATAAGCGCTGGGTCGCTGAGCCCGCCAGCGACGCTGAGGGGGCAGAGGATAATTGTGTCATACCGTGTTAAGTCTCCTGTGCCATGTAGTGACGCGTCAGTCCATCACCGCGCGCAACCACTTGATCACTTCTGCCTTCTTGGGGATGCGCCCGGCCGATTTGAGTTGCTCGTTAATCACCAACCCAGGCGTGGCGAGGATCGGATATTGGACCATCTCAGCCGGGTTGGTCACTTTCTGAATTGTCGCTTCGACATCCAGCTCAACGACAGCCTCGCGCACAATATCTCCCAGCTTCACACAATTAGGACATCCGCTGCCCAGCACTTTGATGGCAATCATGGGTTATCGTTCCTCCTTATCATGGCAGGGCATTCACCTGCCAGGTAGACATTCTGGCCGACGTGAGTACGCGCCCACCGGATTTTCGTTGGCCACCCGACCCGGCGTATGACGCAGGCCGCCTGATGCCAGTTCATCCCTACCGTGACTTTTTCGTCTTGCCTGTCCAGGCTCGGCATCGCCGTAGCTTGTGCGCAATCTGCTCATCGCTATCGCAATCGGAGCATCCAGGGCTGCGCACTTTGATGATCAGCATCTCCATACACCTGCATAAATCCCTGCCTTCGTCGCGATGACGGCGGGCGGTTGCGCCGGTTGCTCCTTTATTGACCTGCAGGCAGGATCGTGACCTTCGCTTCCACGACCAATTCACTCTTGATCGAGTTGGCCACCAGGCTGTACTTCTGGGCTGAATCCAGAGCGCGCTGGATACGTTTGTTGAGTGCCGTGTGGTCCAGGTCGCCAGCACTTGCCGCGCGCACGACGATCTGGGGGTGCAGGACCACACGGGTGAATAGTTCGGTGCGGTCGAGCTCGATGCGTTTGGTGCCCTCCGCATCACACTCGTAGGAGACCAGGTCGAGCTTAAACCGCTCGGCCGCCCAGATGAACATCATCATGACGCAGGTATTGGCCGCGGCCACGAACGCATCTTCCGGTGTCAGCACTCCGGCATGCCCCAGCGCATCAGGTGGCGCTGAGAAATCCATCTCTGGTCCGTTGCCCAGCCGGATGTGACCCCAGTGTTCGCCCTTCCACGAAACGGTGGTGTGGTAGGTTGCGGTCTGACTCACGCCGTAGCCTCCTGGCCTTCACAAAATGCAGTGTAGACGCGCAGCAGTGCGCTGGCGTAAGCTTCGTCGGCGCCATCGGGCACGGCCGTGTAGATGCGCGCCGTGTCCAGGAGCTCTCGAGCCGTGTTCGCGTCCGGCACCTTAGCGGCTGCGCGGAATTGCTGCATGATGAGGGGCAACGCGATGAAAGTGACCATTTCTCCGCCAATCAGCACATTCTGGACCGGGATGCCCGACCCGCACGAGCAGGTCGTTTCGCCTTCTGCCTGAAGCCCTTCGTCCGGCGCCGGTGTTTCAAGTGCGGCGGTGTGATGATCACCCGCGTTGCCCAGTATTTCATCCACCAGCAGCGCAATGCGCTCCGCCGTCGCTTTGACAGCCTGCTGGCCTGCGGCGTTCAACTGGCGCCGCCCCGCCACACCGTGGATACCGGCCTGTGCCACAATCTCATCGACGACCACGCTCGCTGCCGGTTTGCCGGAGTACCGTTCCGCGGCGCGCGCCGCGCAGCGCTTCTCGCATCCATCGACAGCAATGGTCGGGTAAACGCGAGCAAACTGGCGGTCCCCTTCACCGCCTGCCAGAAATAAGGGGAGACAGATTGTGACCGTGTCGTCTGGCCGCAGGTATCCCAGCACGCGCAGGGCGGCCAGACGCGTCACACTGCCTTCGGCGATCTCCTCGCCAGAACATGCAACGACGCCCACCTTTCGGCGGAGTAAATCAGACATGACTGTTCCCCTTTATTTCCGCCGGGCAGCTGGGTGCCACGAGGCTATCGACCACCGCCGTCACTTCCGTAGCCAGCGCATGGGCCAGCTTTAGCCCGCCGTCGTTCAGTCGCGCGATGCCGTGCGGTTTGAGGTCTCTATGACGGCGGTATACGTCGAGCACGGCAAACCCGCGCATCACGCTCCCGCCGCACTCGCGTACCATCTTCGTCGCACAGGCTAATTTGCAGCCGTCTAGCGTGATGGCCGGGCATGTCGCCACGGCCGTGCGCGCTTCCACGTCGCCCATGACCAGCCTTGACAGCGCTACCAGATGTGTTTGGTTGGGGCGCAGGTCTTCGACGACTTCGTACGCGGCCTCCCGGCTGACTGTGCCAAAGGGTTTGCCGATGCCGCTGCAGGGCACGATCAGGACGCATTGTGTGGGTTCGCTCATGGCTTTTTCGTGTCCTCTTCAGCCTGCTGCTTCATCTGCTTGAAATACTGTTCTGCCGTTAGCAGGCGAGCCTGATCCGCTGCCCAGTCGGCGACCGAGATCACGGCCAACCAGCCCTCGCCATACGGGTCGCTGTTGATGAGCTCCGGCGTGTCTTCCAGCGCAGGGTTCACCTGCGCCACCCGGCCGCTCACAGGCGAGACAAGACTGGTGTTCACTTTGATTGTCTCCAGTGTTGCCAGTTCATCTCCTGCGGCGACTGCGGTGCCCTCCGGCTTGACCTCCACAAACGCCACATCCCCGCTGCGTTGCTGCAGGTAGTCTGTCAGTCCCACACGCACCTGATTCCCTGTGGCGGATACCCACAGACCTTCAGGCGTATAGGCGCGATCGGTGGCGACCTTGAACGTAAACTTATCGACTGTAGTTTCTATAAAGATTGACATCATGGTTTTCTATGCTCAGGTTGCGTACGGCCTCGAGTGAATGCGTATGGGCGTATCGGATCCTGCCCGGGTAGCGGCTATGGGTGACCCGCGGAAGCGCTTTCGAGCGTGGCTACCCCGGCTCTCGATGCAGCGCACTTCGGACAGGTGCAGGGGGTGGATGGCGCATGTCGTCGAACAGGCTTCGCTGGCTCGCCCACAGTCAACCGGGCCTGATCGATCAGATCAAATACCCTGCGCTCCACGACGCGATAAAAGATGTTCCAGCCATCGCGCCGATCCCTCACCAACCCGGCATCACGCAGGATCATGAGCTGTTGTGAGATATAAGCCTGACGATAGCCAAGCTTAGCCTCCATATGACAGACACATTGCTCATCGTGGCGCAGAATCTCAAGAATTTCCAGACGCGCCGGATGCGCAAGCGCCTTAAAAAGCGTGGATATCTGCATGCTGTTCCTCACTCAATTCGCCCAGGCCGCATCAATAACATTCAGAATAACGAATTATATTACAAGTTCATGATAAAGCACGCGGTTCTACTGTGGGCACTGCCTCAGATGGCAGGTAGAGTGAGCCAGAAGCGACTGCCCTGCCCCGCTGCACTTTCGACACCCATCTGCCCGCCCATGGCTTCCACCAGGGTTTTTGCAATGGCCAGTCCCAATCCTGTGCCGCCGCTGGAACGCGCACGCGACCGGTCGCCACGATAGAAGCGGTCGAATATGTATGGCAGGTCTTCGGGTGTGATTCCGCTGCCTGTATCGACCACACTGATCTCCAGGTTGGCTCCGCTATGCTGAGCGGACCCGCTCTGCCGAACGGCCTTCAGCGTCACGCTGCCTCCTGCGGGGGTGTAGCGCACAGCGTTCATCAATAGATTGCGCAACACCTGCGCCAGCCGGTCGGGGTCAGTTCGAAGTGTGGGCAGATCATCTGCCAGCTGCATTTTTAATTCCACACCCTGCGCGCCGGCAACCGCCACAAAATGGGCTACCGTATCGCGCAGGGCAGCCGTGGCGTCCACGTCGCGCATGCTCAGCGGCAATTGGCCGGCCTCAGCCAGCGCCAGTTCGCGCAAGTCGTCGATCAACCGGTTCAGCAGCAGCGTCTCATCATAGACAGTGGCAACCTCGGAGTGTTCCAAGGGATAGACCCCATCCAGCATGGCGCGCAGGTTGCCCTGCGCCACGGCCAGGGGTGTACGCAGTTCGTGCGCAATATCGGCCATCATTTCGCGTCGCACGCGTTCCGAGCGCTGCAACGATTCGGCCATCTGGTTAAACGCCCGTGCCACGTCGGCCACCTCCACTGTCCCCTCTGGCTTGACCCGGTAGTCCCAATCGCGTCTGGCGAAGGCGCGCGCTGCTGTCGAGAGGTGAGCCAGCGGCCTTGCCATAGCGCGGCTGATCAACAGACCCAGGGTGATGGCCAGTCCAAGCGCCGCAAGCGCTGCAAAAACCAGGTTACGCCGTAACTGGTCGAGGAAGGCCTGTTGCGCCTGGTTGAGGATCACCCGCCCCGGCGTAGTGATCACCAGGTAGCCAACCGTTGTGCCATTCACGCGGATGGGAAGGGCACTGGCCTGCTGGTTCGCGCTTAAGGTTGCTCCCGCCGGGCTGCCATAGACGACCGTGCCGCTGGCGTCCGCCAGTATGAGGGAAGTACCGCGGTTGGATCCACGCCCCCGCCCCATCATGCCTGAACCTCCAGTGCCTGCGCCGGCCGCTTCCAGAATTGTCGCGACGCCATTCCAGTTACCGTGCTGCTGGTAATACGCGCCCAGATTGCCAACCAGGCTGGTCTGGTTCACCAGCTCCTGGCCTGCCAGATATTGTTGGAACTGGTCAGTCGCAGCGCTATTGGCAAGCACCGCCACCAGGATCACGCTGATCAGTGTGATGGCGATGAAGGCGCATGTGAGGCGGACCCACAACCGATTCATGGTCAATTATTCCCGCAGGCGATAGCCAATGCCGAAGACCGTTTCGACGTAGGTGGGGTTGGCCGGGTCGGGCTCGATCTTCCGGCGCAGGTTCTTAATGTGCGAGTCGATGGTGCGGTCGAACCCCTCGTAGACGTAGCCAAAGGCCTGGTCGATCAGCTCGCCGCGTGTGAAGGCGTGGTTGGGGTTTTGCATCAATACGCGCAGCAGTTCGAACTCCGTTGGTGTCAGCTCCAGTGTGTTCCCCGCTAAGCTGGCTGAGCGCTGCTGCAGGTCCATCATCAACCCGCGGACCTGCAGGACGGGCGAGGGTTGCAGAGCTCCACCGGCCCGGCGCAACAACGCTCGCACGCGCGCCACCACCTCCAGCGGGTTGAAAGGTTTGGTCAGGTAGTCGTCCGCACCGAGGTCAAGCCCTTTCAGTTTATCCTCATCCTCCACCCGTGCGGTGAGCATCAGGATGGGAGTGCTGGCGAGCTGCTCGTCATCGCGCAGCAGGCGCGTCAGCTCGAAGCCGTCGCGCCGCGGCATCATTACATCCAGCACGACCAGGTCGGGCCGGTCGTGCCGGATGACGTGCAGCGCCGTTTCACCGTCATAGGCCGTCAATACGCTATAGCCGGCTTGCTCCAGGTAAGACTTAACCAGTCGTACGATCTGTGCGTCGTCGTCGGCAATCAGGATCCGAGGAGCCATGTTACCTGGATTGTAGTGGCGTCACGGCTTCCTGGACGGCCGTTCGAAGTGCTGTCACCGAGAAATTCGGCACGACTTCCTCCAGATCCTTCAGCGCAGTTGTCGCCGGTACACTGGCCGGGATGCCGGTAACACGGTAGAGCATTTCCTGCGAGATGCCCACCCCATCGATCACCTGCTGAAGTGTCATCCAGCCCTTGATGTCGGCAGGAGCGAGTTGCTGAGGCGCCACCTCCACCCGGCCACTCGTGGACCATAGTCCCATGCGCTGTGCCGCGAACACGGTGCCCAAAAAGGCGATGATAAAGACGATTGGGATGAGAAATGGACTCACTTTCATGGTTATTCCTTCTAGCTGCGCTTATGGCCCAGCACAGTTCGCAGACTGCTGGCCCATGTGGGAGCCAGGCTCACAGTCAGGGCGCCCGGGCGCGGGCAGCTCTCCACACAGGCCAGGCAGCCGACGCCGTTGCTGCTGACTGCCCTGGACTCGGCTACGTTGAGTCGCACGGGGCAGGGACGGTTGCAGAGCTGGCAGCTCTTGCAGGCGCTCTCCTCGCGCCGGATTCGCAGCAGACTGAACCGGCCCAGCAGGCTGACCACGCTGCCCAGTGGACAGAAGTAGCGGCACCAAGCCCGCTCTATCAGGAACGATACAGCCAATACCACAAGGGTGAAAGCGTAAGCCGGCCAGCTTGCCAACAGGTTGTACTCGAAAAGCCAGCCCAGCCCGAACAGCGTACGGTATGGATCAAACTCGGCAAACCACAGCTTCGTCTGCACGATGGTTTGGTAGAGGACCAATGCGAGTACCATGAACCGGACGTACCGCAGGACAGCATCCAGCCTGGCTGGCACCTCGATGGGCTTGACGTGCAGCCGTATGCGCAGCCAGTTCAGCAGATCCTGAACGGCGCCGAAGGGGCACACCCAACCGCAGAACGCTCCGCCGGCAAGCAGCGTGCCGACGACCAGGCCAGCGAGCAACACCAGGTTCGACAGGTGCGTCCTGGAGACGAACTGCCCGCCACTCGTGACCAGGCGCCACATCGTCTCGACGCCGCCAAAGGGGCATAGTGCGTCGATGGAAGCCGTGTTGCCGTTTTCTCCCGCCAGGTAGTGCGCCACGCTGCCGGCGAGGATGAAAGCCGCAAACGCGAGTTGCACGAGATGGCGGGCGTGTTGCGTCCAGGCGAGGCGGCGCTGGCGCCGGGCAACGGGAGTGCGATCGTTCAGGTCCAGGAATAACGATTTGAGTACGGGCTGTGTATTCATTTTTGCCAGTCAGTAAAAGATGTCTCCACAGTAGCGAGCACCTGTGGAAAATGTGTGGAAATGGGTCGGGTTGAAGCGTCCTGGCAAAAAATGCGGTGCCCACAACCCTTACGAGACTCTGGGAGCCTGTGAGGGTTGTGGGCACTGCGAGGTTGTGCAGCTTAGCCCTGTAGGTGAGCCTACCGGGTCCAGCGCGCGCCGCGGTTCATCGGTCCGCGCGGTGTGCCGGCCTGGATACCGGAGCCCAGGTTATCGCACACGCCGTCTCCGTTGCTGTCGACGAAGCCCATGCCGGGCTTCCCCGCTCCTGGGCCATAGCTGTAGGGGGTGAACGCTGTGTTCAGCCGGCTTGTAACATTCGCCTTCATCGCGGCCAGGCTGGCGTCAGCTTGAGTCTGGGTCAGGCGACCTGCCGAGACAGCGCTCTGCAATGCCTGTGCCCGCGGGGCGACAAATGCCTCCACGATCTGGTCCAACGCCACGCCCTTCTCCTGTGCCACGCTGGCGATGGTCTTTCCCCCGTTCAACGCGGCGACGAGATCAGTCTGGCTCATGTTGAGCGTCTGAGCAGCGATGGCGACCAGAGAGTTGCTGGGCCCGCCGAGCCGGCCCTGCAACCCCAAGCCCATGCCACCGGCGCCATACCCACGCGTGGCGACCGGTGCGGAGGGCGTTGGACCTGCCGCCTGCGCATACGTGCTATCACTGAACACGACAGCACCCACGATTGCGGCGGCCGCCACCAGGGCACCAGACATAAACCACTTGTTCCACTTGCTGGACATCGAAAACCTCCATCATTTAACTTGTATTTCCGTGACCCTGGGATGGCTATGTTTTGTCTTGAATCGTCAATCCCAGTGTCTGACCCGGTTATAGGCGGAAGTTGTGGAGAACTGATGGAAGTCGGTGTGGCGAGGGTGAGGACTGCCGGCCCCCGCCACACGGAGGAAGGATAGGTGTGGCTACTTCACTGCCACATTGGCACCAGCTTCAAGATCCAGCGCGTCATATAGACACCCCAGATCGACGAGACAGCCACGACAGGTATCATCACTGCCCACGCTCGCCAGTCCAACGAAACCACTCCGAACACCTGTGCCAGCGGTGTATAGAGTGCCAGCAATTGCAAACCGACTGCGACGGCGTAGGCTATCAGCAAGGTCTTGTTCGACCAGATGGACAGGTCGTCCAACTGGCGCACCACCATGACGCGCGTGAAGGCGTGCAGCACGATGCCGGTGAACAACATCGTGCGCGCGTATTCCACGCCGCCAAATTGTAGGCCGACCCAGAAGAGCAGGCTATAGGCAATCAACGTGCGGAAGATGCTGCCGGCAATCGTCCAGTAGATGGCTTTGTTCAGAATCGGCTCGTTGTGACGCCGCGGCCGCCGCTTCATGACGTGTGGCACCGCCGGGTCGGCAGCCAGCGCGCTGGCGGGTACGAGGTCGGTGACCACGTTCACCCACAGCAGCATCTTAGCCGACAGCGGGAAGAACCCTGCCAGCGATAGGGCCAGCACCACGAAGACTTCGCCCAGGCTGGTACTCAGCAGATAGTTGGTGAACTTGCGGATGTTGTCGAAGATGCGTCGCCCTTCCTCGACGGCTGCCACAATGCTGGTAACGCTGTCGTCTAGCAGCACCATCGCCGCAGATTCCTTGGCGATGTCTGTGCCGCGCAGGCCCATCGCCACGCCTACATCCGATTGCTTCAATGCCGTTGCATCGTTGACGCCGTCGCCGGTCATGGCAACGAAGTGACCATCGTCCTGCAGAGCCTGCAACACCTGCTGCTTGATCAGTGGCGTGGCGCGCGCTACGATGTCCGTTTTCTTCATGCTGCTGGCCAGCTCTGTGCGCGAGAGGTTCTCCAACTCGCGTGCTTCGATGGCGTGCTGGCCGATGCCCAGGTCCTTGGCGACGGCCTGAGCCGTCCGGGAATTGTCGCCGGTGATCATGATCATGCGGATACCGGCTCCCTGCGCCAGCGCGATGGTCTGGGCGGCTTCCGGTTTAGGCGGATCGATCAGTGCCTGCAGACCCAGGAAGGTCATGCCGTGTTCGATGTCATCAGCCGGCAATTCCCCCGGCAACGCGCGACTGGCCAGACCGAGCACATACATGCCATCTGCCTGCAACTGGTTGATGGCCGCTTGTACCGCGTTGCGGTGCGCTTCGTCCAGTGGTTGTGCCTGGGTCCCGTCGGACACCGCCGTGCAGCAGCCCAGAATGACACCGGGCGCGCCTTTGGCATAGGCCACCCGCTGGCTCCCCTGCTGGTGAACGGTCGTCATCATTTTGCGCTCTGAGCTGAAGGGGATCACGTGGACCTCGGGATGGCTGGTGCGCTCCTGCTCGACATTCAGTCCGGCTGACTGCGCCGCACGGACCATAGCCGTGTCGACAGGATCGCCGACGATCTGATGATCGGTGGCATCGAAGATGGCTTCGTTGCACAGGATGCCTGCGCGCAACACCTCGGCGGTCGTGTGATCACTGGCGTGCACCTGCGCGGCCGGCAATACCTGTCCGCCCACGTACACGCGCTGTAGCGTCATGACATTCTGCGTGAGCGTGCCAGTCTTGTCGGTGCAGATGGTGTCCACCGAACCGAGCGACTCGACCACTGCCAGCCGGCGCACTACGGCATGCCGGGTGGCCATCTGGTGTGCGCCAAGCGCCAGCGCAAACACCAGCACGATGGGCAGGCTCTCGGGGATGGTAGCAACGGCCAGGCTTAGCGTGTTGAGTGCCACATCGATCAGCGACTCATGCAACAGGAAGAGCAGAATGAATGCGATGGCGATGGCCAGAATGCCGACGATGAGGGTCATCTGCCGGGCCATCTTTTGCACCTCAACCTGAAATGGGGTAGGGCGCTCCTCCATGTGCTGCAGAGTGGAGGCGATCTGACCAACCTCGGTAGTCATGCCGGTGGCCACGGCCACGGCCAGCCCCTTGCCGTGGGTGACATAGGTCGAGCCGTACACCATGGAGGTGCGCTCGGCCAGGTCGGCATCAGGCGCGACGGGCTCGGGAGCCTTATCCGCACCCACGCTCTCGCCCGTCAATGCGGATTCATCGGTGCGCAGGCTGAAAGCCTGGATGACCCGCGCATCGGCCGGCACTTTCTGCCCCTGTGACAAATCGAGGATGTCGCCTGGCACGACCTCAGCCGCATCGATCTGGTGCTGTGAGCCGTCGCGAGTCACAACGGTTCTGAAGACGAGCAGGCGATCCAGTGCTTCGAGCTCCTTCTGGGCGCGATATTCCTCGAAGAATCCCAGCATCACACTAATGACGATGATGCCGAGAATGAAAAAGGCCGTCAGACGGCGCTCGCTTTCGTTGGGGAGGTAGCTGACGGCGAACGCCAGGGCAGCTGCGAACAGCAAAACGATGACGAAAAAGTTGGTAAACTGCTTGAGCAATAGCTGCCAGGGCGAGACCGCTTTATGCCGCGCAATTTCGTTGCGCCCACCCTGTTTCAGACGATTGGCCGCCTCGGCAGAACTCAGACCGTCGGTCCGGGTGGTGAGCCGGCTGAGCACGTCCTCTGCGGGCAGCGAGTGCCAGGGCGGAGCGGGCGGGTACTGTCCTGCCGAGCCGGCATTCCCCCTGCTGGCCTTCTTGCTCGGCGCAAGGCCGCTGGTTGTGGTCGTGGTCTTGTTCATGTTGTTGTTTATCTCTTCCTTATTTATTCCTACCTAATGCTCTTGACATCACAAAAACTGCGGTGAAGGAGATGAGAAAACGACGGGTACGAACCCCCTAACTTTAGCAGACTGTGCGACATCTTGCATCCGCCATATTGCGAAATGGAACAGGCGTTTTCGCTGGCGCATCAGCAGCTGAGCGCCCTAAGCCGTGTGTCCCATCGAAGCAGATGAGAATGCTTATCTCTGCTCCCTATCGCAATAGAGAGGCGCTATAGGTACGCCACCAGCGGCCACATCAGTGACTGGCAGTGTGGGCAGGGAAAAGGAGATCGTTGTGCCATGTGCTCCGGCCTCTTGCACCCAGATACGTCCGCTGTGTGCCTCGATAATACCCTTGCAGATGGCCAATCCAAGGCCTGTGCCCTGGGTACGGCGGGTGGTTGCGTCGTTGCCGCGCTGGAACGCCTCGAATACATGCGGCAGGTCCTCCGGCGCGATGCCCGATCCCTGATCGGTGACATTCACCAGCGCCTCATTCCCACTACATCGGAGTGCAACCGTGATGGGTGTGCCGGGAGGCGAGTACTTGGCCGCATTGGCTACCAGGTTGCTGAGTACCTGCACCATCCGCTGGCAATCGGCTTGCACCAGCAGGGGACATCCGGGCAGCACCAGATTGAAATCATGACGCGCCGCCAGACGGCGCAACTGCGAGTCTGCCTCCGACAGGATGCTGTCGAGTGTAGTCTGCCGTAAATTTACTCTCAATGAGCCGGCCTCGATGCGCGAGAGATCCAGGAGCTGATCGATCAACTCCGTCAGTTTATCGGCTTCCTCGTCAATCGTGTTCAGGAAGTCGCGCTGGCTCGCTTCATCCCACTTTACGTCGCTGGCCAGCAGGGTCGTGGTGAAGCCCTTTATGGAAGTGAGCGGTGTTCTGAGTTCATGGCTGATCATGCCCAGGAACTTCAGTTTCATCTCGTCGGCACGTTCGGCCGCCTGGCGAGCCTGTTTCTGTGCCTCCAGCATTCGTTCGTGTTCCCGACGTGTGCGCTCCTGCATGGTGCGCGCGAAGGCGACCAGTATGGCCGATGCCACAAACGTGGCTACACGGAGGATGAATTCTGCATCCACGCCGGGGAAATAGGCCGGAGTGGTATACAGATAGGTGAGGACGACGATCACCGCCGCGAGGCTGGCAAAGCCTGCGATCAAGCCGCCAAGCCAGGTTGTCACCATTACGGCTGGCCAGAGCAAAATGAGTGGGATGTGTACCGACTCAGATCGCACCGCGATCGCCAGGCCCGCGCAGAATAGCCAACTGGCCAGAGTAATTCCGATACGGTAGGCCGGTGCCGACGAAATTTTCAACGTCCACCTTTTCAGACGCACGCCGTGTTCTACTGTATCTCATGTGTTGGCACAAGCCAACCGCCGAATCGCCCGGCCGCACTAAGCGGAACCGCCTACATGCCTGACCATGGCTTCCCTGGCTGGGTGGGGCGCGGGTGCCTCGAGCCTTCTCGGCTTTATACTTATTTCTTATGGCAGGCCCAATCCGCATCGTTCTGGCTGACGACCACGTTATCCTCCGTCAGGGTACGGCTGAGCTACTGCGCCGCGAACCTGACCTGGAGGTGGTGGGAGAGGCAGGCGACGGCCAGCAGGCGATCGACCTCGTGCAGGCGCTTCGTCCCGATGTAGTGGTGATGGACGTGCGCATGCCGGGCGTGTCGGGACTGGAGGCGACGCGCCGCATCCGTGGGTCGTGGCCGACGGTTCAGGTGCTGGTTCTCACGGCGCATGACGACGACCAGTACGTCTTCTCCCTGCTGGAGGCCGGCGCGAGCGGATACCTGCTGAAGAGCGCTCCGGTTGGTGATCTGGTGCGGGCCATCCATCAGGTAAGAGCCGGTGAGTCGCCATTGGACCCGTCCATCGCGCGCAAGATCGTCGCGCGAATGGCGGGCACGGGAGAGAAAGGATCCGGCACCGGGACTGGCACGCATGGCGAAGCGACTATGATCGAGGAACTGTCGGAGCGCGAGCTGGAGGTGCTGCGCCTGTTGGCCCAGGGACTGAGCAACCGCGCTATCGGTGAGGCACTGTTCATCAGCGACCGCACCGTCCAGGCGCATCTCACCAACATCTACGCCAAAATGGGCGTCACGACCCGTTTGGATGCCGTATTGACGGCCATCCGGCGTGGGCTGCTCACGCTCGAGCTCTAGCGGGGCGCATCATTCGGCGAACCGGTATACCATGTCCCTGTTTAGCCGCCCACGCTCCCTCCTCGCTCACTCGGTATTATGGGTCATGCTGCCTTTCGTCGTCCTTACAACCGGACTGGTCATCGCCGCGGTGGCCATCTACCAGCAGTCTGTCACGTCGCTTATCGTGGACCGCGACCGGCAGGTGGCCCATCTGGCAGCCGCCAGCGTTTCCGAGGGTCTGCACGGTTACGAGCGCGTGTTGACAACTTTGGCGGGCAATGCTGCAATCCACTCCAGCTCCGCCACAGCCCGCAAGAAGGCCATTGAGTCGGCGGGCAGTGCTCTGTCGGCGTTTAACGCGGGCGTCCTCGCCGCGGATCTGAATGGCCAGACGCTCACCGCCGTGCCGGTGAGTGTGACGACCATCCTGCCCGACGTAGCCCGGCAAGACTACTTCCAAACCGTCCTTTCCAACCATGCCCCGGCCTTCAGCCACGTTTTCACCTCCCCTGTCAGTGGTGAGCCGATGATCGTGATAGCGGTGCCCATCACCGGCGATAACGATATGCTTTCGGGCGTGCTGCTGGGGGCAGTCGATTTGCGTGATTCGACGCTCGATGATCTGGTGAAGAATATCATCGTCGGCTACAACGGTGAAGCCTACCTGGTGGGACAGCGCGGCACGGTGATCTACCATCCAAACCCCGCTGTCATCGGCACCGATTACAGCAACCGCCCCTCGGTCGCTCAGGTCGAGATGGGCTTCAGTGGTGGCCTGGTGTGGCAGGCTCCTGATGGACGGCGTTACGTAGACGGCTACGCCCCCATCCGTCTGGCAGGCTGGGGTTTGATAGTGCAGGAGTCGTGGGACCAGGCCGCCGCGCCGACCCAAGCGCACTTCATCCTTTTGACCTTCATTGCGCTGACCGCAACCGGGATTGCTACGGCTGTGCTTTGGCTGGGTGTCCGTCAGATCACCACGCCTGTGCAGGTCATGGCGGGGCAGACGAGCCGGCTGGCGGCTGGCGACACCGTGGAACCTGTCGGTGGGAGTGGCATTGCAGAATTCGATGCACTGGCGCGTGCGTTCAACCATATGGCAGCCCAGATCGCGACTTATCGGGCAGGTCTCCGCCGCTACGTGGGCGCGATCACAGACTCGCAGGAGGAAGAGCGGCTGCGCATCTCCCGCGAGCTGCACGATGAGACGGTGCAGAGCCTGATGGCGGTAGGCCGGCGCATCGAACTGCACCAGGCATCCGAAGATGACCCGCGCCGCCGCGCACAACTGGAGGAGCTGCACACGATGGTCGACGCGACGGTGGACGGCGTACGCCAGATCAGCCGCGATCTGCGGCCACTCATCCTGGACGACCTGGGGCTGGTTCCGGCTTTACGCATGCTGGTGCGCGGCCAGCGTGAAGGCGAGGGTGCCGTGCCCTCAGTGAGGCTCGACGTGACGGGAACCCCCGTGCAACTCACCCCCGTACAGGAACTGGCGCTCTACCGCATCACCCAGGAAGCGCTTAACAACGTGCGCCGGCATGCGCATGCGACGAGTGTCAGCGTCACGCTGGCTTTCCAGATACATGCCGTCCAACTCGATGTGACCGATGACGGGCGGGGGTTCACGCTACCCACGGAAATTGCTGAGCTGGCTCAGACAGGCCACTTCGGCCTGATGGGTATCCAGGAGCGCGTGTGGGCTGCCGGAGGAACCCTGGTCGTAAATGCCGGGCAGGATCGCGGTGTCCACATAAGCGTAATGATTCCCGTGGATTACTGATCTCTGCGGCCAGCTACCTTCTCTCCATGGATCCGGTGCCCCTATAGCGCACTTTTCGTGCGGCTGCCATCTCCATATGGGCACCACGGGCCGATGAGCGATTCCGCGTACTCGCCTTAAGCGTCCCTGCGCTTGTAACCCCGGCACGTCATCATTACTCTTTTGCCATCGAGTCTTTCTAGATTCGTTTCCGTCGTGTTCAAACGCGAAGTGGAGGTTAGTACAGATGAGCGAAGGTCAGGTGGAGATACCGAGGGCAGGTCTTGACACGCTGCCACAGGACGCCCAGGCGCTTTATGTAGAGACCTATACCCGATCCTGGAACGAATTTAAATCTCAAGGTGACACCGGCATGTCGCGCCAGGCGGTTGCCACTCGTGATGCGTGGACAGCCGTCAACCGTGAATTTGTCCGGGATGACGAGACGCATCTGTGGCACCGCCGGGGTGAGGTGGTGCAGCCAGTGGTCGCTCCGCGCAAACGCTCAGCCTTTCAGGTGCTTCGCGGCCTCTTTGAGAGAGGATAGGAGGGAAGAGTAAGGGGGGTTAATAGAGTACTGCGGGGAGAGGCCCGCTGGGAGGAACATTGCCAGATGCAAAGGATGTCCCAGTTTGAGCCCCGCGCGTCGAGCGATGCCGTAGCGCGGCCCCTGCATGTGGTGCTGAGCGTGGATCCCACGCCCCACACGCTGGCGGCTGCCCGCTTCGTGCGCGATCTGCTCCTGCCGCAGGGCAGCTTGGTTACGGCCCTGGCTGTTGATGATCCAGACAGGTCAGTCAACCTGGGTGCGACACTCAAGGCGCTGGATCGCGTTGTGTCCATCATGGATTACAACCACATCGAGGTGATGACCAGCTTGATGGAGGGCCACGAGGCTGAGTTGCTCCTGACGTTCTCTCGGCGTCTCGCGGCGGACCTGCTTATGGTCAGTGCGAATGGCCTGCATAATCGATTTGGCATCTTTCTGGGCGGGCCAGCTCAGAGGTTGGTGAACGCAGCGCACTGCCCGGTCCTCATCGCCCGTGCGCCGTACGTCAGGCTCCGCCATGTGCTGGTGGTAAGTGATTTTACCTGGACCAGTCTGAATGCAGCGCGGTACCTGGCAGAGATGCCCTTGCCTCCCAATACCAGATATACAGTTATGTATGTGCAATCACATGAGGATGGCGCACTGGATCTGCTCGGCCGAACCAGGTACCAAAACGGTGCGGGTGCCCGATCGGGCGAGCCGGATGTGGAGGTTGAACTGCGCGCCACCGAACAGTGCGTGAGTGCAGTTGTACCCAGTTACCCCACCGAGGTGTTACGCGCTGCGGGTCGTTGCGTGACCAGCATTGTTGTGCAGGGTGACAGCGTGGCCGAAGTTATCCACTACGCGCAAACTCACGGGGTGGACCTCATTGTCACCGGCGCAAACGCGCAAGGCACGGCTGGGAGCTGGTTCACAGGCGATGCAACGCGCCGGCTTGTCCACAATGCGTACTGCTCTGTACTGGTTGTTAAGCGTGCACCGAGCAAGGTGTGTGGTGAATGTTGAGTGGTAAGTCAACCTGTTGGTAGACCTGTGGTCAGGTGCAACTAAGGCCATGAGTAGCATGTCCTACTTAAGAACCGAGTTAAGCAATTCCTCTGGCGTCGAGCGGCGACGCGCCCGAGTGGCACTGGTTGAACTGGGGGATGAAGCCGTCCCGACTTTAATCGCCGCACTTTCGGACCCTCATCTCCTGGCGAAGCATGAAGCCTTGAAGGCTCTGGAAGCGATTGGCAATGTTGCCGCGGCTCAGGGTCTGGTCGACGCCTTGCATGACTCGGATTATTGCGTTCGCTGGATGGCCGCCGAAGCTCTTACCCACACCGGTCCCACAGGCTTGCGGATTTTGTTGGCGGAATTGGCCAGAGAAGACGAGCTGGGCAGCGAGCCAGCTTATGTTCATGAGTGGACACGTTACGTGTTGCACTTTTACCAAGGCGACTTGCCCAAGCCGCTTGAGCAATTGTTGAGTGCGCTGGATGATAACGGCGCTGGCGATACCCTGGCATGGGATGCCAGTGTCGCACTCCAATCTATTACAATCACCTCTACTACTCCTTCTTCTTCAACCTCTACAACTTCGACAACCTCTACAACTTCTCACAACTTCTCAGCGACTGCTTCAGGCGCCTGCGGTTAGCTGAACCGGAGGTCCGAGGTCCGGTTGGTTTTGTCAGTTGTGTAGTTCCTAACCCGTTTAGGGTGGTTAAGGAGGATTGTCAGATGAGTTCGCATATTTCTAGAACGAGCAGCAAGATGGTACTAACGCGCCGGCAGATGTTGAAGGTGCTGGGGGCTTCAGGTGCGACGGCTGCCCTCGTCGCGTGTGGTGCGGCCGCGCCGGCCGCCACCGCTACGACTGCGCCGACCACCGCGCCTACGAGTACCTCCGCCGCGACGCCGACCTCGGCGTCTACCACAGCATCCGCCACCGCGCCGGCCGCCACCGCTACGTCCGCTGCCACCGCTACGTCCGCTGCCACCGCTACGTCCGCTGCGCTGAAGAACAGTGGTGGCAAGCTGATGCCGGCTGACGCGGCGCCGCTGAACCAGCAGGTGTACCAGGTTTCCGGCGCGGCCAGCCCCGGCACCGACGGTCAGATCACCGGCAGCGTGTACGACCGCTCCGGCATCTCCGACATCTACGACATACCGCTCACCCGCATCGACCACGACTTCAACATCGTGCCCGGTGCGGCTACGTCATGGAACATTTCAAAGGATGGCCTGACCTGGACGTTCAAGCTGCGCAACGACCTACCATGGTCCGACGGCTCCGGTAACGAAAACGCCGACGACTTCATCGCCACCATGCAGCACATGGCCGACCCGGCCACCGGTTACGACTTTACCTGGTACTGGGACAAGGGCGCTGGCAACATCAAGAATTTCGGCGAAGCCCTGGCCAAGAAGGTACCTGTAAGCCAGGTGGGCGTGAGCAAGACCGACGAATACACATTGCTCGTCCAAACCAGCGAGGTGACGCCTTACCTGCCACGCATGACCATCTATTACATGCCCTTTAACGCCAAGGCCCTCAAGGCGCACGGCCCGCAGTACATGACCAACCCCGCCACGTGCGTATCCAGCGGCCCGTTCGTTGTCACGAGTTGGTCGCCGACGCGCTTCGAGGCCGCCATCAACACCAAGGCGGCTCCGGACGTCATGCCGTATATTGAAAAACTCACGGCCGTGCCCTACCAGAATGCCTTCCAGGCGTACCAGGCCGGTCAGATCGACAGCTATGGCGTGACCACCGCGGCCGACATCGAGACGGTGATCAATAGTCCCACTCTGAGCAAGCAAGCCACCCCCGACGTGGGCGACTTCCGCACCGACTACTACTTCTTTGATGTCACCCAGAAACCCTACGACAATAAGACCTTCCGCGAGGCGCTAGGCCACCTGCTGGACCGCGTGAATATCGTCAAGAACATCGTCCGGCCCATCCTGGGTCGCCCGGCTTACGGCTTCCTGGCCCCCGGCTTCCCCGCCTCCAACGAAGAGGCACTGAAGAACATCCAGACCTACGATCCAACCCTGGCCAAGCAGCTCTACAAGCAGTCGGGGGTGAATGTGAGCAACCTGACCATGACTTACCGCAACGACAACCCGCTCTACCCCGCCATCTGCGCCACCTATGCCGACGCCATCAAGACCAACCTGGGGATCAACGTGGAAATCAAGTCGCTGGACGGGAAGACCTTCACGGCTGAAACGCTGGCCACGCCTTCCATCCCGTTCGGCTGCGTGTCCTACGGCATGGACTACCTGGACCCGTCGGATATGCTGGGCGTGTTCAAGGGTTCAAAGGAAGGCGGGCGGCACACCTGGAACAACACGCAATACCAGCAGTTGCTGGCCAAAGCCGGCCCGATGACCCAGGAACCCGAGCGCACGCAGCTCTACCAGCAGGCTGAGAAGATCCTTACTGAGAGCTTCGCCTTCATCTGGATCTATCACCGCACCCTGGTCAACCTGTGGAAGCCCTACCTGAAAGGGCCCGGCTTCCTGCCTGGCAAGGTCAATACCAACCCCGGCTGGGCCTGGCCTGGCCTCGGGGCGTTCGATCCTTACCCCTCGTCGTTTTATATCTCCAATGAAGTGCTGAAGGAGACCCGTACGATCGTATAGGCATGTGACCCGCTGATTCATCCGGGACGGGTTAGCCGGGTTGGCTGACTCGACACTAGAGACAGGTGCCTGGGGGCAGGCGACCCGTCCCGGATTGGACCCGCTCGATTCCGTGAGTGGTACGTAAATGACTCGATATCTATTGCAGCGTCTGCTAGGGTTCGTCTTCGTCATCCTGGTGGTGTCATTCATTACTTTCTTCCTGATGTGGAAAACACCCGGAGGACCGTTCGACGAGACGAACATGCCACTGGAGCCAGCCGCCAAGGCCAACATCATCGCCAAGTACGGTCTGAACCAACCCTTCTACGTGCAGTGGGCCAAGTATATGATCGCCGCCGTGCATGGCGATTTTGGCTACTCGTTCAAGTACCCTGGCCAAAAGGTCACTACCCTGTTCTTTCAGTACTGGCCCAATAGCCTGCTGCTGGGTGGGTTGGCCGTCCTGTGGAGCTTCCCCCTCGGCGCGGTTTTGGGCATCGTGGCGGCGCTGCACCGCAACCGGTTCCTCGACCAGATCATCACGGTGTTCGCGCTCATAACCGTCACCTTGCCCTCCTTCGCCCTGGCGTTCTTCGCCCTGGCCATCTTCGCCGTCGACCTGCGCTGGTTTCCCTACGGCGGGTGGAATCCCAGCGGTGATCCGAAGACGCTGGTGCTGCCCGTCATTATCTTCGGGCTGGGCACGGTCGGGTCCCTGGCGCGCTACATGCGCCACGGCATGCTTGACGTGCTCGGCCAGGATTACATCCGCACGGCGCGCGCCAAGGGCGTATCCAGGACCAAGGTCATCGTGAAGCATGCCATGCGCAACATGCTGGTGCCCATCGTGACCATCTTCGGTCCCGTATTGACCAATGCCATCACGGGCTCCGCCTTCGTCGAGGAGTGGTTTGTCATCCCTGGCATCGGCCACTTCTACCTGGACAGCATCACCAATCGCGACTACCCGGTCATCATGGCCAGCGTGCTGATCATCGCAGTCATCCTGACTCTGACCTACCTCCTGACGGACATTGCCTACACCATCCTCGATCCACGCATCCGGCTGACCTGAACAAGAGAATAGAATGGCAACTTATAGATTAGTAACCCGCAAGCAGGTCAAACCCACCGCACCGACGGAATACAAAGTGCTTTCGCCGTTCTATTTGGCGTGGCGTCGTTTCCGCAGGAATAAGCTTGCCATCATTGGCGGAGTCATCGTCTTCCTCTTCCTCTTCACCGGCATCTTCGCACCCATCATCTCCCCCTACCCTTACTACCAGACCAGCTACTACACCTTCATCCCGCCCTTTACCATGCCTGGCCACCTGCTGGGCACGGACGATGCGGGGCGCGACTTCCTCAGCCGCCTGATCTGGGGTGCGAATACCAGCCTGATCGTGGGCTTCTCCGCCATGACCTTCACACTGGTGATCGGTCTGGTCCTTGGGTTCCTGGCCGCCTGGTATCAGGGGGTGGTGGACTTTACGGTGAACCGCCTGCTGGAGATAACGGGCTCCATGCCGGGGCTGTTGTTCCAGATCCTGATTATGACCATGATCGGCAACGGCACGCTCAACGTGACCTTCGCGATCGCCATTCTGTCCTGGCCTGGCATGGTGCGTCTGGTGCGCGCCCAGGTGCTCAGCTACAAGGATCGCGAATTCGTGGAAGCATCGCGCAGCCTGGGTGCCGGCACCGGCTTCATCGCCTGGCGTCACATACTGCCCAACATCATCAACCCTATTTTGGTAAGCATCGCCTTCGGCATTCCTGGCTTTATGGTGGCAGAGGCTGGCTTGAGCTTCCTGGGCTATGGCATCAACGACCCGACGCCCAGCTGGGGCAAGATGCTGGGGAACGCCGGCCAGTACGTGCAGAGCTTCGTCTACCTGGGGGCTTACCCGACAGCCTTGTTGATGATCGTGTTCATCGGCTTCTCCTTCTTCGGAGACGGTGTACGCGACGCACTGGATCCCTCTTCCGATCGCATCGTCTGAAGCAACCAGTGTGCCTTGAGGTCCTCTCCTCCTTGACGCAGCACCGCGGCTGCCCGTAGGGCCATTAAAAACCTGGCGCGGCGCTCTAGCGCTTCTTTCGGGTCTGAGTGGACGAAATTACGGAATAACTGCGCGGGTGTGCTATTCTGCCTGGGGGTGCACTCTGAGGATTCCCAACAAGACCCCGCGGATGGAATGTGCAGGTTTACGCGAAGTCTCCTTGTGGGGGGAGGATGATGGATCTGCTTTACGATGCCAGCGAAACGTCTGTTCATCCCGCTCGTAGAGATGGGTAACCGCGGCCATGGCGGCGATGGAGGCTACCGTATCACTGGACATGGGACCGTCCCGTCGGGCGTCATATTGCTGCCGTATGCGCATATAGACCTCGGTGTAGAGTTGCTGCGCGTCCTCCGGGAGGATGTCACGCTGTTCTCGTGTAAGTAGTTCCTCTAGATTAGTCATTCAACACTCCAGTGCATACTGCGAATATACGGCTGTCAGACATTCTGACTTCATAAAGGTATCCGGAAATGGACCGATGACCAGCGTAACTTAGCCAGTTTCAGCTACGCGATTCCGCTACACAAAGATGCGCACTTTTGCGCGCTGGTGGGAAGCGACCTGAATGGCTTCAGCCTGCCTCCTGCCTGGGTGCACCTCCTCGTTGCTGTGCCATGCTTTACTCGCGAGCGGGACTCCATGTAACACCCAGGCCCCGACTGCATCTAAGTCTTCATATGGACTGGCACACAAGCATAGGGAGCTTTGGAGGCAACATGCGACAGAAGGTATTTGAGTTTGTCGGTAGCGGGTGGGGGCGTGTCCTCCGCATATTCGTCGGGGCAGCCCTGATCATATATGGGCTGTTGATCGCAGGCAGTCTGGCGGGCTATCTGATCGCCGCCATTGGATTGATGTTTATCGCTACGGCAGCCGGCAACGCATGCCTGATTACATCCGTTTGTGGCGTCTCCACGCGCGGCTCACAAACCGCTACCACGCCTCGCAAGTAGCTTACTGATAGATTTGCAGCCGGCGTGCATTATGGCGACAGGCTGACCGCTTGCATGCTCCGTCCACCCCGATCCAGGATGCGGCGGAGCACATAACACTCTACTACGCCGGCAGCATCTTCCGCGTTAGCTTCATCTTCGGGTAGATCAGGTGGTTGAAGGCGATCACAGCCCAACCCAGAATGAAAGCGATAATGGACTCCCAGACGGCGGTGGGAAGCACACCGATGATCCAGGCGTCGGGGCGGAAGAGCTGCTCCGTCCAGGCTCGTCCGATGCCGTACCAGATGAAATACAGGCCTGCCAGGTCGCCATCGTGCAGGACGTGCTGAAAGCGGCGTGCCGCCCACATCAGCAGGAGAAATCCGGCGAAATCCCAGGTCGATTCGTAGAAGAAGGTGGGATGGAAGCGTGTGTCCAGCGGGTACTTTTGTAAATTGGTGAAGTTGATTTTGCCGGTTTTCGCGCGGTGCGCTGCGTCGATGGTGATGCCCCACCATGACGAGCCGGTTGGCCCGCCATACAGTTCCTGGTTGGCATAGTTACCCCAACGGCCGATCGATTGGGCCAGTGCCACGCCCGGTACAGCAAAATCAAACCACTGGAACAGGCGTAGCTTGTGGCGCCACGCGATGTAGACAATGCCAATAATGCCCCCAATCAGACCACCGTAGATGCCCAGACCTCCCTGCCAGATGGCGAAAATCTGCAAGGGGTTTTGACGGTAGTACGCCCAGCCACTGCCGCTGCCATCGTTCGGCGAGGAGAAAACGTGATACAGACGCGCCCCCACCAGGCCCAGGATGATTACGATGAGCACGCCATCCCATACTATGTTGGGATTCTGGCCATTCCGCTTCGCCTCCAGCGCCGTAATATACGTCGCCATGATCATGCCAAAGGTAAGAATGATGCCGTACCAGTGAATTTGTATAAACCCAAGATTGATCGCTACATCAGGTCCACCCATAATGCCCGTGATTATAAGCCGCAAGTGCGGTCCTGTTCCTGGCAGCACGGCTCAAAGCAGCATGGCCTGCGGTCACCTCGCTCGCAGCAGACCGTGGGTGTTATCAGGACGAACCTTCCTCCACGGGCAGGCCGGCGCGTTGCCAGCCAACCATCCCCTCTTCCATGTTGACGCTCTTGAACCCGGCGCTGGCGAGCATCTCGGCAACACTGTCGCTATTGGAACCAAAGCCGCACACGCAGACAATCTCGCGGTCGCGCGGAAGGTCGTGTAACCGGCGACTTAATTCGCTGATGGGCAGCGGCATTGCACCAGGGATGTGGCTGACCGCGTACTCCTCCGGCCGGCGTAGATCCAGCACCAGCGGTGGCGCCGGGCGCTGCAGGCGTGCCAGGACGTCTCGCGGCTTCAACAGCCGTCTCGATGCGCCGAATAGCCGCCTGATCACCTCCATAGAGCTCACCTGTAACCCTTTGGATCGAAGTCGCCTCTGCTTATTGGTTTGGATGCGGGAGCCAGGGCGAAGTTACGTACTGCGCTCAGAAACCCCAAGCGTTCTCCGCGAAACGCCGCTGCGCGGTCGGGAGTGGTGCCATCCGTAGCACTCGCACCCTGTGGCACGTTCGTACGCTTTAATATAAGTGGCGTGCGCCAGTTCGGGCAGTCCATTACTTTGTCCCTGTAATTCGACGCCGCCACCGTGGCGGGTATAAGGCATGATACGACGCGCCTGTTGGCGCGCGACAGCACCAGCGAGCCATGCACCGAGCCGGGTAATCCGATGCGCATCATGTCCGGAACACTCCGTTACACGACAACCCATTTCACCGAATTCGTGCTGTTCGGTCAGGGCGCTTTCCGCGCCCAGGTGCCTGGGGCAAGCCGTTAGGGCAGGTGTGTTTCTGGGATGGGAGGAGTGTTTTCTTCCGGCGGCAGAACCTCCGCAGGGTCCTGCCGCCGGGTGAGAAGGTCAGTTCAGGCTGACAGGTGTTTTGAGTGTACGCAGAATCTCGGCCAACAGATGTTCCTCAGGGGCGGCTCCCACCATCATCCCTGCGCCGTCGTTGATCGTCGTGTGCGGCACGCCGCTCACCTCATAACGCTCAGCCAGCTCGGGGAATTCCGACGCTTCAACCATTTCAGCCTGCACCAGCGGGCTTTCCAGCGCCATCTGGTGCGCCACCATGACCGCGCGCGGGCAGTAGGGACACGTCGGTGTCACGAACACCTGCAAGTGCACGGGTTGATCCAGTTTCTTAAGGGCGGCCCGTGTCGTTTCACTCAGACGGGAATCGCGCCGGCCAACCATCAGCAGGTCGTTGATTAACGAGCTGAATTCGTAGCCCGCAGGGATACCGGCGTAGCGAATGCCGTAATCCACCGTCTGGTCGCCGTTCTGCGCCGCGATGACCAGGCTGGGCGCTTTATCCACGTTGTATTGCTTCGCCAGGTCCGCGTCATCCTCGAGGTCATGGAGTTCCAGGCTGATCTTATCCGAAGTGGCTACAACGCCCTCCAGCAGCTCGCGTGTATCGTCGCAATAGTAGCAGTCCTGCTTCGTGCCGAAGTAGAGCACCCGCACCGCTTGTTCCATTCCACCCAACGCCTTGCGTACCTGATCTTCAGTTTTCTGATCCAATAACCTCGACATATCGTGCTTGTCCCTCCGTTCAATCCTCTTCAAAGCTATATCTATCCCCTTGGATGAAACCGCGGCACGAAAGTTACACGCCGCATGAAATGACATGGATGTAACCGGTCTCGTCCCCATGCATCTAATAAAACGTGTTCGCGATTTTCGTCGTGTCGGTGTTGAGCGATCCGGCGCGGCAAGGGTATTCGCTCGTCTCCTTTGCGGGACGAGACCAGGAGTAACTCATGACTACCCAGACACCAAACGACCTGGGCGTGAATGTGCATTTGCAGGTGCCGTACGAGGTGGCGCTGGAGCGCGCGAAAGCTGCGCTTAAGGCCGAAGGGTTCGGCGTGCTCACCGAGATCGACGTGCAGGAGACAATGAAAAAGAAGCTGGGCGCAGACTTCCGGCGCTACATGATCCTTGGTGTATGCAACCCTCCGCTGGCACACCGGGCACTCAGCACCAATCTGGACGTCGGATTGCTGCTGCCATGCAATGTTGTAGTATACGAATCGGATGACGGCGGGTCAGTAGTCGGTCTGGTCAGTCCACTGGCGATGGCGCGATTATTCGTCGAACCGGTGTTCGCCGCCGTGGCATCCGAGGTGCAGCAACGCTTCGAGCGCGTGGCGGCTGCACTCAAGGAATAGCGGCCCCGCCAAATTCGTCAAGCCGGGCGGGACCTAATCCCGGTCCGGCATTTTGGCGCTACACTGCTGGTGCAGCCGGCGAACATAGTCCCACAAACGTGCCCCGGCCGGGAGGGTAGCACATGGGAAAACGTACAGGAAGGCCGGTGATCGGAGGGCATCAATGTCGAAACGTCGCGAACAAATCCAGCAACGGCACGTACAGCAGCGCAAGCAAATGACAGTCGCCGCCGCCATCATCGTCGTGGCGGCGGTTATCCTGATCGGCGGGGCGGTGATATTGAACGCACTTTCCAATGCGCCGCACGCCATCGTAGCGGTCAATAACCCCCCACCGGCCAATGCAGAGAGGAACGGTCGAGCCTGGGGACCCGCTGACGCACCCATCAAAGTCCTGGCGTTTGTGGATGCTCAATGTCCGGGTTGCGGCCTGTATACCACCCGCTTCGAACCAGGCATCATAGCTGCGTTCGCTAAGACCGGCAAAGTGCGCTATGAAGTGCGCTTGATGAGTTTCATCGGTGCGGAGTCGGTCGATGCGGCTCGGGCGGCCTTGTGCGCCATGGATCAGGATAAGTTCTGGCAGATGCACGCCGCGCTGTTCGCCAACCAATGGGGCGCCGAGAACTCCGGCAACTTCACGCGCGCGAACCTGCAGACAATGGCTTCACAACTCGGCATGGATACCGCTGCGTTCAATGCGTGCATCGACGCTCGCAAGTACGACACCTTGATCCAGGCTGACGCGACCGAGGCCAGCCGGCTAGGCGTCCACCAAACTCCTACCTTCGCTGTGAATGGGCGCCTGGTGGACGGTGTTCAAAACGTCGATGACTTCAGGCGTGTTTTCGCGCAGGTGGCGCCCGATGTCCACTTCACACAATAGGCTCTGCCGGCACACCTTACAGGCACGCCCTAGAGGCACGCCCTAGAGGCACGCCCTAGAGGCACGCCCTAGAGGCGCGCCCTAGAGGCGCACGCTCCCCCGCATGAACCCCAGCGGTTCGGTCGCGCTATGACAGGAAAAGAGTTCTTGACCAGCCTGTGCTTCTGGAGAGGGTCAGCTCTGTAGCCTCGACCTTCCATGGAGTTCAAGAATTGCTGAAGCTCCTGGTCTTTGCCGGCGAGACGTGCTTGTATCACGTCATGCATGGAAATTGCGCTGGCCAGCTTTGCGCCATCGATGGCCGGTAGGTGTCGCACGTGCGCTTCGGTCATGACTGCCAGGCTCAGGACGGATAAACCAAAAAGCGCCGTGTGGACTCCGTCCACGGACCGGCGCCTGTCGCGATAGGCTCGTCGATGATGCCTGATAAGGCTCCTGGTGAAAATCCCGATGGAGCTCAGGTGGAGCTTAGCTCGTCTTCTTCTGCAGTGCAGCGCGCAACTGTGACCCGCTAAAGGGCAGACCGGCCAAAGGTGCGAAGATGCAAAAGTCAAAGACACCGGCCGCCAGCGGCAGCAGCCCGATGATCGCGACGATATATCCACCGATGCCGTGAATGACAGCCAGACCCAACACAATCAACACGACACCCGCCACGGCGCGGGTCACACGTCCAGCCGAGCTGCCCAGAAAACCAAATAAACCCAACATTGCATGACTCCTTATGAATATGAACCCAATTATCCTTCCATATAACTTCTATGGTGTTTGATGCCTCCGGAGCCAGTTGGTTACACCCCCACTAGCCTGCTCAGCCTTGAAGTTCAGTCGTGCAGTGTAGAATCCAACGCGGTGCGTACATGTTTCATCGGCCTTATGTGCTGAAGGGATAACCTGCAAACTCATGACAGTGACACAACTAGTCGTCATCGCGGTCGTCGCCGTACCGTTTACGCTCGTCTCGCTCAACCGCTTGCGGATTGACATCGGCGCGTTGCTCATCGCAATCATCCTGGGTGGACTGCAATTCTTTGGCCTGGGTGTACTGGGCCCGGCCAATACGCCGGATGCTGCGGTCAACGCCATCGCGGGCCTGGGGCAGCCGGTCGTCGTAACGCTGCTCAGCCTGTTTATCATCACACGTTGCCTGGATGCGACCGGCGTGACCCAGTTCATCGCCAGGCGCTTGCTGGCCGTGGGCGGCAAGTCCGAGGTGCGCCTCATCTTCCTGTTCACTTTAACCACCGCTTTGCTCTCGCTCGTCATGAATAATCTGGCGGCTGGCGCTCTCCTGCTGCCCAGTGCCATCGAGGCTTCGCGACGCACAGGCATCAAACCCAGCAAACTATTGATTCCGGTCGCGTATGGCAGTCTGTTGGGTGGTTCGGCGACCTACTTCACCACCGCCAACATCATCGTCAGTAACCTGCTCTTGACGGCGAGGCCTCCGCAGGCTCCCCTCAACATCCTGGACTTCACGCCGGCAGGTGGCCTCCTCGCATTGGCTGGTATCGCCTTCCTCGCTATTGCCGGCAAACGATTGCTCCCCGACCGGCAACCCTCCACGGAACAGCAGATGGCGCGCCGCACCAGCAGCGAGCTGGCAGAGGTCTACCAACTGGGCGAGCGGTTATGGGAAGTGCTGATCCCTGCCAGCTCAGCTCTGGTGGGCATGCCGCTCAACCAGTCGGGGATCGGCGACCGGCTAGGCCTCGCTGTGGCCGCCATCTGGCGTGGGCGCCAGGCAATCTTTGCCCCGCCACCTGATCTAAAGATCAACACCGGAGATATCCTCTTGACAGTGGGTCGCGAGGAGCGGGTGAACCAACTGGCCGAGCAGGGGGCCAGGATCGGCCGCGATACCGACGGTCACATCAACTCCCGCGGGGTTTCGTTTGTCGAGGTCATCTTGTCACCCCATTCGCAGGCTGAAGGCCAGACGCTGCGAGACCTGGATTTCCGGAAGCACTACGGGTTCACCGCCGTTGCGCTGCTGAGAGGCCGGCGGAGTTATCGCACCGATGTCGGCACGTTTAATCTGATCCAGGGTGACTCCATCCTGATGGTGGGTTCCCGCGACCGCTTGAAAAACCTGCAAAGCGACCCCGACTTCATCGTGCTGGAGCCCGACACGAGTGACCAGCCCCTGCAGACCAAGCGTGCTATCGCAGCCATCGTCATCTTCCTGGTGGCGATTGGGGCAGCCGTTCTGGGCTTCCCCGTCTACCTGGCCACGCTGGCTGGTGCCATCCTGATGATCCTCATGCGGTTGCTGAGCATGGAGGAGGCGTACCATACGATGGAGTGGCGCGCCATTTTCCTCATCGCCGGCATGTATACGGTGAGCATCGCCATGGTGCAAACTGGCCTCGCATCGCTCATCGGCGGGGAGGTAATCCGGCTGGTCCGCCCCTTTGGGCCGCTAGGCCTGGCTGCCGGCTCCTATCTGCTGACGGCTGCACTGACCCAGGTCATGGGTGGTCAGGTGACTGCCCTGGTCACCGGGCCAATTGCCATCAGCGCCGCGATCAGCATGCATACGAGTCCGCAGGCCATGGCCGTGGCTGCCGCTATTGGCTGCTCCGCCTCATTCCTCACCCCGATTGCCCACCCCGTGAACATCCTGATGCTGGCTCCTGGCAACTACCGCTTTGGTGATTTCTTTCGCGTGGGCTGGCTACTCACCATCATTTGTTTCGTGGCGTTGATGGTGGGCATGGCCCTCTTCTGGGCTCTGTAAGCAGGAAGCAGGGAGTGTAGGTGGAAGGGTGAAAAGTGAGAACACGTTCAGTGCCGGGCGCTCCTGCGCGCGCTGAGCACCTCATGCCTCCCAGAACGCATTGAACACTTCTTCATCGTCGACAAAGAGCCAGCACTCGACCACCTTGCCCTGCTTGATGAAGTAAACGCTGTTCGCCCGCCATATCAGACATTTCCCCCGGATATCAACCTCGTACTCATACAACATGGCGACGTGCTCGCCACTGACGGAAGTGCCCAGATACTTGATGCGTGGTTGCTTTTTCTGTAAAAACTGCATGCGCCGTTGCATGAGCCCGACGATCTCATCCCTGCCTCTGTACTCGCCTGAGAGAGCGTTCCAGCCTGGTACGTGATAGACCGCATGCTCGTCCAGGAGTGAGTTCAGCGTAGGAGCGTCAAGGCACTCCGGAGCACACGTGCCAAGCAATTTCTGAATGACCAACTCATTGGAATGTGCCATGACCACCTGAACACTTCGGCGTACAACACGATTGATTGAAAGCCAGTAATGTAAGCTGGATTCTACCAGTAGCCCGGTGGAATGGCACCGTTATTTCAGCCCCGCTGCCACTCAATGTGACACGCTAAGTGAATATAGGTGTCCCGCTCTGTACAAGATTGGGCCAGCTTGTATGGACTGTGTTACAATAATCCACTATTATGTTCTAAGTCAGAGAACTCTGCAGAATGCCGCGGCATGTAACTTTTCCCAACTTGATGCATCCAATAATCTGGCACTTACGCCATGCGAACATGGAGGAATTTCATGCCCATCTTTGAATACGCATGTGACGAATGTGGTGAGACGTTCGAGAAGCTTATCCGCTCATTCAGCGCCCGGGCCGAGAAGATCGTCTGTCCTGCCTGCGGTAGCACCAGAGTGAATAAAAAGCTGTCGACTTTTGCCTCGAAAACCAGCGGCGGATCTTCATCTTCCTATGGCTATAGCTCCAGCTCGAGTGACTGTTCCACTGGAGGGACCTGAGGAATAACACGCCATAGCCGATCGTGAATCGGCCTTAATTGCCATAACACTACACTGTCATAACTATACCTCGCGACGCCGCTTGCGTGGATCGGCACGCTGAACTTTAATCTGTGTTGATCCGAAGATTTGCACATCATTAAGGAGTCATCGCATGGCTAAGAAGTCTGGCGCTGCTGGCCGCCGCTCGGTACCCACAACCCGCAACCGCATCCTCCTGCCGGCGTTGATCGCCGGAGTCATTCTGCTGGCCGCCATTGCATTCGCGGCCGTCGCCCTGTATCAGCGTGGCAACCCGGCCACAGTCCAGGCACTGCCACTTGAAATATCTCCCACTGAGGCCGCGGTTCAACGAAACGCGGGTGCCTTTATGCTCGATGTGCGAGAGCCCGGCGAGTGGACCCAATTCCACGTACCTGGGGCGACGCTTATCCCTCTAGGGCAGCTCGCCGAACGCATGAACGAAGTGCCCCAGGACAGGGAGATTGTCGTGATGTGCCGTACTGGCTATCGCAGCGCCCAGGCACGCGACATCCTGCTGAAGGCCGGCTACCCGCGTGTCACCAGTATTGCCGGCGGTATCACCGCCTGGCGCGCGCAGGGCCTGTCAACCGTGGCGGGGGAGTGATGTAGAGATGTCAGACTTCTTTTAAGTAGTCTGACATCTCCAGCCGTCAGCCGTTGCTGGTGGCTAGCATTCGTCCGGCAGCCATTCGTTTATAGGCTGCCCTCAACACGGCGACGCACAGGTCCATCGCCTCTTCAGCCTCTGCCGTGGCGCGCGCGAAATGTCCCGATTGGTGGCCTTTGCCGATCTGCCGGTAGGCGTTGGCTGGCACACCGGCCACGCGCAGCCGCCGCACATATGCTTCTCCCTCTGGCATGAGCACGTCCTGGTCGCCGGTGATGACGAACGCAGGTGGCAGACCCGCTACATCCCGCGCCAGCATTGGCGAGGCATAGGGCTTGTTCGCGTCGGTGGGGTCCTTCAGGTAATACTCCCGGTATTGTTTCGACTCCTCAAAGCCCTTGGCATCGTAGGCCGTGAAGTCCAGTGCGGGGTTCACCAGCAGTTGCAGGCCGATGGCTGGGCTGCCCCGGTCTCGCGCCATCAGACATACGGCGGCGGCGATATTGCCGCCCGCGCTGTCACCGCCAATAGCCACGCGGCGCGGGTCGATGCCAAGTCGTTCGGTGTTTGCTACAGCCCATGCAAGTGCACCGTAGGAGTCCTCGATGGCTGCAGGGAAGCGATGCTCAGGCGCCAGCCGGTAACCGACCGACAGGACCACACACGGCACGCGCGTCGCCAGCCGGCGACACAGATTGTCATGTGTGTCCAGGCTACCGGCAATCCACGCCGCTCCGTGGACGTACACCAGGAGTGGCTGCGGTACCGTCTGTGATGTCGTCTGCGGTCCCGTTTGGGGGGTAGCCTGAGGTGCTATTCCTTCTGGGGTGTAGGCGCGCGCGGTGATGTCATAGCCGTCGCACGGCACGCGCAGGTCGCGAATGTTCGTAAATGGCTCGACGCGCGTCTCGAGCGCAAAGATGCGTGCATTGATCTGCTCGCGGAGTTCCTCGGCGGTCATGGCTATATGTTTTTGGTTCAGGTTACATGGAACGTCGACTGTTTGCACTATTGTAGGTCCGTAACCCCCGTTTAGATGCCGGCCGCACAATACACAGCACGATCGGAGCCTGGGTCAGGTAGACCAGCGGCATTTTGCCCAGCCCGAACAGGGTCGGGAAGTTGGAAATGACGAAGATCGGCAGCACGAACACCCCAGGCTGCCTGATTCAGCGGTCGTAAATCTCCATGGGCATGTTGTTAAAGTCCCAGAACGAGTCGGTCGCCTCCACCATCATCAACTTGGCCAGCTCCATCTTCGTGCGCTCGCCCAGTGATAGCCGCCGCACCTGCACGCTGAGCAGTCCCTTCAGGTCCAGCCGCTCGGTCAACTCGTCCAGCGTGGCGCGGTAGGCACGCTCGTCCACCTCGTAGTTGTGCCGGTTCAGGTCGAGCGACTCGTTGGCCGGCAGGTCCTGCCACAATTGGGCTTGCTGGCCCATCACGATGACGAACTGCATCTTGAGCATAGTGGACTTGCCTGCGCCGTTGGACCCAGGAGACCCAGCATCTTCCCTTCCTCGACGGTGTAGGAGATACCGCGCACCGCCTCCTTAACCAGCCGCTCGCGGTGGAACTTCATTCCAGTAGCCGCTCTTCATAGATGCGCCGCACGGTGTCTTCTATGTCCGGCTCGCGCACGGAGAGGTCCTCAATACGGAAACGCTCCGACAGCGCACTGATGAGCTGCGATGCGCTCATGTCCTCGCGCCCGAAGCGATATACCACGCGCGGCCCCTCGCGCCCGGCCACCTCCACCCCGTCCACGCTCACATCCGCATAGTCTTCCGCGAAGTCCACCACCAGCTCGCGTTTGCCGCCGAAGCGCTCGCGCAATCCCGAGAGCGTGCCGTCGTAAAGCAGCTGCCCGTGGTCGATGATCATCACGCGCTCGCACAGCTTCTCCACGTCTGACAGGTCGTGCGTGGTGAGCAGCACTGTAGTGCCGTGCTCGCGGTTCACATGCAGGATGAACTGGCGGATGCGCTCCTTCGCCACCACGTCCAGCCCGATGGTCGGCTCGTCGAGGAACACCAGGTCGGGGTTGTGCAGCAGGGCGGCGCAGAGGTCGGCGCGCATGCGCTGGCCCAGCGAGAGCGAGCGCACAGGCGTGTCCAGGAAGGCGTCCAGCTCCAGCAGTTCGCGGAACTCGTCCAGGTTGCGCCGGAAGGCTGCCGGCGGGACGCGGTAGATGTACTGCAATAGCTCCAGCGAATCGACCACCGGCAGGTCCCACCACAGGGTGGAACGATTGCCGAACACCGCCCCGATGTGCGCCACGTAGGCCTTGCGCTCGCGCCACGGCACGCGTCCGTTCACGTGCAGCTCGCCGCTGGTGGGCACCAGCAGCCCCGTGAGCATCTTCAGCGTGGTGGACTTGCCCGCGCCATTTGGTCCCAGGTACCCCACCAGCTCGCCAGGTTGCACCTCGAAGCTGATGCCGTCCACCGCGCGCACCAGGCGGTAATCGCCCGTGAACAGCCCGCGCACGGTGCCCACCAGGCCCTTCGCCCGCAGGCTTACGCGGAAGTACTTGCGCAGGTTGGTTACTCGTATGATCGGCGTCATGGCGGTCGTGAATATACCTTGTAACGTTAAACGCAAGAGCGGGACTTAAACGTCATGCGTCAAACGTCAATATTAGTATTGATCCTTTCATGGTGAATCCTGAGCGTGTCGAAGGCCGACCGGCTCGCCATGATCATCCTGAGCCAGTCGAAGGCCGACCGGCTCGCCATGATCATCCTGAGCTTGTCGAAGGGTACATCCTGAGCCTGTCGAGCCATTTGCGGTCCTCCGTCACGTCCCCGTGCTCTGATAGTGCCGCAATCCAAACTGCCAGAACAATGCGGCGACCAGCAGCACGCTGAAGCCGGCGACGGGCGCCAGGAACGGCGCAAAGGCCGGCAGCCCCAGCGGGTCCGGTTTGCCCAGTATATAGAGCGCCGGGTAGTAGTTCAGGAATATGGCCGGCACGATGTAGGTGAAGAAGCGCCGCATCCAGTCGGGGTAGATGGACATCGGGTAGGCCATCATCTCAGTCCCGCCGTAGGTGAAGATGTTGACCGCCTCGATGGACTCGACCGTCCAGAAGGTGATCGTCGCGCCGATGATGAAAAGCCCGCCGAAGAAGCACACCAGGCTGGCGAACACCACTGGCAGGTATACGAGTTTTAGCGGTGTCCACTGGATGGGCAACAGAGCCAGCCCCAGGGCGAACACGGCGGCGCCCTGCGCGATGCGCCCGATGCGCCGCACGATGAACTCCGACCCCAGCACCTGCAGCGTGATGTCGACCGGCCGCAGCATGAGCTGGTCCAGCAGCCCGCGCTGCACCTGGAGGCTGAAGTTGTCGGGATCGAAGCCGCTGAAGAGCATGTCCATGCTGCCGAAGGCCATCTCCACCATGCCGTAGAGAAACGCCACCTCCGGCAGTTTCCACCCGCCTACGTTGTCGAAGCGCTGCAGGATGAGCGCCAGCGTAAGGAAGGCGGTGACCACCTGCGAGGCTGTGGTGAGCGTGTCGAGCAGGAAGGCCGTGCGGTACTGCAGTTGCGAGCGCATCTGCACCCCAATTAGCCGGCGATAGAGGTCCAGTCGGTAAAGCATGATCTCTCAGCCCTTCACCCGCCCTGGATCACCAGCCGCCGCATCCCGGCGCGCATCGCCAGGTGCGCCAGACCGGCCAGAATGACAAACCACATCGCCTGCACCAGCAGCGCCTGAGCCAGAGCCGGTCCCTGCAGCACACCCAGGTACACCTCGATGACTGTGTTGACCATGGCGGGGAAGGGCGTCAGATTGCACAGCGCGACGAACCAGGCGGGGAAGAAGCGCAGCGGCATCACGAAGCCCGAGAGGAACAGCGCCAGAGCGAACGCAAAGCGCGCGATGCCCCGCGCCTCGGTGGACCAGAAGGCAGACAGGTTCACCAGGAAGCGCCAGGCAAAGCCAACGGCCCAGGCTAGCGCCAGTGCGATCCCCAGCGCAGCCCACTGGACCGCGCCTGTGGGGTAGGTGATGCGGAACAGCAGCGCGTAGGCGGCCACCATGGTGAACCCGCGCAGCAGCAGGCTACTCAGCGCACGGCCGGCGTCGCGTGCCATCCAGAAACCGAAAAAGCTGAACGGGCGCAACAGCTCCGCGCCGATGTCGCCGCTGCGGATCTCATTCATTACCTCGAACCAGCTGAACAGGCTGAGGAAGGCGATGACGGCCTGGCTGATGCCGGTGAAGGTGATCGCCCCCTGCAGCGAGATGCCGGCCACGTCGGGGCTTGACCCGGCGGGACGTGCGTTATAGAGCGCCACCATCACGGCTGCGCGCAGCAAGCCGAAGAACAGGTTCGTGACCAGCCCAGCGAGCGTGGCCGCCCGGTAGGTCAGCGTGCGCTGGAAGGAGAGCCTGATGAGTTCCAGGTAGAGGCGCATCGCGTTCTACCATACCCGCCCCCTGCGCGGCTGTCAACTCACATGGACGCACGAACGTTGCACGCATGCGGTCTGCGAACATTGCAGAAGGTATGGGGAATGTTGACCGCCTGTCGCATATAACCTGCCACTCGGAGCCGCAGACGAGGAAACCATGCTTCGCACGACCCGGCGCTCGCCCGTGAATCCGGATGCACGACTTCCAACATGCCTCGCCATCCATCTCGAATCTCCAATTCCCCATGGTATACTGCACTCATCATGAGTTGCAGATTCAGCAGCGGTCGAAAGTCCATGAGCATGCCCGGCGTTATCTAGCGCGCGGGCCGGCCTGTTGCTGCACCTACAACACCTTCACCACCACTCATGGCTCTACATGCAGTCGAGTTTTAACCGCCCGAGCGTACGCCGGGCGGTTTTTTTATATCGAGCGACGAACGGTTTGTGTGGATAAACTGAGATTAACTGGCGAAGAAAGGATTTGAGAAATGGCACCCGAAAATATATTGGTCTGCGTCGCCTGGCCCTACGCCAACGGCGACCTGCACGTCGGTCATGTGGCGGGCGCGTACCTGCCCGCCGATATCTTCGCGCGCTACCACCGCCTGAAGGGCAACCGCGTCGTCATGGTCAGCGGCTCGGATGCGCACGGCACACCCATCGTCGTGCGGGCCGACAAGGAGGGCAAGACTCCACGCGATGTGTTTGAGTTCTACCACACCCGCTTCCTCGAGACGCAGAAGAACTTAGGGATCAGCTACGACCTGTTCACCCACACCGACACGGCCAACCACCACGCCATCGGCCAGCAACTGTTCCGGCGCCTGCTGGAGAACGAGTACCTGTTCAAGGCCAGGCAGAAGCAGCTCTACTCTGTGACGCAGAGCAAGTTCCTGCCCGACCGTCTGGTGGAGGGAACCTGCCCGATATGCGGCTACGACAAAGCACGAGGCGATCAATGTGATAACTGCGGCAACCTGCTGGATGCCACTCAGCTGATCAATCCACGCAGCCGCATCGACGGCAGCACACCCGTGGTACGTGAGTCGGAACACTATTTCTTCGACCTGCCCGCCCTGCGCGCTTCGTTGCTGGCTTATCTCGACGACAAGGATACCTATTGGCGCAGCACCGTGTTGGACTTCTCGCGCCACTATGCGGCCAATGCCGAGCCGCGCGCCTTCACACGCGATCTGACGTGGGGCATCCCCATCCCCCTGCCCGATTCGGAGGGCAAGTGCATCTACGTGTGGTACGAGGCGCTGCTGGGCTACCTCACGGCCACTGTCGAATGGGCTTCGCTCGCCGGCACTCCCGCGGCCTGGCAGGAGTTCTGGTACGCCCAAGACAATGTGCGCATCTACAACTTCATCGGCAAGGACAACATCCTGTTCCACACCGTGCTGTGGCAGGCGGAACTGCTTGGCATGCGCACGCTTGGGCAGCCGTGGGATGGGCCCAAGGTGAGCGCCGGCGATGGAACTTCGTTTAACCTGCCCTACGACGTCCCCGCCAACCAGTTCTTGAACATGGGCGGGCAGAAGTTCTCCAAGAGTCTGGGCGTCTCGCTGGACGTGCTGGACCTGACCGCCAAGTACGGCGCTGACCCCGTGCGCTACTACATCTCCAGCATCATGCCGGAGGCCAAAGACAGCGACTGGAGCTGGACCGACTTCGCGCAGCGCAACAACAGCGAATTGCTGGCGAAGTGGGGCAACCTGGTGCAGCGCACGCTCTCGCAGATTTGGCGCAACTTCGACCGGTGCATCCCCACACCGGGCGAGCTGGCCGAGGCCGACCGGGCGCTGATCGCCCAGAGCGAGAGCGCGTTCCAGACGGTTGGCGCATCGCTGGACGCAGTGCACTTGCGCGATGCGCTGAATGGCGCCATCGAGCTGGCTACGGCCACGAACCAGTACCTGGACCACGAGGCGCCGTGGAAGACAATCAAAGTGGATAAGGCGCGCGCTGGCACCGTGCTGTATGTGGCGGCGCGGGTAATCGACTCGCTGGCGATGCTGCTGTCGCCGTTTATCCCGTTCACGTGCGAGGCTGTGCGCCGGCAACTGGGTTACGTTGCACCGCTCTTTGGCAAACAGGTCATTGAGACCGTTGGCGAGCCGGACGACCGGCACGATGTGTTGCGTTACGACCTCGCCGGCGCGGTGGGCGAGTGGAAGCCCAGTAGCTTACAACCCGGACAGCCCCTGGGAGGCGAACCGAAGGGCCTTATCAGCAAGATCGAGGTCGAGAAGACCTGATCCGCATCCACGAATCTCTGCGCACAGGTTTCCTGCACGGAGATTCGTGAAGATTCACGGATCACTTCAGGGTCGCCAGAGGGTGGCGGCGATATAGCGCTCCGGGCCGGTGGCGAGGTCGTTGAAGTAGTAGACTGAAACGACGGCCCCGTCGGAGCGCTGGACATTGCGCGCATACCCCATGTCTCGGGTGGCGCCATCGTCGCGCAGCACCAGCTCCTTGCTCCATGTGCGCCCCTCGTCGGCGCTGAGCCTGGCACACATGCGGAAAGGTGCCTGACGCACGCCGTATGTCAGGCACAGCCGTCCATCATTCAGCTTGATCAACGCAGGTGGATTGCTGGTGGCGAGATGCGGTACCGGGTCGGGTTCCTGTTGCCACGTCTGTCCGCTGTCACGCGAGCGATAAGCCATGATGCGGGCGCGTGTGCGGTCGGGCTGGGCGCGCAGGTGCACCACAATGTCACCGCCCGGCAGGCGCACCGATGCAGGCATGATCACGAAGCCCTCTTGCGGCTCAGGGCCGATCCAACTGACGAACTGCCAGGTGAAACCACCGTCGGTCGTGCGTGCACAAAACGGCCGTCCCTCGCGCAGGTCGGCCTTGGCCGCCGTCAGGAACAGCAGGCATGCGTGATGGCCTTCCACCAGGTAGTCGGTGCGGGCGGCGACGCCGCGCGTGCCCATGTCGGGCAGACGGAATGGACCGTTCCATTTGCGGCCGCGGTCATACGACACCCAGAAACGTGAAGGTCCCACGTGGAAGCTGGCGTGGCTGAAGGTCATCGCGAACGACGGGTGAGTGAAGTCGATGCCGCCAGGGCAGGCCAGTGCGCCGGAAAAACCCGGCGCGTCGAGAGGGGGCAGGTGATCCTGCAGGTTATCCAGCGCTGCGGGCAGCGAATCCTCCAGCGTCCAGCTCTCGCCGCCATCCATGCTGCGCGCGAACACCTTGCGGATAGGCCGCGTCCAGTCGATCGTGTGCCCGGCCTGCTCCCTGTGGTATCCCACCTGGAACCCCACCAGGATTTCGTCCCCCCAGCTCCAGATGCCATGGTTGGCCGGCCAGCCACCATACCGTCCCGCCTCGTAATAGACCTTTACATGATGTCCTTCCACGCATCCTCACGATTGAAAACGAATGCCTCTGTCCAACCCACCGGACGGCTAACGAATGAGGCTCCGCAATATCCCATTAGCCCCCACAGGGGTGCCTCTGGGATGGGCTGAGAGCCCTCATCAGAGACCTCATCAGAGACCTCATCCACGAATCAGCATGTAACAATTTGATCCGATTCGTATTCCTTCGTGAAGGTTCGTGGATAAGGTTCGAGTGTCGACTTACCCGCAGTAGACTTTGCCGAAGGGCAGGCCCATCTCCGTCTGCCACTGGCCAGCGGCCCACAACATGCCACGCTCCATCATCTGCATGGATTGAGGCATGGCGAGGATGTCGGCATGGTGGCCCAGCGAGGTGTAGAACACGCGGCCCTTGCCGTACGTCTTGGTCCAGGTGACGGGCATGAGCGCGTCGCCGTAGTCCTCGAAGGTGGTGGTGGCCATGACGCGCACAGCCGGGTCCACGTGCATGTAGTACTTCTCGCTGCGCACCTCGAAGTCTTTCAGCCCCTCGGTGATGGGATTCTGGTCCACGATGTTGACGGTGTAGCGGCGGCCGTCGTTGCCGGGGTGCGCCACCCACTGCCCGCCGACCATGAACTGGTACTCCGTCTCCTGGCGGAACGAGTCGCCCAGGCCGCCGTGGCAGCCAGCCAGGCCCACGCCGCCCCGCACGGCCTCCAGCAGGGGCTGCAGTTGCTCGCGCTGGATCGAGCCCATCGTCCAGCACTGTACGATCACGTCCAGTGTTTTCAGCCAGGCGCCGTCACAATAGGCGTCCAGCGTGTCCGACATCTTCACCTCGAAGCCGTTGCGCTTGAGCGCGGCCTCGCACAGTTGGCCAACCGGCACGGGCTCATGCCCGTCCCAGCCGCCGAATACGACTAATGCCTTTTTCATGATGCTCTCCTCTATCAAGGACTCTGCGGTGATTGTAGCAACGATAGGAATAGGGGAGTTTCCCCAACCACCCCGAGGTTGGGCGCTAACTTGTCGGTCTGTTGTTGGCGACCTATGCCTATCGACGCCAGCCGCGACCGTCGTGCTCAAGAAGTAATAGAATGATCCGTGTGCATCGATAGGGGTCTCTGTAGGTTCAACACGGGTCAACACCGCCCACAACAGGAATACACCATGAAAGCGAAAGTCTTGGCCGTCGGGATCGTGATCGCCCTCCTTACCGTCTCTGCATCTTTGTCCGCCCCTTCTGCGGCCTTCGCCAGGAGTGACCTGACACGCCAGCAGCCGGCGGTGCCCTGGACCTACCTGATCTACATGGCTGGCGACAACAACCTCGAAAGCGAGGAGGGCTACAGCCTCGGACTCCTGCAAAGCGGTCTGGCCAGCGGCGCTCAGGCCAATGTGCTCGTCCTCGAGGCGCACTTGAACGCAAACGCGGACCTGCTCAAGGTCACCTCAGGTGGGATCATCACCCTGAGCACGTCGATCGCCAGCCTGCCCGCCTTCAGCGGGGTTTATGGCGGCAACAGGCCGGACATGGCCAACCCCACGACCTTGAGCGCTTTCTTCTCGTGGGGTGTCCAAACCTCCCCGTCCAACCACTACCTGGTGGACATCTGGAGTCACGGCGGCGGCTGGAAGTACATCATCTACGACCAGGTCTACGACGACCGCATGTCCATCGCCGATCTCAGCACGGCCATGGCAAAGGCCATGCCGAACGGAGCCAGGTTCGACATTACCGTGTTCGACGCCTGCCTCATGTCCATGGTCGAAGTCGCCGATCAGTTGCAGGGCGTCACCCAATACATGCTAGGGTCGGAGGAGTCGGTACCCGCGCAGGGCTTCCCCCTCGACCTGATGCTGCAGGACCTCGCCCAATCCCCTGACATCGCCACCGGCGCTTACGCCGATGAGATCGTCGACGACTACTACGCTCATTACGCCCGGAGCAACGCTAAGACCGCGCTCAGCGTCACCGCCGTCGATGAGAGTAGCGGCACGCTTACGCCGCTGGTGACCGCAATCGATGTCCTTTCCCAAGACCTGATCGAGGACATGCCTCAGTACGCGGCGGCTGTCGGCAACGCCCGGTCGGTCGCCCAACGCCAGGCCTGGGGGATCAACGGGGTATTCTGGTACATCGATCTGATCAATTTCGCGGACCAGATTGCCACGAACATCCCCGCCCTGGCGCCCGATGCCCGCGCGGTCGCCTCATTGGCCAAAGCGACACTCTACGAGCGGCACAGCCAGAAGTTCGATGGGGTCGTGTTCGGGCTTGGCATAAACTTTCCACCCAACCTGACCAAATACAACGACAACAACTACCTGGCGGAAAACTACGCGGGTATTAACCTCGTCTTCACCGCCCAAACGCACTGGGATGAAATGCTCCTCGCGTACTACCCGTATCAGAAATAACCGCCACCTCGTCTGAGTGCATACAGGGGGCGGGTGCATGTGCACCGCACCCGCCCCGTGAGTACTGCTACACCTGACAGACTGCACCGCCGCTGCCCCGCCCGAGCAGGGCCAGACGGCCGAGGAGGCACAAAGACGTGGTGTGCCCACAGGTACGCGGACCAGATGATAGCCAACTGCAAACCGTCCTCGCCTGGTGTGCGGACGTCCTCGGCCCCCAACCCTTCACCCTCAGTGCAGACCAAACCTGCGAGCACGCCAGGCAGCGCGCGTCCGCCATTCATCTACTCACGCCCTCGGGCGGCTGCTACCTCAAGCTACACTGCGACCACTCGCACTGGGAGAACGAGATCCACGCTTACGAACGCTGGGCTCCGGCTTTTGGCGGCTTCGCCCCTCGCCTGCTGGCGGTGCGCGACGTAGAGCCGCTGGCGCTGGTGATCAGCGCGTTGCCGGGGCAGACTCTGGAGCAGCACCCGTTGGACACGACACAGGAGCAGGCGGTCTGGTACGCCGCGGGCCGGGCACTGGCCGGGTTGCACAGTCTGGGCTCGGGTGAGAGCATTGGCCCCTGCTACCGCGACGGTTCCCCCAACGGGCCGGTCACGAACGATGCCCAGGAGTACGTCACCCGGGAACTGGACGGCTGGCTGGCGCGTGGCGAGCACGACATCCTCAGTGCAGATGAACTGGCCATCGCACAGTCCGCCCGGCGCCTGATTCCCGCCTTCGCCGGAGAGCGCCCCACCCCCTGCCACCGCGACTACTGTGCGGCCAACTGGCTGGTCGGCGACGCGGGTGCCTGGAAGGGCGCGACCCGTTTTGGAACTGGATCATCCGCCCCGCGCTGCCGCGGGCCCGGATCGCCGGCTACGTACGTACCTTCACTTCGCGGGAGGAACAACAGCTCCTCTTTGCCCGCGCCCTGTACGCCCTCGGCGCGGTGGTCTGGGGCGAGGAGAACGATTACCACATCTACGCCGAAGAAGGACGGAGGGCGCTAAAAGTGATCGGCGAATAGTCCAGGGCTCCCGGAAAATAAAGGCGACCTCGCCGGTGAAGCATAACTGCACATAAAACGCTCTGACGCATGGAATATGCGTCAGAGCGTTTTCTTTACCTTACATTCCTGCTATTTCATCAACTGTGGCAAGTAGGCCCGACGCGTCAGGAGCGTCACGTTAACATTCTTGATCGCATCCATAGACACGACACAGGGGCCACTGCCATTGCACGCGTCACCCCAACTGAAGAAGGCTGACCCAGCGTCTGGTGTGACGGTGAGCGTGACAACTGTGTTGTAAGGGAAGGCGTACTGACACGTTCCGCCGCAGTCGATGCCCGCGGGTGTACTGGTGATGACACCACTACCCGAACCGAACTTACCCATGGTGAGCGTGTAGGTGATCACACCAAACGACGCCGTGATGGCATGGTCCGCGTTGATGTCCGTGAACGCGTAATGGCTGAGTGCTCCGAGAGAGACGCCATCGACGCCAACATCGGTGATCTGATAGCCAGGGTTCGCGGCGATGATGAATGTGATGGAGTCGCCATTGAGGACCGTCTGGGAGGGCGCTCGGGGTGATGGTGCCATCAGCGCCTGAAGTCGGTGTGATGACATACGTGAGTTGTTCATACGCGCCGACGTCACAGTGCGCGCCCTGCGGGCGGGTGATGCCGCGCTCGTCAGTGGCAGGGCAGACCGCGTCGTTGCCTGCGTCGACCGCGGTGCTACCGATCAGGAGCGCGATGGTCTGCGCATTGCCGCCGTTGTTCGCGAGCGGACCGAGTTTGAGATCCGAGCAGGGCGTCTGCGCGGCGCTGCCGCTGCCGTAGGGGTAGCCGCCGGTGTCGTTGCCATAAAAGGTGCTGTTGACGACCGTCAGTGTGCCGTAGTTGGCAATGCCGCCGCCGAGGCCGCCGTAATCGGCATTATTGCCACGCAAGTGCTGTTACGGACCGTCAGGTTGCCAGCGTTGTATATGCCAGCACCGCCAAATACGCTGATGTCGGGGGTATAGCCATTGATGATCGTGAACCCGGTGAGAGTTACGGTCGCGCCACCGTTGATTTTCATCACTCTTACGGCGTTGTTGCCGCTGAGGGTGATGCTTAGCCCTGTAGCATCTGTCGTCACGTCGTCGGTGATGAGCAATGTGCTCGCCAGACTGATCGTGCCAGTCACGCTGAAGGTAATCGTGTCCGGGCCGGCATTCGCGTTCGCGTTCAGGATGGCTTGACGCAATGATCCCGCGCCGATGTCGTTCGTGTTCGTGACGGTGAAGGTCGCGTTTGGGTGCGAGGTGCGCGAGGTATCCGCGTAGAGCGGATCATTCGTGAGAGCGAGTGCGGGTGTGACCGCGAATCGTTCCGCATTCGTTGACAACCGATGCAATCCCCCTCTGCCGCGGGTAGGGGCGAAGCATCGCCGGCTATGCCGCCGTTTGCATCGACTTTTGGGCGATGCTTCGCCCCTACAGCACGCCCTTAACTTCCTTTGTGCCTTTGTGAGAGACTCCTTATGAGGTCTACAGCCTGTTCCGCAGGCTCGCCCCCGTATACGACCCCGGCACCCGGGCGACCTCCTCCGGCGTGCCCTCGGCGACCAGCCGGCCGCCGGCCGCGCCGCCCTCCGGCCCCAGGTCGATCACCCAGTCCGCCGCCCGCACCAGGTCCAGGTTGTGCTCCACCACCACCACCGTGTTGCCTGCCTCCACCAGCCGCTGCAGCACGCCCAGCAGGCGCGCCGTGTCGGCCAGGTGCAGCCCGGTGGTCGGCTCGTCCAGCAGATACAGCGTGCGCCCACCGGCGCGCCCACCGGCGCGCCCGCCAGCTCGCCGGCCCAGCTCCCTGGCCAGCTTCACGCGCTGCGCCTCGCCGCCCGAGAGCGTGGTGGCCGGCTGTCCGAGCTGCAGGTAGCCCAGCCCGACGTCCGCCAGCACCTGCAGGCGCGAGCGCGCCGCCGGCACGTCCTCGAACAGCGCCAGCGCCTCCTCCACCGTCAGGTCCAGCACCTGGCTGATGTTGTGCCCGCGGTAGCGCACCGTCAGCGTCTCGCGCGTGAAGCGCCGCCCGTGGCAGGCCGGGCAGCGCACCTCCACGTCGGGCAGCAGTTGCATCCGTACGCTCAGCACCCCGGCGCCCTCGCAGCGCTCGCAGCGTCCGCCTGGCACGTTGAACGAGAAGTGCCGCGCCGCCATCCCGCGGGCTTTCGCCTCGGGCGTGGAGGCGAACGCCTCGCGGATCGGCGTGAACGTGTCCGTGTAGGTCGCGGCGTTCGAGCGCGGGATGCGCCCGATGTGCTCCTGGTCTATGGTGATTACCTTGTCGATCGCTCCGCCGCCCTCGATCGCGTCGTGCTCGCCGGGGGCGTCGGAGGCGCTGTAGAGCTTCCGGCGCAGGGCTCGGTCCAAAATGTCGAACATCAGCGTGGACTTGCCCGACCCCGACACGCCGGTCACCGCCACCAGCAGGCCCAGCGGCACTCGCACGCTGATGTCCTTCAGGTTGTGCTCGCGCGCACCGCGGATGATGATGACCTTGTCCCCCGGAGCGCGGCGGGCTGATGGGACGGGCACGCGCGCCCGCCCGGCCAGGTAGTCGCCGGTCAGCGACCCTGGCTGCGCGGCGATCTCGGCCGGCGTTCCCGCGGCGACCACCTGCCCGCCGTGCCGGCCCGCGCCTGGGCCGAAGTCCACCACGTAGTCAGCCGCTGAGATCATCTCCAGGTCGTGCTCGATGACCAGCACGGTGTTGCCCAGGTCGCGCAGCCGCCGCAGCACGCCGATCAGGCGGTGCGTGTCGCGCTGGTGCAGCCCAATGGTTGGCTCATCGAAGACATACAGCACCCCGCTCAGGCTCGAGCCCAGCAGCGACGCCAGCCGTATCCGCCTGGCCTCGCCCGCCGAGAGCGTCGGCGAATCGCGCTCGCACGACAGGTAGCCCGCGCCGACTTCCTCCAGCCGGGTGATGCGCTCGTTCAGTTCGTTCAGCACGGGCCCGGCCAGCAGCATCTCGTCCGCGTTGAGCGCGGCTGGCAGCTCGCCCAGCCAGACGCCCAGTTCGTCCAACGGCAGGCGCGCCAGGTCGACGATCGTTCTCCCGTTCACTGTCACGGCGCGGCTCTCCGGCTTCAGGCGCGTGCCGGCGCAGTCCGGGCAGGTCTGGGTGACCAGATATTCGTCCAGCTTGTCGCGGTAATCGTCCTCGCTTACGTGCGCGTGCACGTGCTCGGCGTAGCGGCGCAGCAGGCTGGTGGCCACGCCCTCGAAGCGCCCCCCGCGTACGGTGGCCGGCGGCCTGGTATCCGGGAAGTGCCGGCGGAAGAGCTGGCTCTCCACGCCGAAAAAGAGCAGGTCCCTTAGCGCCTGGGGCTGGTCCTTCACTGGCTGTGCCGGGTCGAAGTCGAACCCATAATGGGCGGCCGCCGCCTTCAAGGTGGCGGTGTTGTACTGAATCTGAATGGCATTCCAGCCTTGCACGGCCCCGCCCGCAATGGACTTTTGCGCGTCCACCAGGCGCTCCAGGTTGGCCTGCTGCACGTGGCCCAACCCCGTGCAGGTCGGGCAGGCCCCCTCGGGCTTGTTGAACGAGAAGTGCGCCATGCCGATCTCTGGCACCGGCGCGCCGCAGTGCGGGCAGGGGAAGGTCTCCGGCACTTCGGAGGTTTCACCATCAACGTCACCGTCGTCTGCGAGGGGCTTGGAGAAGGAGTTGCCGGCGCTGCTCGTGGCGGTCGCCCCGCTGGTAAGTTCGCCCTCCCACTCTGCGTCAGACTGGTTGTACGAGGGTGGCACGTCCTTGCCGCAGACCGGGCAGTGGCGATGCCCCAGCCGCGCGAACAGCACGCGCAGGTAGGTGTAGACGTCGCTAGCGGTGCCCACCGTGGAGCGCGGGCTGCGGTTGGTGAGATGCTGGTCGATGCTGATCGACGGCGACAGCCCGCTGATGGAATCCACCGGCGGCTTCGCCAGCCCGAAGCCGGCCAGACCTAGCGACTCCAGGTACTGCCGCTGGCTCTCGCGGTGCAAAATGTCCAGCCCCAACGTGGACTTGCCCGAGCCCGACAGGCCGGTCAGCACCACGAGCTTAGCCTTAGGGATCGCCAGGCTGACGTTCTTGAGGTTGTGCAGCCGCGCGCCGCGCACGGTAATGAAATCAGCCATCTGTCCTCCAGGGTTGCACCCTATCATATCGAACCCCTGGAGGGGCAGATAGCTGTCCTCGCGTGCAGGGGGCGCGCGAAGTTACTTAACCTGACTTGCCAGCTTAACCGCAGATGGAGAAGGCCAGCACGGCGAGGAAGGCCTTGAGTTCGACGCCGCGTGGTGTGATGGTGTAGAGGCGCCTGGCGAACAGGTCCGCCATCTGGCTAAAGGAGGTTTCGATTTGTTTCCGCACATGCCCGCAGATGTGGCGTCGCGACCAAGAACGGTTCGGTATTCCTCTGATAACGACTGTCTAGAATAAAACCGTATCACGGGATTGAAAGATTCCCAAGGTGACGCCATCACATGGATCGACCGCAGCCAGGGTGCGGTTGTATGTAGTCAGGTAATCGATTTGCATTCGTAGTTTCGCCTAACATGCCATACGTATCTGCTTTGCGTACGCTCTACGTGCGGATATGGTTGACCAGGTCGTGGACAACATGCGCGACCGCAGGTATCCTCGGACGTCCTGCGGGTAACAGAGGGACTGAGAGGTTGTTGGATTACTGGTTCGCTTACAGCCGGATGACGACCTTGCCGAAGTGCAGGCCGCTCTCCAGGTAGGCGAGTGCCTCGCGAGCTTGAGCGAAGGAGAACACCCGGTCCACAACCGGATGCAGGTGATGGAACGCGATTGCGCGATTCATGTCCTCGAAGTCGCGGCGCGAGCCGACGTAAATGTCGTGCATGTGCACGCCTTTGCCCAGCGCTGCCTCGCGCAACCCAGGATCGCGGTCGAAGCCGGTCAGTCCGCCAATCAGGCTGATGAAGCCGCCTGGGCGAGTGGCACGTACCGAGCGAGCCAGCGTATCCCGCCCGCCCACCTCCAGCACGGCGTCCACTCCTGCGCCGCCTGTCAGCGCCAGTGCGCGCTCGTCCCAGCCTGGCACAACCTGGTAGTTGACGAGATCGTCAGCGCCGAGCTGCCTGGCGCGCTGCAGCTTGACGTCGCTGCTGCTGGTGAGAATGGCGCGTGCGCCAGCGAGTTTAGCGAACTGCAGGCCGAAGATGGATACGCCGCCTGTTCCCTGCAGCAAGGCGACATCGCCGGGTTTCAGGTGGCCGCTGGCGTAATAGGCGTGCCATGCCGTCACCCCCGCGCACGGTAGCGTCGAAGCCTCTTCGAACGCTAGATCATCAGGCAGGGTAACGAACGCGTCCTCATGCAGGGCGATGCGTTCCGCTAAAACACCATCGGTGTTGCCGCCGCCCAGCGCTTCACGCGGCCCCGTGGGGGCCGCGCCCTCCAACCAGTGCTGAGCGAAGAAGCACGCCGCCACTCGCTGGCCCACCTTCAGGCGCGTCACCTCATGGCCGGTGGCAATCACCTGTCCTGCGCTGTCAGAAAGCGCGATGATTGCCCTGGGCAGAGGGCCTCTTGACTGCCGCGCGATGATCAGGTCGCGGTAGTTGAGCGAGGCCGCCTTCACCTGCACCAGCACTTCGTGCGGTTCGGGTATGGGTTCGTCGCGCTCGACAAGCGTCCAGCCAGCCGGATGAACTTCCCAGGCTTTCATACAGCTCCTCTCCGATACGGTTCCAACTCGCGCATCATTTTCCCGGCTGTGCGCCGGTTCACAGGTCCATTCACGGTGACGAACAAACCCTGCGGGCCGACGGCGTCCACCAGTGACACCACTTCTTCCGGCCGCACGCCCACAGCCTGCACCGACTTACCGCCCGCCAGGATACGCCGGTACAGCTCGTACCAGCATGGGTCGCCCCCGCCGGGCTTGCCGGCCTGCGGCGTCCACTCGATCGCGTCCAGTGCGTCGATTTCCAGCAACGGCTCCACATGCTGGCGCGCGTTGGTGCCATCCAGATGGTACAGCGAGTAATCCAGGTATTCGCACTGCTCCCGCAGGGTGGGCTGTACGAAACGCCGAAACATCTGCGGCGAGAGCGAGGCTGTAATATCGCATTGCACCTTGGCCGTCTTGCCCGGCCCCCAGATGTGAAAGGCGGAGAATGCGTTTCCCCCTTCTGCCGTGTGGACCTTCGCATAGAACAGGTCGAAAACCTGGAAGTAGGCAGCCTTGATCTCCTCCAGTCGCTCCAGCACCCACGTGGGGCGATCCAGCAGGTCGTACAGCAGGTTGCCATCGCCGCGCAACGCGGCGAGCGTGTCCAGATTCTCAATCAGGTCCGGGATGCCCACCAGATACCGCCCTCGCGCGCGAGCCAGCCCCTCGTCGATGAGCGCCATGTGCGCGTCGAACCACTGCTGGTGCTTGGCGAAGCGGATCGGAGCAGTCCGTGCAGGGTCATCAATGCAGGGCTCGTACCACACAGTGTCCACGGCAAAATTGGGCTGTGAGCCCAGAAAGGTACCCAGACTCCCTGGTCCGATCTGCGTGTCGAAGTAGGGGAACGCCTCAGCCCAGTAGTCCAAGCCCGCCATGACCCCTTCCGCCGCGTCGCAGCGGTAGCGCGCATTCGTCCAGCGGACCTCCAAATCGGCGGGCACCTCTGGCACAGGGATGTCCTCGCGGCGTTGCTCGCGGATGACCTCCAGGCACAGCGCCATGCCCTGGTGCTTCCACCAGCGGATCAGGTTCTGCTGGCAGGCAGGCCAGTCGGGTTTCCAGGCCAGGGTATCGGTCACAGGGATTGTCGGTTGGGTCGGCTCATGCATCGTGGTGATTGTAGCTTGCTGTATGCAGCCGGTGAGCCTGGGCCCGGCACCTGGTCGATTCCGTAGCCCACCAGATGGCAGCGGTTGGGCTCGTTGAGCGCCACCTTATTGAAAGGCACGCTGGGAGGCGCCCGTTCTTTATACCGGCGCGTGTAGTGTGTCCGGTGGGAGGCCAGCCGGACGAATCAGCGAGGGGTAACCGTGGAAAGCCGGGCTGCTGAACGAGCCGCCCATGATCGTCAGGACTTTAGCAGTGGCTGCCATCGCGCACCAAACCCAGCGCCGCCAGCTTCACGCAGCTCGAGGTGTGATGCGTGTGGTGAATCCCGTGAATGCCCAGTGACTGTGCCACCTGCACGAACATGGGACGGTCCTCCAGATAAGCGACCTGCTCCGCGGGTTCCTGGGCGATGTCCAGGGCGATGCTAAAGATGTCCTGGTCGGGCTTGCGAAAGTGCACGAAAGAAGAGACGATGAAGAAATCCACGAAGTCGCCGAGGTTGAACGCCTTGATGCGGTATGTGGCGAGTTCGCGTCCCTCGTTACTCACCACCGCCACCTTCAACCCATAGCGCGCCTTCAACTCTTTGATGAGCCCAATGGTCTCGGGGAACGCCATTGATTGCGCGAACATGAATTCGCGGAACTGCTCTGGCGTGAACGGCCTTTGTTCGTAAAACACCACCCGGCTCAGGTACTCCTCCAGGGTGAGCTTCCCCACCTCGTAGGTGTCGAAGGTCAGGTGATGGCGTTCATTCATCTCGTCGAGGTCCAGGTTGAAGTGTTGCGCGGCCCGCTCGCGGGCATGGCGGTCCCAGCCGTTCGTGAGTAATACACCGCCGACGTCCAGAAACAATGCCGTGATGGCTTCGGAAGTCCGAACCTCACTCATGCCATTCCTCCTTCCCATGCTTAAGATCCTATCCCGGTAGATGTCTGACTTCTCCGAGAAGTCAGACATCCGGGCGCCTGTCGGGATAGGTTCTTAACGCTGCCACAGAATGTGCTGTTCTTCCAGAGGCACCGCCACGCCGGGATGCTGTGGGATGATGCGCGCGGTGTAGTCATCTGCCGGACGGTTTGCCGGTACCGACGCCCGGTATACACCGCCGGCACCGCCGGATCCGACCACACCTGTCATGGCGCGCGCAAACACCATAGGCTGCCGTACGGGTGCGCCGCCGTCCAGGCCGTTGGCATACAGTTCCACCTGCACCGCCTGCGGGTCGAGTTCGCCCAGGTAGACCTGCACTTCGAAGGTGATTTGCTCCCCGTCCGTTTCGACCGACACATCGCCGAAGCGCACCGGAGCCCACATCATCTGCAGGGCATGCCGCCAGTCGACGATCCGCCGGCCTGGCGCGCCTTTATCAGCAGAGCGCGTGCAGTATTCCTGTGCGGCTGCCAGGTAATGCTGCTCGGTATACTCGCGCACGGTGCGGTCGGCGGAAAAGCGGGGTGTCAGGTGTGCCATACTCTCGCGCATCCGCGCGACCCACGCTGTGGGGATGCCCTGGGCATCGCGCGTGTAAAACTCCGGTTTCACTTCGCGTTCGAGCAGCTCGTAGAGTGCTTCCGCTTCGGCGGCGTCCCAGGCGAGGTCGTCGCCATGTTCCTGGCCGTCGCCCAGTGCCCAGCCCACTTCAGGCGTATAGCTTTCAGCCCACCAGCCATCCAGTTCCGACAGGTTGATGCCACCGTTGACCAGCACTTTCATGCCGCTGGTCCCGCTGGCTTCCCAGGGCCGTCGCGGAGTGTTCACCCACACATCCACCCCCTGCACCAGTTTCTCGGTGAGCAGCATGTCGTAGTCGCTCAGGAAGATCACATGCGAGCGCCCTTCATACTGGCGGATGAAGCGCATCCACTCCTGGATCATGGCCTTCCCTGCCTGGTCCGCCGGGTGCGCTTTGCCGGCGATGATGAGTTGCGCCGGGCGTTGAGGGTCGGTCAAAATGCGCAGCAGCCGCTGCGGGTCATGCAGTAACAGGTTGGGTCGTTTATAGGTCGCAAAGCGGCGTGCGAAGCCCAGCGTCAGCGCATTGGGGTCCAGCGTATGCTTCACCGCCTCGATCTCCGCAGCCGGTGCGTTGAAGGAGGCCAGTTGGATGGACAACCGCTCGCGAGAATAATCGACGAGTGCCTTCCGCGCAGCGGAACGCATGCGCCACAGCCCGGCATCGTCCATGCGCTGGATGTCCTGCTCTGGCGCGTCTGGTGCCCCCATCCAGCGATCCTTCCCGCAGGCTCGAGACCACAGGTCGTCGGCGGCAGCCGATGTCCAGCTCGGCACATGCACGCCATTGGTCACATGGCCCACCGGTACCTCTTGCTCTGGCCAGCGCGGGAAAAGCGACTCAAAGAGCCTCCGGCTCACCTGGCCGTGCAATCGGCTCACGCCGTTCACTGCGCCGCTGCCGCGGATGGCCAGGTATGCCATGTTGAATGGCTCTGATGCGTCGTCGGGATTTTGGCGGCCCAGAGCCAGCAGGTCGCGGAACGGAATGCCAAGCCGTTTCTCGGCGTAATAGCCGAGGTACTGCTCAATAAGTGCCGGATCGAAGCGGTCAAAGCCGGCAGGCACCGCCGTGTGGGTGGTGAAAAGGTTGCCTGCCCGTGTGACGGCCAGTGCAACGTTGAAAGGCTGTCCCGTCTCGTCCATGAAGGTATGAGCACGCTCCAGCACGGCGAAGGCCGCGTGCCCCTCGTTCAGGTGGCACACCTGTGGCCGGATGCCCAGCACGTGCAGCAGTCGCCAGCCGCCCAGGCCGAGTGCCAGCTCCTGTTTGAGGCGCAGCTCTGGTCCGCCTCCATACAGCTCACTGGTGATGCCCCGGTGGATGGGAGGATTCGCCACGTCGTTGCTATCCAGCAGGTATAACCTGGCCCGGCCGACCCGCACCTGCCAGGCGCGCAGCCAGACCGAGTATCCGGGTAGCATGACCTCCAGGCGCAGCCAATCTCCCTTTGCATCCCGCAACGGTGTAATGGGCAGTTGATTGGGGTCATTGTATGGAAAGAGGGCCTGTTGGGTGCCGTCCTTGTCGATCACCTGGCGGAAGTAGCCTTGTTGGTAGAGCAGCCCCACGCCAACCACTGGCACGCCCAGATCGCCGGCAGCCTTGAGCTGATCGCCGGCCACATTGCCCAACCCGCCAGAATAGATCGGCAGAGATTCACTCAGCATAAACTCCATGCTGAAGTAGGCTACATGGGTCAGCGCCGTCTGCGGATGGTTGCGCTGAAACCAGGCGGGTGCTTCCGCCTCAGCCTGCCTGGCCTGCACCAGGGAATCCACCCTGGCACGAAAAGCTGGGTCGGCCAGCACCTGTTTGAGTCGGGCCTGTGAAATCGTCTGTAAAACAACCCAGTGGTTGTGTGAAAGCTCCCACAGTGCCGGGTTGAGTTGTCGCCACACCTCGTCGGCGGCGTGATTCCACGACCAGCGCATGTCCAAGGCAAGTTCAGCTAAGGGTTCGAAGCCCTCCACATCAACTGGCCAGAAACTGGACAGTGGATTGTCCCTCATCCCACGCACTGCCATACGCCACCTCCAGGCAAAAAAGTCCATTCACCTTGATGTTACACGGACGACGCAATCTTACAACGCTCCGGCCGGGATTTCACGCCGCTCCGTCAGATATCACCGCATGGTCGGGTGTGTTGCGTCAAGTAAATGGTCGGGCATCAGATTGCTATTGACGCGCCGTCAATTTTGGTATAGATTTGTTTAGTTTTGTTTAGAATTGATCATATTTAAGTCTATACAAGTTTTTATGAGATACACTGATGACCGATCATGATCAGCCGGGCGGGAAGCCCTGGCTCAGTCTGAGTGAAGCCGCTCAGCAGTTGGGCGTCCATCCCATAACATTACGCCGTTGGGCTGATGCCGGTGAGATTGGCCACATGCTTACAGCCGGCGGCCACCGGCGCTTCGCTGTACAGGAGATCCGGCGTTTTGCCGCCGAACGCCAGCGTAACGCCTCTACCCATATCGAGCAGGCCTGGGTGGATACCGCCACGCTGCGTACGCAAGCGGTGATCCATAGCCACCACACTGTGCCCTGGATGCGGGTATTTGACGAGCGGGATCGCGAGCTGAGCCGCACACTCGGGCGGCGGCTGATGGCGATCGTGCTGCAATATGTCTCATCGGGTGAAGGGGGTGACCTCTTGCTTGACGAGGCGCGTGCCATCGGCGAGAAGTATGCGTTGAGCGCCATCGGGCATGGCCTGCCCATTTCCACGGTGTTGGAAACGACCATGTCATTCCGCGACGCCTTGCTGGACTCGGCTATGTTGGTGGCAGGCGGCGACACAGTGCGAGACAACGCGCGATTGCTGCGGCGCATCAACGCACTGCTTAACGTCGTGCAATTGGCTGTTGCACATGTTTACGACGCACCGGGTAAGCCATGACTCTTCTCAGCCTCAGCATTTCATTTCACACGACGCCCATCGAACTGCGTGAACAGTTTTCTCCCGATGCGCCATCTCTCGCGGCCGCGCTCAGGCTCTTCCGCGAGTGGCGGAATGTGCACCTGGAGCCGGGCGCGGAACTCGCGATTCTATCCACGTGCAACCGGCTGGAGCTGTATCTGGCCTCACCAGGCTCGGCCACGGACGATGTCTTCGCATCACTGTTGGATTACACTGCCACTGTGTTCGACACGCCGGCCGGGCGCATCCATCCCTATCTCAATCGGTACGAGGGCACCGGCGCAGTGCGCCACCTGTGTCGTGTCGCCTCAGGGCTCGACTCAATGGTGCTGGGCGAGGCGCAGATCCTGGGACAGGTGGGCGAGGCTGGCGAGCTCGCATCGCGCGAGGGCACGCTCGGCCCGACACTCGCCGCTGTGTTTCGCTCCGCGATCCGAGCCGGCAAACGCGCGCAGTCTGAAACAGCGATTGGCCAGAACCCCGCCAGCGCCGGTTCCGTGGCTGTGCACCTGGCGGCGCAGATAGTGGGACAGGCCGCACTGCCTGGCGCGCAGGTGCTGGTGGTGGGCGCTGGAGAGATGGCTGAGCTGGTGGTCAAGGCATTGCATGCGCGCGGCGCCAGACACCTGGTGGTAACCAACCGTACGTACACCCATGCCGTCGCACTGGCGCGCCGCTGGAACGGGCAGCCGGCCAGCCTTGACGACCTGGGTCAGGTGCTGGGCGCAGCCGACATTGCCATCACGTCCACCGGCGCCTCACGCCCCGTCATCACTACCAGCCAGGTGCGCCAGACCATGCAATCACGCCCGGATCGGCCTCTGGTCCTGATTGACATCGCCATGCCGCGAGATGTTGAGCCGGCGGCAGGTGACGTGCCGGGTGTGCGCCTGTTCAATCTGGACGACCTGCGTGCACACCTGGAGGAGTCGATCTCGGAGCGCCAGCGGCAGGTTCCACTCGTCGAGGCCATCGTGGATCAGGAGCTGGAGGCATTCCAGGCCTGGTCGCGCGCCGCACAGGTGGGTCCTGTCATCGCCAGCCTGCGCAGGAAGGCGGAAGCTATTCGCCAGCGTGAATTGGAGCGCGCGCTGCGCCACCTGCCGGACCTGGACCCTCAGGCGCGCGAATACCTCCAGGGCATGACGCGTGCGCTGATGAACAAGCTGCTGCATGAACCGACCAGCCGCCTGCGTGCTGCCGCCGATGGCAGCCACGCCGCCGAATACGCCGAGTCCGTCAGTTACCTGTTTGGGTTGGGTGACAACTTGTCATGCGTAGAACTGCGGCGCGCAGAGCCGCAACAGCCTGCGGAGTGTGCTCCGGCACACGCCGCACCAGGCCGGGATGAACCCCGGCCAGCAGAGGAGTCATCCTGATGCCCCACACGAGTCTGGCGCCCGAGGCGGCTCGAGAGCGCCACACCCATGATCATCACATGATCGAAGCCGACTTTGACCTCGCGCCGTTTACCATCGCCTGGGAGGTTACGCGCGCCTGCGCGTACCGGTGTGTGCATTGCCGTGCCGATGCGCAGCACCAGCGCGACAGCCGCGAACTCACCACACTGGAAGGCAAACAACTCATCGATCGCTTCAAGGCGTTTGGCAATCCCATTCTGGTCTTCACCGGCGGTGACCCGATGATGCGACCGGACCTGTTCGAGCTGATCGAGTACGCCACGGCTCAGGGTCTGCGCTGCTCGCTCACTCCCACCGCCACCGCCCTGCCCACGGCTGAGCGGCTGCGCCGGGCGCAAGCCGCCGGGGTCCGGCGCATCGCGCTCAGCCTCGACGCGCCTACGCCGGAAGTGCACGACGCGTTCCGCCAGGTGCCCGGCTCCTGGGAGCGCACGATGGCGATTGCCCGTGCGGCCCAGTCGATTGGCCTGGCCGCACAGATCAACACCACCGTCGCTCAACACAATCACCACCTGCTGCCGGATATGGTGGCGTTCCTCCAGGAGGTCGGTGCCGTGCAGTGGAGCCTGTTCTTCCTGGTGCCTACCGGCCGCGCGCAGGCAGGGCAGATGATCTCGGCGCAGGAGCACGAGCGGCTGTTCAACTGGCTGTACGACCTGGCGCGCACGGCCCCCTTCGACATCAAGACGACTGCCGCGCCGATGTACCGGCGCGTCGCCATTGAGCACGCCCGTGCAGAAGTGAACATGCAAGCGCATGCGGATGGCGCACAGGGCCACGGCAGCCCCCCTCAAAGCGGCCCCGCTCACAGCAGCCTTGCCCAGGCTATCACCTTTCGTGGCGCGGGATTCCAGTACACCGATGGGTTGAACCGCCCCGTGAAGGGCGTGAACGATGGGCGTGGCTTCCTGTTTATCTCTCACATCGGTGACATCATGCCGTCGGGCTTCCTGCCCATCGCCGTCGCCAACGTGCGCCAGGCCGACGTGGTGGACGTCTACCGCCACCACCCGACCTTCAAGGCGCTGCGCGACCCGGCGCTGCTCAAGGGCAAGTGCGGCCGCTGCGAGTACCGCGTGGTGTGCGGCGGGCAGCGCGGCCGGGCCTACGCCCTCACCGGCGACTACCTCGAGAGCGACCCCGCGTGCGCGTATGAGCCGGCGCCGCGCGCCTGAACGCCGGCGCGTGACCCGCCCCGCGCGACCCGCCCTGCGCGACGCCCGCTTATCTTCAGCAAGCCACGCCCCGATCAGGGGCTGTTCGGCGGCGCATTCGCCATCCTGCGCAGGATGGCGAGAATGGCGGCGGGGATTGGGTGGCGGGCCTGGTTGTTTTCCCACAGCAGCGTGCGCGTGTCAGGCCCGTGCTGCCAACCGGTTATCAGCAGTAGGCCGCTCAGCCGCTGGTACCGGTGCAGGAAGTCGCGCGAGTCGCCGAACCCGTGCCGCGTAAAGTACGCTTCTTCCTTGTTCGAGGCACGCCTGAGGAGCGCCCGGGTGGTTGCCACGACGTCGGCCTCTTGGTAAGGTTCACCGTCCGCCAACAAGGCCAGCACGTTGATCGCGCCCGGCTGCATCTGACCCAGCTTCTCACACACCGTACCGGCCAACCGCGCGTCTTCGCCGTTGGGCGCCGCCGGTACGGGCGCGTTAGACGCGTCTCGCGGTCTGGCACGCTGGCGGGTCACCTCGAGGTGAAAAGGCAGGTGGCCCTTGTAGAGAACCGTGAAGTCGGGGGCACGTTGGCCGCCGACGCCTTGCGGCTCGTACTGCACGGTGAAGCGGGGTTCCTGCACCAGGAGGTACGCCACGGCAAGCTCACACCGCAGGTCGTGCAGCCCCTCGGGATCACGGGCACTGCGCGCCTTCTTGCGGATCTTGTCGCGGTACGCCTCGGCGAACGCTCGGAAGCGCTTCGACGTGCCCAACCACTCCGCCATGTCCGGCGCGAGCGGATGCGCCGCACTGCCCACGATCTCGACCAGCAGTGCGCTGACCGCGGCGGGCAACTGGGTGCGCTGCATAACCTCACCGACCTCCCCCTAACCTGTTGTGCCGATTCTAAGGCATGTGGTGGAGTGGGGCAGGGACGGTTGGGCGCGCCACGTGGCTGCGGCCACGAGGCTGCGGCCACGTGGCCGGGCGTAGTTCGTTCAGGTGCGACTCCCGCCTAAGGCGTGGTGACGGTGTATCGGGATGCTGGGCAGCGACTCGATCTGTCGCCTGTCGATGTTCAGATACACCGCTTCCTCGGTGGTCTTGCTGATCTCGGAGACGGGGATGGATACGTCCTTTTGCCCCCACAGGTGCCCCTCGCGCATCACGAGGTGCGTGATGTGGCCGGTCTCCGGGTGCACCAGGAACTCGTCCACGCGGCCCACGGGACCGTCCGTCGCCTCCACGCGCGTGCCGCGCCGCACCGCCAGTTCGCCCGGCGGGACCTGTGGGACCTCCACCGGTATACGGAATTCCTGTTCGGGCTCGACGTAAGGGTAGTAGTACATGTAAGACGCCGCGTGACCTTCGGCCACGTAACTGGGCATTTTTTCCTCGATGTACTCTTTCTGGTTAAACGGATCCATGTGCCTCAGCTCTTCGCGGGTGTTGCGTAAGAGGATGAAGTCGTCCGTCGCCGTTTCCACCGCGCTCAGCGGCACGATGTACTCCGTGTGTGGCGCTGTTGCATGCCTGACGACCAGGTCGGTTACTTTCTCGGTGACGGGGTTCATCAACACGTAGGTCGATTTCCCAAAGACGCCATCCGAGCAACGCACTTCCGCATTCACAGGAATGGGCCTGTCCTCAGCACCTGGATTCCCCATTTTGGCACCTCCAACCGCGTACAATTGCGTCTCGTTCTCCCATGAACTCGACGAGTCAATCCATCATACATCCGTCCGAACGCGCTCGTGGCGGGGCTCCTGCTCATGGCCGGCCTGTACGCCTGCACGCGCTTCTTCATCACCCTCGAACCGGTCGGGGCAGTCTCGAGCCCACGAGCAGGGTCAACATACATGACGAGACTTCGCGCTAAAGGGCCTATCATGCGGTGATGGCGCATTACACCTGGCTCCTCTTCGACGCAGATGGCACACTGTTCGACTATGAGAAAGCTGAAGCCCAGGCGTTGCAGGCCACGTTCGAGCAGTTCGGGCAGCCTTATGCAACGAGCCACCTGGACCTCTATCACCCCATCAACGAACAGCTCTGGCTCGAGCTGGAGCGCGGCCTCGTGACGCCCGCTGAGCTGCAGGTGCGGCGCTTCGAGCGCCTGCTCGACGCGCTCGGACTGCACGGCGACGCACAGGCTTTTGGCACGCGCTACCTGCAAAACCTGGCCGGCGCGTGGGCGCTGTTGGATGGCGCAGAGGAGGTGGTGCGCACCCTGAGCCGGACGTACCACCTGCTGGTCATCACCAACGGGCTGCGGGACGTACAGCGTCCCCGGCTGCAGGCGTCGCCCATCGGACGCTACTTCGACGATGTGGTCATCTCCGAGGAAGTGGGCGCCGCCAAACCGAGCCGCGTCTTCTTCGATGTGGCGTTTGCACGCATGGGTCAGCCAGACCGGCGGCAGGTCCTGCTCATCGGCGACAGCCTGAGCGCCGATATCCGCGGTGGCATCGACTACGACCTCGACACGTGCTGGTTCAATCCGCGCCACCTGCCGCGGCCGGAGGGCCTCGATATCCGCTACGAGATCCATGCGCTGCCACAACTTTTGAATTTGCTGGGAGAGTAACATGCAAAAACAGATAACGGGCTCATGGCAGGTCTGGGCTCTTTTTGCCGTAATTCTGGCGAATTTTGTCGCCCAAATCCCATATTTCCTGCACCTGTACTACACACCGCAGCACCCGTTTCCCGAACTCAAAAGCTCCATCCTGATGGGGTCTGTGCTGGTGGTGTTCCTGGTCGGTTTCGGTCTGCTGCAGAAGAGGGTCAAGGCGGGCTGGTATGTGCTGGTCTTCTATCTGACCGTGGAATTCCTTTTCTACCTGTGGAATATTATCGGGGGCGTGCTGCACGGATACGGCCTGTTCTTTCACCTGAGCGACCGCGACCCCATCCTGTGGGTCGTCAATGCCATCGGCTATGTGACTTTCTTTGCGGCGGGAGCTTTTTTGCTCCTGCTCATCACCCGACGGCGTGAGCTGATGTGACATGACACTCCGTCCGTTGATCTATCAGAACCCTGTATGGGACGGCGAGTTCGCTGACCCGTTCGTATTGCATACTCAGGGTGCGTACTACGCCTACGGCACCAGCTCCTATGCCCGCATCCCTGCGGTGCGTACGCCCG
>JAJYKL010000203.1 GCA_021788625.1 Chloroflexota bacterium
GATCTTGTGACCTTCATGGATATACCATGAGGCACCACAGCAGGCGGAGCGGTGGTCTGGCGACTGGCAATGACAGGCGGCTTCACTGTAAGGGTAGCTGTCTCATGCAAACCGCCACCTGCCGTATCTCCGTTTTCAGCCAGATCCGGGGGTACCGCGGGCGGCTGCGCCCGTATTACGGCTGCACCCAGGGCCAACAACAGCGCTCCAGACAGCATGCTCATCCCCATAAACCGCAGGCGGAAGCGCCTGGACTGTTGCTCATGCAATCTGGACCAAAGCCGCCCCAGGGCACCTTCACGGATAGGTCGTTCGATCAACCGATATGAAAGCTCAGCGCAAATAGCCGTCATCGCCAACCTCAGCACCATCAAGGGCAGCCCGGTCAGCGGTACGTCCAGTTGGGGACGCGTGACTGCATAGATTGGCCAGTGCCACAGGTAGATGCTGTATGAACGCAGCCCCACCCAGCGCACCACGGGCAGGCTGAGCAGGCGCGTGAACAGGCGCGATCCATTGCGCACGGTAGCGTAGATCGCCGCGACGGTCAGCAGTGATACGACCGCGAACCCACCCAGGTACAGGTATTGGTTGATCTCGTTCACCAGGATGAAGATTGCAGTCAGTCCGCCCACGGCGCCAAACCCGAGCACGTCGAGTGCCAAGCCAAATCGGCTGGGCCCGGGGATCTGCTCACTCGTTTGCGCTGGCGAGGTGAGGATCGCTAGTGTTGCACCGATTAGGAATCCAGCCGCGCGCGTGTCCGTGCCATAGTAGATGCGCGAGGGATCCAAATCGGGATTGTAGAGCCCCGCCATAAGCAGAGACGAAGCAATCACACCCGCCAGCGCAATGAATGCCAGCGCCAGCCTGCGCTTTGGCGCCCTGATGTGCGGCAGGACAAAGCGCATCACCAGAACCAGCAGCACAGGCCACACGATGTAAAACTGCTCTTCCACCGCCAGCGACCACAGGTGTCGAAGCAGCGATGGGCGGCCAATCGCTTCGAAATAGGATTTGTGGCTGAAGATCTGCACCCAGTTGTTGACATACAGGGCTGCACCCAGTGCATCAATCCGCAGCGATGCCACTTCACCCGGCAGTACGATCACGGTAAAGGCAAGCACGACTATTAACAATGTATAAACAGCCGGCAGCAGGCGACGCGCTCGCCGGAACCAAAATCGCCCCAGGTTGATCAAGCCACTCCTGTGCCACTCCGTCAGGAGCAGACCGGTGATCAGGTAGCCACTGATGGCGAAGAAGACTTCCACTCCCAGGAACCCACCTGGCATCCAGGGCATGTCGGCATGGTAGAAGAGCACGGCCAGCACCGCCATCGCACGCAGACCGTCGATGCCTGGCATGTATCGCAGTTGGGATGGTTTTGCGGTGGCCACTGCATCGTTGGTCCCGGCGCGGCTCTCCGGCCAATCATGTTCTAGGGAGGTCTGTGCGTGGGAGTCACTCTGCATGGTCGTTCCTGGTGCTAACGTATTCTGTCGCTGCACTGGTTATACCACCCGGAACGAAAACTGGATGACACTCTTGAGGTGGGTATAGTATAGACTTGCCAATTATGAGACCTGCATCATCACCCCTATTCCGCGATCCGATTTACGACGGTGCCGCAGACCCATGCATCATCTGGAACCGAGAGGAGCATGCCTGGTGGATCCTCTATACCAGTCGCCGAGCCAACGTTGACTGCCGAGGCGTTGCCTGGGCACATGGTACGGATATCGGCATTACATCCAGTGAGGACGCCGGCCTTTCCTGGCGCTATCGCGGCGTATTGAACGGACTGGAGTTTGAACGCGGGCGTAACACATTCTGGGCACCAGAAGTGCTATGGGCAGGCGATATGTACCATATGTACATCAGTTACGTGCCCGGCGTGCCTCATGACTGGTCCGGGCCACGCCAGATCATCCACTACACCAGCAACAACCTGTGGGACTGGCAAATGCATTCGCCAGTTAGCCTCTCCTCGCGATACGTTATTGATGCCTGTATCCAGGCACACCCGAATGGTGGCTGGCGCCTGTGGTACAAAGACGAGGCCAATGGATCCCATATTTACGCCGCTGACTCGGTTGATTTATTTACCTGGCAGGTACGGGGACCCGTCCTCTCTCACCACGCCCAGGAAGGACCAAATGTTTTTCATTGGTCAGACCGCTACTGGCTCATTGCTGATGCCTGGAATGGTTTGGAAACCTACTCTTCGTCTGACATGGAGACATGGACCTACTCCAGCACGATTCTTGCCAGATCAGGCCGGCGAACGGATGATACCTGGCTGGGCCAACATGCAGATGTACTGGTACAGGGTGATCGGGCTTACATCTTTTATTTCACCCACCCTCAGCGTGGTGAGTACGTAACGATCGGTGTGCCCGAGGTACAACCCTACTCATGGCGCCGCAGCTCGCTGCAAGTGGCGTTACTCACACTGAAAGATAAAACACTGCACTGCGATCGCGATACGCCATTCGACTTCACGCTTGAAGACGGCACTGGCTAGAGCAACCTGCGAATGCACGCAAGGCAAAAGGGCATGTATCTGGAGCCTGTCGAAGGATGGTTAGGTTGCTCACCATGATTATCCTGAGCCTGCTGAAGGATGGTTCGACAAGCTCACCATGATCATCCTGAGCCTGTCGAAGGATGGTTCGACAAGCTCACCATGATCATCCTGAGCATGTCGAAGGATGGTTCGACAAGCTCACCATGCTCATCCTGAGCATGTCGAAGGATGGTTCGACAAGCTCACCATGCTCATCTTGAGCCTGTCGAAGGATGGTTCGACAAGCTCACCATGATTATCCTGAGCCCGCCGAAGGATGGTTCGACAAGCTCACCATGATCATCCTGAGCCTGTCGAAGGACGACCAGCTCACCATGTTGACCAACTCT
>JAJYKL010000096.1 GCA_021788625.1 Chloroflexota bacterium
CGGCTCACCGGCAAAGGCATGAGCACGGTGGTGGGACGCGTGCGGGCCGAACCGTTATTTGGAGATTGTGGTGTGAAGTACATCACGCTGGCGCATAACACTCTACGCGGAGCCGCTGGTGGCAGCTTGCTGAACGCCGAACTGGCCGCCCGGTGGGGACTCATCGGAAACTAGAGATTGGAGATTGATCATTACCAATTACCGGCACAAGGTTGGCGATCGACGTTGGACGGTTGGCAGATTATCTGTCAGACATGCAACCATTAGGCTCCAGTCGCCATTCTCACCAGTCATGGGGGAAGGTACCAGATGAAAAATATCACGGTGATCGGTGTGGGGTATGTCGGGTTGGTCACCGGCACCTGCTTCGCCGACATGGGCAACCGCGTGGTGTGCCTGGACGTGAATGAAGAACGCATCGCTCATTTGAAGCAGAATATCATGCCCATCTATGAGCCAGGGCTGGAGGAGATGGTGCGCCGCAATGTGTCGGCGAGCCGCCTCTCATTCACCACGTCGTATGAAGAAGCGCTGAATAACCCCGAGGCGCCCGCCGAACTGGTGTTTGTCGCGGTGGGCACACCAGAAGGCGTGGATGGTGAGGCTGACCTGCGCTACGTGCGCGCCGTGGCCGAGTCAGTGGCCGAGGTGGTCGATCACCCCATCATCATCGTGAACAAGAGCACCGTGCCCGTCGGGACGGGCGATTGGGTTGCAGATGTTGTGATGCATCGGCAGGCAAACGCGATGTCTTTTAGCGTCGTCAGCAATCCCGAATTCCTGCGCGAAGGCTCGGCCATCAGCGACTTCCTGAATCCGGACCGCATCGTGCTGGGATCGTTGGACCGCAGCGCAGCTGAGGCCGTGGCACAGCTCTACTTCCCGCTGCGTGCGCCGATCATGATCACCGACCTGCGCACAGCCGAGATGATCAAGTACGCCTCCAATGCCTTCCTGGCTACCAAGATCTCATTCATCAACGAGATCGCCAACATTTGTGAGGCGCTCGGCGCGGATGTGAAGGAGGTGGCTGTGGGCATGGGCTACGATAAGCGCATCGGCCGCGCCTTCCTCGATGCGGGGCTGGGCTATGGCGGGAGCTGCTTCCCCAAGGACGTCAGCGCCCTGACCCATATGGCGAATGTGCAGGGCAAACACCCGCAAATGCTGCAGGCCGTGATGCAGATCAACGACGACCAGCGCCGCAGTGTAGTCAGCAAGGCGCGTGAGCTGGCGGGCGGGTTGATCGGCAAGACGGTCGGCATACTGGGTTTGGCTTTTAAGCCCAATACCGATGACATCCGCGAATCACCAGGCATTGACCTGGTACACATGTTCCAGGAAGCAGGGGCAGTCGTCAAGGCGTACGACCCCGTGGCGATGCTAAACGCCGCGCGGGTGCTGAAGGACGTGAAGCTGTGCGAAGACTCGTATGACCTGGCGCAAGGGTGCGACGTAGTCGTCCTGGCGACCGAGTGGAATGAGTTTAAAAACCTGGATCTGGATCGGGTGAGACGCGAGATGAGACTGCCCATTTTTATTGACGGGCGAAACCTGTACGACCCAGCCCTCATGTATGGTGCTGGTTTCGTGTATCGAGGTCTGGGTCGTGGCTATGGACAGGTAACCGCAAACGGCCCCACGAACAACCACAGCGCCAGGAACGGGGCCAGTCAGCCGGTGGTGAACTGGAACGGCAGGAACGCTGCCGTGGCGCGCAAGTGAATCCCGCAGCCATGCCGAAATCCACACAAACCATTCACACCCGCAGCAAAGCGAGAACTATTTCTGGCCCACACATCCAGGCGCAGCACGACGGCGTTACCAAGGCCGTGCTGCCCAATGGAATGACGTTACTGCTGAAGGAGATGCACATTGCGCCCATCACATCGTTTTGGGTGTGGTACCGTGTCGGATCGCGCAACGAACACCTGGGCATTACTGGCATCTCGCACTGGGTGGAGCATATGCTGTTCAAAGGCACGCCAACGTATAGCGAGAGCGAGCTGGACCGTCTGGTAAGCCGGGAAGGCGGTGTGCGGAATGGCATGACGGGGGTCGACTACACCACTTTCTACGAGACGATGCCATCGGACAAGATCGACCTGGCATTGCGATTGGAAGCCGACCGGATGGTGCATTCGCTGGTTGATCCCGACGAAGTACAGAGCGAGCGCACCGTCATCATCAACGAACGCCAGGGATCGGAGAACAGTCCAATCTTCCGCCTGATGGAAGATGTGCAGGCAACGGCCTTCAAAGTGCATCCTTATGGCCATGAGGTGCTGGGCCACCTGTGTGACCTGAACAACATGACGCGCGAAGATCTGTTCAGGTACTATCGCACCTATTACGTACCTAACAATGCCATTGCCTCGGTCGTGGGTGACTTTGACACCGGGACCATGCTGGAACGATTAATGCGACTCTATGGCCGGTTACGGCCGGCGTCCCATATTCCCCGCGTCACGGCTGTGGAGCCGCCTCAGCGTGGCGAACGCCGTGTGACGGTCAAGGGCGAGGGTACCACCGACTACCTGATGATGGCCTTCCATGCCCCGCCTGCCACGGACCGGCGTGAAGGTTTGGGTCGCGATGCCACTGGAAATGTCCAGGCACATCCAGACTTCTTTCCGCTAATAGCTTTGGACTCGGTGCTATGTGGTGCGAGCGGATTATCGTCCGCTGGCGGTGGTACCAGCAATCGCTCCAGCCGGATGAGTAAAGCCCTGGTTGATTCAGGACTGGCGGCCGACGTCGGGGCGGGCGTGGTGCCTACCGTGGATCCTCATCTCTACTCGTTCCTCGCCACGGTCCAGCCGGGCAAAGGAATCGACGAAGTGGAGCACGCGCTATGGGACGAACTGGAGAAGGCGAAACAAGACTCGGTGACGCCGGCCGAATTGGAAAAGGCGATCAAACAGTCCAAAGCCCAGTTTGCCTTCGGCAGCGAAAGCGTTACCAACCAGGCCTTCTGGCTCGGTTATTGCGAGGCTTTTGCAGATTACATGTGGTTCCTGAAGTTCATTGAGAACCTGAGCACCGTCACGGTAGAAGACGTACGGCGTGTGGCGCGCAACTACCTGATTCGCGACAACGTAACGGTGGGTCATTACCGCGGGCAGGGCAGCTAGGAAACCTTTATGTCCAAAAAACTGACTGGCACAGACGCCCGGCGCCGCTCCCCCGCTCGGCGCACCGCGCTGCCATCGCTGAAAAAGACTCATCAGGGATCGCAAGCTCCATCACACTCCCAATCCAGGCGCAGCGCGTCACACAGTTCCACAGCATTGCAATCGATGCCCAGCGCGGCCAACATTGCACAGGTTGAGTTGGACAATGGCATCCACGTGTACGCTTTCGAGAACTTCGCCAGCCCCGCGGTAGTGGTGAGCGGGTATCTGGTTGCCGGGGCGCGCGATGAGACGCCTGCCAAAGCCGGTCTGGCTGCCTTTACTTCGGATTGCCTGATGCGCGGCGCAGGGCACAACACGTACGAGCAGATTTTCGAACAGACCGAGTCGATCGGCGCTACGTTAAGCGTGTCATCAGGCATGTACTCCACCAGTTTCTACTCCAAGAGCCTGGCTGAGGATATGCCCTTCATGCTCGACCTGCTGAGCGATGTGATCCGCCGCCCGACATTTCCCGAGGCCGAGGTGGAGAAGGAGCGCAGTGAATGGCTCGCCGATCTGGAGGAAAGCGCCAACAGCACACGCGCCATGGCTGGCCTGAACTTCAGTGAGTTGTGTTACCCCGACACTCATCCTTACCACTACTCGACAGATGGATACATCGAGACGGCAAAGGCCATTACCCTGGATGAAGTACGTAACTTCCATCAGGTGTATTTCACACCTCAGGGCATGGTGGTGATTGTCGTGGGCGCGGTGAAGGCTGCCGAAGTGGTTGAACGCGTGCGAGCAGCGTTCGGCGATTGGCAGGCCGAGCGACCTGCGCGCCCGGAGCTTCCTCCTGTGCCGCCCGTTAGTGGGCAACTGCGCCGGCACGTGCCGATGCCTGGCAAGAGCCAGACAACTTTGATGTGGGGCTTCCCGGGTCCGTCGCGCTATGCGCCCGATTGGATGAGTTGTTCGCTCATGAACAGCATTCTGGGGCAGTTCGGTATGTATGGCCGTCTGGGCGAGAGCGTGCGAAAGGAGGAGGGACTGGTCTATTACATTGGCAGTCGCTTCGACGGTGGCCCCGGCCCAGGGCCATGGTACATCAGCGCCGGCACGAACCCCAACTCGGTGGAACAGGTGATGGACATCTCGCTGGCCGAAGTGCGGCGCATCCGAGAACGCCGTGTGAAGCGGACAGAGCTGGAGGACAACCAGTCTTACTTCGTAGGGCTCATGCCATTACAGATGGAGACGAACGAGGGCATCGCTGGCGCCATCGCGAATATGGTTCGTTACGACCTGGGCCTGGACTACCTGCTGCATTACCCCGACCTGGTGCGGTCTGTCACGCTCGATGATATTCGCGCTTCCGCCCAGCGTTGGCTTGACCCGGACAACTTTGTTCTGGTCACGGCTGGAACCTAGCCGATTCGATTTGGGATTTCTTACTTGTTGATCGTGCATCCCTAATCCCCCATCGCAGATCGATGATCCAGAATCGGTAATTGGATATTGAACATGTTAAGCACCGGCGTCGATATCATTTTCATCCCGCGAGTGGAGCGTGCAGTCCAGCAGTTTGGCGATCGCTTTTTGGAACGCGTCTATACGCCGCTGGAGCGGTTGTACTGCCGCGAGCGTCTGCCTGAACTGGCGGTCCGGTTCGCTGCGAAGGAGGCTATATCAAAGGCGCTGGGTGTGGGCATGCGGATCCTGTCGCACGAAGGGATCCTGTGGCATGAGGCCGAAATCATTGGAGACGTGCGTGGCAAGCCGCTTATACGCCTGCACGGTGGTGCCGCGGCGCGCGCCGAAGAGTTGGGCCTGAAAGAGTGGTCCATCTCGCTGTCGCACGAGCGCGACTACGCGATTGCCGTTGTCGTGGCGATGTAACCGGTTTACCGCGGCGGAGGTGGGCTATCCGTATCTGCATCGGCGGGAGTGTTCGGTCGCGTGGACTGCAGGTCGAACTCCTCGCCATAGATGATCTCCACGCCGCCCAACGAGAGGATGTCGCCAGCTTCCAGTGTGCATTGCTGGATAGGGTAGCCGTTCAACTTGGTGCCACCGGTGGAGTTCATGTCCAGATAGAGGAACTTTTGTTCCTCGGGCTGCCAGCGTAACTCGGCGTGGTGCCGCGAGACACGTCGGTCGTCCACCACCACATCATTTTCGCGTGAGCGGCCCAGCCGTATCTTCTCGCTCGTCAGCGCGATCTGCCGGCGCCCATCCACAATCAGAAAAGGCCGGCGCGGTAGGGATGTACTCTCGCGGTCAGCCGCCACGGACGACTGCGCCGGCGTTTCACCTTTCGTGTCGGTAACAGGCAAGTCAGGCGGGATCCAGCGCGCGCTCACGCGTAGATGGTGTGGCGGCAGGTCCATGACGCCCTGCAGCAATACGCGGGGCGGCATGTCCATGCGCAGACCCATTTGCACGATCATCTGGCGTACACTTTCAGCCATTTGATCGGCCAGGTCGGGCTGGTGGTATTCCAGCGGGACCAGATCCTGCTCACTCAAAGTCACCCAGAAATGGTTGGGAGCGATGGGCTCGCCGTTAGGCCCCTGGGTGTTTGCATTTTCAATGGCGCGCACGATGGCTTGCAGCACCTCATCGGGGCGCAGGCGTTCCTTCAAGATGCGCGCCAGTGAGCTCTCGATCAGCCGCTGTGCCAGATCCTCAAATCTATCCATGCTTATAGCCTGTAGAAGATTACCACAGGAGATTGCCTGCCACGGTTGGGTAAAGATTGCCTTGAAGAGAATGCGGACTATGCAAGTTCTCCACGTCTCTGCTTCCTTATGTCCATTTTCCTCGAACTGTTCAGGCAGGTTTTCAAACCGGCGGGATGACACCCTGATCCTGTCCGCATACTTAAAATCCTATATGATTGCCTCATGAGTGTCGAAAAAGGAACCGCATCACAACCGGCTAACCTCGCCACAACCATGCGCGGACTCTTTCGTTCCATGCGCCCGCGACAGTGGACCAAGAACGGCTTTGTTTTCGCCGGCGTTTTATTCGACGGCAAGCTGTTCCAGCCCGATTATCTGATCAGTGCCCTGGCAGGATTTGTTGTATTTTGCTTTCTCTCCAGCGCGGTATACCTGATCAACGACGTGGTGGATGCACCAGCTGACCGGCTACACCCCACCAAACGCAATCGACCTATCGCGCGTGGCGACGTGGCCGCGCCAGTGGCTGTTGCCTTGGCTGCTGTACTGGCATTGGGATCGCTGACCGCAGCATTCGCCCTGCATCCCGGTTTTGGCTTAATCGGGCTGCTTTACTTTGGTTCCACCATGCTCTACACGTTGTCACTCAAGCACATCGTGATTGTTGATGTGCTGGTGCTGGCACTCGGCTTCGTGCTGCGCGTCGGCGGCGGCGCCGTGCTGGCGGAGGCGATCCGCTTCTCGCCGTGGATGTACCTGTGCATGATGCTGCTGGCGCTACTACTGGGTTTTGGCAAACGGCGCCAGGAACTGGTGGAACTGGGCGGTAGTTCCAGTACGCGCGCCATCCTGAGCGAGTATTCCATCCCGCTGCTGGATCAGATCATTTCTGTCGTCACGGCTGTGACACTGGCTGCCTATTCGTTCTACACATTCTCCGCGCCTGCCTTGCCGGCCGACCACACCATGATGTTGACCATCCCGTTCGTGGTTTACGGCATCTTCCGATATTTGTACCTGGTGCACGTGAAAGGTGCGGGCGGCGCACCAGACGAATTATTGATCACCGACCGGCCATTGCAGATCGGCATTGCCTTGTGGACCATCACGGCGGTGATCGTTCTATATGTACTGCCGCAGTGATAAGCACTGAAGTGACCTGCACGGCGTGTGCCAAAGTGATCCTGTGCGGCGAGCATGCAGTGGTGTATGGACGCCCGGCCATTGCACTGCCGCTCCCATCTTTGCGCTCGCGGGCAACCGTCATACCCGGCAGCCGGCCGTTCCATATCAGTGCGCCCGACATCCATGCTGAGTTCGACCTGAGCGTCGAGCTTGCCCGGCCCCTGGCTGTTCTGGTCAGACTGGTGTTCGAATCCCTGCAGCAGCCCATACCAGGTGGGAGTCTGACCATTACGTCGGATATTCCGCCCTCGTCGCACCTGGGCAGCAGCGCCTCGGTGGCGGTTGCCTGTGCCCGCGCGGTGGCGGCTTACAGCGGGCACGTGCTGCCACCATCCGAGGCCAGCCGGCTGGCTTTCGAGGCGGAGAAAATCTATCATGGCTCGCCGAGTGGGATTGACAATACAGTGATCGCCTTCGAGCAGCCGGTGTGGTACGTGCGGGGGCAGCAGGTTGCAAGTGCTGACACGACTTCGGCGGCCGCGCCAGCAAAGCAAGTGTCTGGCAGGCCGATGCCATCCAAACCAATGCCGGCGACGTTTTCAACGCTGACCATCGCACACGCCCCTCTGCTGGTCGTTGCCGATACCGGTTTAGTTATGCCCACGCGCATTCCGGTGGGAGATTTGCGGGACGGCTGGAATGCCGACCCACAGCGATATGAGGCTTTATTCGACCAGATCGCTGATGTGGTTACTGCTGCCCGCGAAGCGCTTCAGACAGGAGATTGGCTGCAACTGGGCCGCCTCATGGACGCCAACCATGCGCTGCTGCAGCAATTAGGGGTGTCGTGCCTCGAGTTGGACCACCTGTGTGATGTAGCGCGCGGCGCCGGTGCGTTGGGTGCGAAGCTCTCGGGTGGCGGGCGGGGCGGTAATATGATCGCCTTGACGAGTGATGAGCAGACCGCTGCGCAGGTCCGCGCGGCTCTGATGAAGGCGGGCGCCACACGCGTCATTTGAATCCAGGCATGAACACGCATCGATGTGAATCAATAATGGTCAAAATATATTGACATCAATCAACATGAATGGTTACGCCTTCTTCCCGAGCCGAAACGGATGAACACGAATCGCAGGTGAGCGCATGAACGAACTCAATCCCAATCCTAATCCTAATCCTAATCCTCAATCTTCGGTTTCCAAATCAGAATCCCTTATTTCAACATATCAATCTCCCTTCACCACACGCTACGGCAGCGAGGCGATGCGGGCCATGTGGAGCGAACGCAATAAGCGCCTGCTGTGGCGGCGCGTGTGGGTGGCACTGGCCGAAGCGCAGCAGGAGCTGGGCATCGTGACAGCGGAGCAGGTCGCGGATTTGCGGGCACACGCCGGAGATGTGAACGAACGCAGCATCGCGCGGGCGCTGGAGATTGAGCGCGACATCCAGCATGACCTGATGGCGGAGGTACGTACCTTCGCCGAGCAGTGTGCGATCGGCGGAGGCATCATTCACCTGGGCGCGACCTCGATGGATGTCGAGGACAATGCCGACGCCTTGCGCCTGCGCGACGCACTATCCCTCGTGGCTGCCTGCCTGCGTGACCTGATCGTCACGCTGGCTGAGCAGGTGGACGAGTACGCCGACCTGCCCACCATGGCCTTCACGCACCTGCAGCCTGCCGAGCCGACCACCGTCGGTTACCGCCTGGCGCAGTATTTGCAGGACCTGCTGATGGACGAAGATGCCCTGCGCGCCTGCCTGGTGGGCATCCGGGGCAAGGGCTTCAAAGGCGCCGTCGGCACCAGTGCATCGTACCTGGAGCTCCTTGAGAAAAAAGAAGAAGGGGGAGAGCGGGAGAGCGGGAGTGATCGCTCCCCCACGTGCTCATCCTCATCCTCTCACTCTCTCACCCCTTCGCTTGAGGAGCGCGTACTGGGGAGGTTGGGGCTAGAGGCGTTCGATGTGACGACGCAAGTTTACCCACGCAAACAGGACTGGCTGGCAGTGAACTGTCTGGCTGGCATCGCGCAATCACTCTACAAGTTCGCCTTCGACCTGCGCGTTCTGCAATCTCCGCCCATCGGGGAGTGGGCCGAGCCATTCGGCGCGCGGCAGGTGGGCTCATCGGCCATGCCGTTCAAGCGCAACCCGGTCAACGCCGAGAAGATTGACTCGCTGGCGCGATACCTGGCAGCTCTGCCGCGCGTGATGTGGGACAACGCAGCGCACAACGCCCTGGAGCGCACGCTGGACGACTCCGCCAACCGGCGCGTGGTGCTGGCTGAGGCATTCCTGGCGACTGACGAGATCATCCATGTAGCCACCCGCCTGGTGAAGGGTCTGCGCGTGAATGGCGCTCAGGTGGCACTCAACATGAGCAGTTACGGTCCTTTCGCCGCCACCGAGCGATTATTGATGGCGCTGGTGAAAGCCGGTGCCAACCGGCAGGAGATGCACGAGCTGATCCGCCAGCACAGCCTGCAGGCCTGGGCGAGAGTCAGCAACGGCGAGGCGAATCCACTCATCGATGCGCTATGCGCGGACCCTCTGGTAATGCACTACCTGAGCGCTTCCGAAGCGCACGCCCTGCTGGATGCGAGTGTTTACGTGGGTGATGCACCTGCGCGGGCGCAGGCACTGGCGCGCAAGGCGAGAGGGGTGAACGCAAACTAGAGACCGCAGATTGCCGATTATTGCTTTCACGTCTGACCTATGACGCACGATGCAACCCGACTACGCGAGGCCGACATGCCGAAGATGATCGGCACGGTGACGCATGCCTTTGCTGACTACGCTTATCTGCGCTATATCGCGGGCGGCGAGCAGGCGCGAATGCGGATGGCTGCATGGTATGCCCGCTCCAGCGTTCGCTACGGCATGCGTTATGGGAGGGTGGACGCTGCGCCACAACTCGAAGGTGTAGCCATCTGGCTTCCTCCCGGGCAAACTCGCCTGACGTCGTGGCGGTTGGCTCGCTCGGGATTTATGGGTGTGCCCTGGAGCATGAATCTGGAGGGCATCATCCGCGCCATCGTCACATCGGCCCACATGGAGCGTGAGCACGAGCGGTTCGCACCTGGATCGCACTGGTATCTGTTCGCCCTGGCCGTTGAGCCAGCCTGCCAGCGCCAGGGTATTGGAGGGGCGCTGTTGCAGCCGGTGCTGGCACTGGCCGACGCTGCCGGCCAGCCCTGCTACCTGGAAACGCATGTCGAGTCCAACGTACGCTTCTATCAGCGCCACGGCTTTGCAGTCATGTCGGCGGTCCCCACGCACGACGGCAAATTGACGATCTATGCGATGCGGCGACCGGGCGTGCAGCGTGATGGATGATAGTGGATCGTCGCCTGTCCCTCATCGCGCACGACCTCGTCGAATTTGTAGGTGTGGATGTAGCGTCCGAATACCTCGACGCTGCGCTGCTTGTCGGCCTTGAGCAGCGGCGTGCCGGTAAAGCCGATGAACAGCGCGTTGGGCAGGATGCGCTTCATCGCCTTGTGTAGCTCGCCCGACTGCGTGCGGTGGCACTCGTCCACGAAGACGTACAGGTCGCCCTTGGCGCGGAAGCCCTGCGGCAGGCTGCGGGTCACCTCGTCGATGAAGCCCCTGACGTCGCCCTCCTCTTTTCCGGCGAACTTGTGGATTAGCGTGCCGATCAGCCAGGGCGTCGTGTCGTTCAGCTTGTCGATCAGGTCGCGCACGCTGGTGGTGCGGACGATGTCCTCGTCCACGCCCTTGAACACCTTCTCGATCTGCTCGTCCAACTCGGTGCGGTCGGTGATGATGAGCACGCGCGCGTCCCGCACGTGCTCGCGGATCCACTTGGTCAGCCACACCATGGTCAGGCTCTTGCCCGAGCCCTGCGTGTGCCAGATGATGCCGCCCTCGCGACGGCGCACGTGCTCCTGCGCCGCGCGCACGCCGAAGTACTGGTTGTGACGGCACAACTTCTCCGTACCGGCGTCGAACACGACGAAGTCGTGCACGACCTCCAGAAAGCGGCGCTTCTCGCACAGTTGGGTCAGCCCCCGGTCCAGCAGGTTCTCGGTGGCGCCAGGCTCCTTCCAGGTGAGGTAATACTTCTCGGACGTGTCGACGGCGCCGTAGCGCAGCCCCTCGGTGTCGTTGCCGGCCATGGCGAACTGCACGGTGGCGAAGAAGCCTAAAATGTAGTCCTTGCGCTGGTTGAGCAGGTTCTGGCGGATGCCCTCCGCCACCGAGACGATGGAACGCTTCAGTTCCAGCACGCCCAGCGCGATGCCGTTCACGTACAGCACCATGTCGGGGCGCTTGGTGCGCTCGCCCGCGACGGTCACCTCCTCGGCGATGGCGAAGTGGTTGCGCTCGGGGTGAAGCCAGTCGATCAGCCAGACGGTGACATTGTTCTCGCCCGCCTCGGGGCATACCTTCACGCCGTAGCGCAGCAGGCCATAGACCGCCTTGTTGAGGTCGTACAGGCTCTTGGTCTGGTCGCCGGCGGCCTTGCCCAGCTCATAAAGAGCCCTGCCGATGAGCGCGTCGTCGTGGCCCTGCTGCCGCAGGAAGGCGCGTAGATAGTCTTCTTCGATGTTACGGTTGCCCTCGCGCTCCTCCCAGTTGCCCAGGTAGGCGTACTTCAGCGTCTTGCGGAACAGGTTCACCACCCTGGCCTGGGTCTTGCGCTCGATCTGGCCGACGGTGCTCATCACACTGCATCCTTATAAGCTATAGAGATCTTTGTACCACTCGATCCAACGGTTCATTTCCACGTCGCCCAGCGCCCCGGCGGCGTCCAGCACGTCAGTGGACGTGAAGACCGAGAACTGCCCGTTGTGCGCGATCAGCTCCTGATAGGCGCGCAGCGTCGGGTCCAGGTACGTGTTGCGGGCGTGTTTCACCACCGAGAAGGAAACGTGACGGTAAGGTTGCCGCGCGTCCTGCTCGATGCCCAGCGCCAGCAGTTGGTTGCGCCACAGTTGGTTCATCCCGCCCTGGAACGGGCAGTGCGCGTGCGCGGCGTGGTTGGGGAAGAAAGAAAGGTTGGCTTCGGTGATGTCCCAGTAGGCAAACCGCCGCACGTCGTGGTAGTAACAGGCGTTCTTTTCCGCCAGCAGACCGGCGAAGCTCCTGTCGCAATCGTGCCGCGCCTGCCGGCCGGGGCTCCGATAGCCGCCGCAGGGGGTGAACTCAGCTTCGGTCAGCTTGTGCTCGATCAGCCACAGGCACAGCTCGCCCTGCTGGTTGTAGTAGGCGATGCCGATGTCCGCGTCCGTGCCCGACATGGGGTTCTTGTCGCGCAGCACGCCGTAGGGCTCATCCTAGAACTCGACGCGGTAGCCGTTGTCCAGGTGCTCGGTCGCCAGCCGGGCGAAGTCGCCCTTTAGCCTACCCAGGATGGCGTTCGCGGCGGGGTGCTGTAGGATTGGCAGAAATAAGTTGGTGTTGGCCGCCTGCGAGCTCGCCATGTGGTTGAAGAACTTGTGCATGCGAAAGGGATAGACCTGGCGGTGCTGCTCGAGCGCATCCCTCACCGCGGGGTAGAGCATCGGGTACTGGCCCGCGCACGAGTCGGGTAGGATGGCGTCGTAGGGCACGCCGCACTCCAAGCCGGGCTCCCGGGTGACGTGCTGCCACTTCCAGTCGATCAGATGGACGTACAGCTCCTGCTGGAACGCGTTGAGCGCGTTGGGCAGCCGGTAGTCCCGCCCGTCGATCGTGTGAATCTTCATACTAGGCGGACCCTTCCCGTCAGCAGTTCCTGCATCATGCCCTGCTTCAGGGCGCGAGTCTTGTCGCGCTTTTGCTCCAGCGCGTCGATGCCGATCACCTTGGCCATCACGCGCGAGACCTCGGCGGGCGTGTAGAACTGGCCCTTGTTCTTGCCGCTCTCGGTGGCGAAATGGCGCATCAGGTACTCGTAGGCGTCACACAGCAGGTCGTCGCCCTCGGCGCGGTTGCGGCTGAAGTCCAGCGCCGGGTTCTCGAAGATGGCGACCAGGTTCGACAGGCGATCCTGCATCTCCTTGCCGTGGCCGAGTTTGTCCTCGTCGTTGAAGTCGGCCACGTCGATGACGCCCTTCAGCTTCACCATGTCCTTGAAGCTGCCGCCGCGCGGGACGACGATCACCTCGTCCGTCCGGCCGGCGTACTTGTCGGAGACGTACTTGACGAACAGCAGGACCAGCACGTAATCCTTGTATTGGGAGGCGTCCATGCCGCCGCGCAACTGGTCGCACGATTGCCAGAGGGAGCTATACAGTTCGGATTTCTTGACGGCCATGTGTTTTGCTTGAATACGCTTTGGGTCAGTTCAATCTCGTCTGCTGAGATAGGGGGTGCACGTTTCGCGAAACCCCTGAGGCGAATGATAATCCTGATGAGCGAGATCGAGGTCGGATCTGAGGCGAGATCTGTTCTTCGACGTCATGCACTCCCTGCCGTGGGGAGGGCGATGCACCGCCAGTACCATCACGGTACGTTGCGAACCTTAAGGCGGTGCATCGCCCCTACCATGCGTGTCTGCCGGTTCTTTCGTGGCCTCGGTTTATCGCGTAACCGGCTGATGCCTCAACACCAATCAGACCGCCATTCGCCCGCCGCACGCAGCCGGCTTGACCTTACGTAGACCGGCAATTCATTTGCCGGGCGTGGGTGACCGGCGCCGCGCAAACAGCTTAAGCTTCGACTCCAGCACCTGCTCTCACGCCCAATCCCGCCCCCGCCCCCCACTGCACGAGCGACGAGCTCATGGCACCCACCGACCCCGGCCGCGGCAAAACGATCCATACTTGCCCATGTACCGCCGACTAATACCGTAACGGGAATACCAATGGCAACCTACTCCGCATACCTCGAGACCGGCGACTCCGGCACCTGCATGGCGCACGTACTGCACCCGTCCGGCCCCATCCCGCTGGGCAGCAGCCTCCCCGGATGCTTCGCCCGCGCGGACGACCGCGAGACGGCCCTGCGCCGTGTGCCGGCGGCCATTCGCGAATACATGGATTGGCTGTGCCGGCACGGCGAGACCGACCTGCCTAAGGCGGACCCCATCCAGATCGAGTTAGCCGGCGAGAGCCACGGCATGGGCCCGTTCAACCCCGGCGATGCGGCCGCCCTGTTCGCGCCGGACATACCGCCGATCACGCACAAGGAGATGGAGCGCTACTTCCGCCTGATGGCCTACGCGCGCGCCGACCTGCTGGCCGTGTTCGTCGACGAATCGCTCAAGAGTGACGAGGTGCTCGATTGGCAGCCCAACGCGCAGGCGTTCAGCATCCGCCACACCTTGCGGCATGTGGGCAACG